>CAYFZZ010000373.1:0-3207 GCA_964347545.1 uncultured Planctomycetaceae bacterium | reverse complement strand
CGCGTCGAATCACGTTGCCTGTTCCGCCATGGTTAACACCGCCGCGTGGCGCATCCTCGCGACTAGCGATCGATTGTTGATTGTTGAAGTCAAACCCCAGGTTGCTGTGTGCCTGCCCCTTCGCAAATCAACAATCGCAAATCATCAATCATCAATCCTCTGCCTGCGGTGGTGGGGCTGCCTTCCCGCTCACCCTGACCGGCTCCCGTCCCGGCGGTTCGGGATGGAACTGAGGGAACTCTGGCGGACAACCCGGGGTGGTTCGCTGAGCAATTGGGACAATTGCTCTACAATCTTTTGAATCTTTTGCTCTCCAAACGGCAAACTAAAAATTACAAACCACAAAATACAATACCCGCCAAGGCACCGAAAGGAGGCGGGAACGGGTCCCGCGGCGCCGTGGTTTGGCCACCCGCTAGCTGCCCGGCGGCTGCCGGCGCCGCGCGTCCTGCAACAGGACCTCCGCCCGCGGGTCGTCGGGAAATCGAGCTCGTAGTCGCCCGGCAGCCCCGGCCGCCTCTTCCCACCGACCGGTCTGCAGGTAGAAGACCCCCAAGGTGTACAGGAAATCGAACCGGTCGGGCTGCAGCCGATCCGCCTCCCGCAGGTGCGTTTCGGCCTCGGCAAAATTCTCCTGCATCGCCAGGACCAGGCCCAGGCGGTGGTGGGCCAGGGCCAACAGCGGTTGCCGCTCGCGGTCCAGCAGCGGTGCGGTCGGCAGATGATCGACCAGATAGCGGTACTGCTCAGCCGCCAGGTCGTACTGGCCCTGGCGGGTGTAGAGCAGCCCCAGATTGAAGCGGGCGGTGGCCAGGTGGTCGTCCCGAGCCAGGGCCGTCTGGTAGTGGCGGATGGCTTGCCGCGTCTGCCCCAGGTCTTCGGCCAGGTTGCCCAGGTTCATTTCGGCCGCGGCCTGGTCGCGATCGGCCAGCTGGCCCGTCCGATATTCGTCCAGGGCGGCCAGCAGAGCCTCTTGGCGGTCGGGCGGGACGTGGTTCCGCGCGGCGGCCAGCACTCGAGCGGCCTCGGTGCGGACCAGCCGGACGGGGTCGTCCAGCAGCGGCGTGAGGGCTTGAGCCCGTTCCTCCGCCGACAAACCCATCCCCTGCAACCCTGCGGCGGCCGCGGCCCGGACCAGGGGATCGGCGTCGGCCAGGGCCTCCACGACCAGGCCCTGGCTGCTGGAGGTGGACAGCCGAGCCAGTTCGGCGACGACCGTGGCCCGCACGATGCCGGGCGTCTCCCGATCCCGCAGTTGTTGCGTCAACAGTTCTTCGGCTTCCGGCTGGCCCGCTCGAGCGGCGGCCAGGGCCAGGGCGTAGTGGGGTTTTCGCTGCGGCGAGTCGCCGTACCAGCGTTGGACGGCGTCGGCGCACCAGCGATCAACCCGCTGGATTTCCGCCGCGGCCGCCGCGTCGCCGCTGCCGGCCGCTGCCAGCCAGTCCTGGTAATGTTCGTGCTGGTCCGACTGGCTGGTGTCCAGGTGACAGGCGGTACAGGCGTTGGGGGTCCCCAGCTGGACCGACAGATCGGGCCGCGGGACCCGCAGACTGTGATCCCGCCGCGGATCGACAATCATGTAGTGCCGCGACGGCATGTGGCAGGCGACGCACGAGGCGCCGGAGCTGCCGACGGGATGATGATGGTGAGCGGGCACGTCGTATTTGCCGGCGGGATGCTGGTGGCAGGAAGTACAGACCTGGTTCCCCTCGTGTTTCAGCCGCGTTGTGTGCGGATCGTGGCAGTCGGTGCAACGGACCCCCTTGGCGTGCATCTTGCTCTGCACAAAAGAACCGTACACATAGACCTCGTCCAGGATCTGCCCGTCAGGGTAGTACAACGGTTCTTCCAGCAGGGAGGGAGCCAGGTAGTCCAGCAGTTCGTGGCCCGGCGTCCAGCCGGGATAGACTTGCCGGTGCCGCGAATGGCACAGAGCACAGCTTTCAATCTCGGTTTTCGTTTCCTCCGACTTCAGCCGCGGCAACCCATAGCCATGGTGGCGGTCCCAGAAAAGGCTCTTGCTGGTCGCCAGCTGGACATGCAGACTGCCCGGCCCGTGGCAGGTCTCGCAGCTGACGTCGATTTCCGTGAATTGCGTGTCAAAGCGGTCGGTGTGCGGGTTGTAGTTCTTTTCCACCCCCGTGGAATGGCACTTGGCACACATGTGGTTCCAGTTGCTAAGGCTGCCCGTCCAGTGCAAGGGATCGTCCGCCTGCAGCCGTTCGTCGCGGAGGTCGGGAGGGTATTGATAGAACCAGCGGCCGGCTTGCGTGTCCCAGCATTCCCGCAGGACCTGCACGCGGCCGTCGTCAAACTGGACCAGGTACTGCTGTAAGGGGTCCACCCCAAACACGTACTTGACCTCGAAATCGTGCGGCTGGCCGTCCGGCCCTTCGGTGTTGACGAAATACTTGCCGTCGCGGCGAAACATGCGGGAGGTGCGGCCCAGATAAGTGAGCTGCTGGTCCTCGAAATTGCCCAGCACCGTTTGGGGCGTGGCCAGGTCCATGGCCAGGTCGTGATGCGAACCCTGCCACTGGTCGAACTGCTGCTGGTGACACGCGGCGCACGTTTCCCGGCCCACGTACGTGGGCTGGACCTCGGCGGGGACGGCAATCCACCAGTCGGCCGCGACGGCCAGAGCGGTCAGGGCGGCCAGCAGCAGCCCGCAGAGCAAGGTCCGGCGAAGAAGTCGTGTCATACGAGGGTGCTTTCCCAGGGACCCTGCCGGCCCAGCGGACGACGACCCCCCTGGCCGCGCGGCCGCGGGCAGCGCCGCGGTCTCCAACTCATTGTACCGGCTGGCCACAAGGCGGGAATTGGCCCACCCCGATCGGCCAGCCCACCACCTTGCTCGCCCGCCAACCCGGCCGCTATTCTAGCGCTGAACATCCCCCCCGGGCTCGATACCGACCGAGCGGGAGGAGATGTGCGGCGAGGATGGGTGGCCGAGTGGTCTAAGGCGGCAGTCTTGAAAACTGCTGTACGGGAAACCGTACCGGGGGTTCGAATCCCTCCCCATCCGCTTGACAGCGGCGAGGGAAGAGTGAAGAGTGAAGAAAGAGTGATGGGGTGATGGGGTGATGGAGTGATGGGGTGCGGGATGCGTGATCCATTCACCATTCACCATTCACTCTTCACCATTCACCATTCACCATTCACTCTTCACTCTTCACCATTCACCATTCTTCACTCCCCCTGGAAGGC
>CAYFZZ010000372.1:0-15101 GCA_964347545.1 uncultured Planctomycetaceae bacterium | reverse complement strand
GGACGCAATCTGGGTTTCCTGCACCAGGGAAATAATCGCGCGTACGGATTTCAGTCGGCCACCTTCAATGCGGATGGCCGCCTGCTGATCACCGGCAGCTCGAAAGAGATGGTCGACTTTTGGGATGCCCACAGCGGCAAGCATCTGGCCGCGTACCACGAACACACGCACCACGTGTGGGGCATGCGGCTCAGCCACGACGGCAGCAAGCTGGCGACGATCAGCTGGGCCGGAACCGCGTTGTTATGGGACATGGCCACGCGGGAGGTCATCCACACGTTGCCCACGTCCAGTACGAATCTGTATTGCGTCTGCTTTTCTGCCGACGACAAACGTCTGTTTACCGCCGGCAATGCGACGGCGATTTTCGAATACGACGTGGCCTCTGGGCAAAAGACCCGCAAGTTGGCCGACCTGCATGCCCGGGTGCTGGGTGCCGACAGCTCGAGCGACGGGAAATGGATTGCCGCCGCGACGCTGGACAGCGACCAGCTGCACCTGGTCAATGCCAATACGGGTGAGGTGCCGCTGACCCTGAACAACGTGGGACAAAAACCGGTAGAGATCTGCTTCTCGCCGGTCGACCCGACACGGTTCGCGTCGGGCGGGTACGACGGCACCCTGCGGATCTGGGAGATCGAGGTCGCAGAGCCAGGGAAACCTTTTGAGCCGTTGGCTGCCGAACCTGAAGATCCGTTCCTGATCCAACAGGAGATCAGCCACGATCATGTGCTGATCAAGCCCTGGCAATCGTTCACGGCCAAGGTGGAGGGCGTGATTGAAAAAATCGAGATTCGGGCGAATGTCTACGGCGGTTCCCAGGGAAAATTGATGCTGTACCAGGGGGAAGGCGTGGGTGGCCAGAAACTTCACCAGCAGGTCTGGGAGTCGCCCTCCCGCGGCGGGGGACCTTGGACGGCGTTCCCCCTGGAAAAACCGCTGCCAGTCCAGAAAGGCGCGGTCTACACGTGGGAGTTAACCGGTGCCCGTGGCATTTATTATGCCAAGAACAATCCCTACCCGGGTGGCCGCGCATCGGTCGGCTCGTACGACATGTGTTTTCGCGTTCACTTTGCCGAAAACCCGTAGCCGCGGGGCAAAAAGGGGGCAAAAAGGACAGGCATCATTTGCTCGCATCCGCGCGCAGCGATGCATTGTGCCTGTCCTTTTTCACTCTCTGCTCTACACTAAAAACGGTGGTGGACGAGAGTGTAGAGCAATTGTCTCAATTGCTCCTGGCCGAGGTGGAGACGGCAAAGTGTGGAGTGCCGGTCGGGCCGCGGGGCGGGACAGCCGTCGCGGCACGCCAGGACGGTTTTCTGTGGCAGGAGCAATTGGGGACAATTGCTCTACAATCCTGGCCGCGCATCGGTCGGCTCGTACGACATGTGTTTTCGCGTTCACTTTGCCGAAAGCCCGTAGCTGCCGTTGACCCGCAGCCGCCGGCCCATCCCCCCGGGGGCTCGACCTGCCCCCCGGCACCTTCTATCTTCCATCTGCAGCCCGCACCACCGATTCGAAACTCTGCCTCCTCAAACACGGACCACTCGTGCCAGCCACTCGTTACGACATCGCCATCATTGGGGGCGGGATTGTGGGGTTGGCGGTGGCCCGGGCGCTGTCCGAGGACCGCCGGTGGTCGCTGTTGGTCCTGGAGGCCGAACGCCACCTGGCCGCTCACCAAACCGGTCACAACAGCGGCGTGATCCATTCCGGGCTGTATTATCGTCCCGGTTCCAGCAAGGCCCGCAATTGCGTCGCCGGCCGCGAGGCGATGTACCGGTTCTGTGCCGAATATGGGATTCCCCACCAGCAATGCGGCAAAGTGGTCGTGGCCACGCGGCCGCGCGAACTGGAACCGCTCGGACAGTTACACCAGCGGGGGATGGCCAACGGGTTGCTGGGCCTGCGGTGGTTGAACCCTGCCGAAATCCCCGAGCTGGAACCGCATGCCGTGGGACTGGCCGGTCTGCACGTACCGCAGACCGGGATTGTCGACTTCGTGGCGGTCGCCCATCAGTTGGCCCAGCTGGCGGCCGAAAACGAAGCGGACATCCAAACCGATCATCGCTTGACCGCGGTGGCGGACGACGGCGGCCAGCTGGTGTTGAGCACCACGGGGGGCGAGGTCCGCTGCAAGTTCCTCATCAACTGTGCCGGTTTGCATTCAGATCGCGTGGCTCGACTGTGCGGGATGCGTCCCCGGCTGAGGATCATTCCCTTCCGGGGCGAGTATTATGCCTTGAACGCCAATCGGATCTCGCTGGTCCGCAACCTGATCTATCCGGTCCCGGATCCGCGGTTTCCTTTCCTGGGGGTCCATTTTACGCGGATGATCCAGGGGGGAGTGGAGGCGGGGCCCAACGCGGTCCTGGCCCTGGCTCGACACGGCTACCGCAAGCTGTCCTTTGCCTGGCGGGACGCTTGGGACACGTTCACCTACCCGGGGTTTGCTCGGTTGAGCTTGCGTTATGGAGTGATGGGCCTGGGGGAAATGTACCGTTCGGTCTTCCGGCAGGCCTTTGTCGCGGAATTGCAGCGGCTGGTCCCGGAGATTACCACCCGCGACATGCACCCCGCCGGTGCCGGCGTGAGGGCTCAAGCCGTCGCGCCCGACGGTCGGCTGGTCGACGATTTCCATATCGAGCACGGCGAGCGGGCGATCCACGTTTTGAACGCGCCGTCGCCGGCGGCCACGGCCTCGCTGAGCATCGGCCAGACGATCGCCGGCCTGGTGCGGGAAAAAATGCGGCCTTAGTCCTCGAGCGGCCCCCCCGGCGCCGGCCCCTCCGGCTGGGGCGGGCCCTGGCCAGGTTCCCCCTTCCCCCCCGCCGCCAGGCCTCCACCGCGGGTCAGGTAGACCAGGGCGAAGAAATCGTAAAGGGCGTGGGTGACGATCGGTGCCAGGAGATTGCCGGTGTGGATCCAGAGGTAACCGAGGTAGATCCCGATGAGGAAACAGAGGAGGGCGTACAGCCGGGTGATGGGATGCACGAGGCCGAAGATGAGGCTGGCGGTCAGGAGGGCCACGACGGCGGCAGCGGTGGGACCCAGGCGGGGGCTGAGCAGTTCGGCCAGGCCGCCTTGCAGCAGTCCTCGAAAGAGCATTTCCTCGCCCAGGCCGGCCAGGAGGCTGATCAAGGCCAGGCTGAGCAGGCTGACGCCGCGAAACATCGGCAGGATCAGGTCCTCGACGACGCGTTTCAGATCCGCGAAGGGGCCCAGCGGATAGCGGTCGATGACCACCAGTCCCAGCAGGAGGGGGAGGGTGGCCAGGGTCCCGATCATGAGCCCCTGGCGGATCCCCTCCCCGTGGGTGGGGAAGGTTTGCAGGGGCCAGAAGTGCGCCAGTTCGCCCAAGCCCAGTGCCAGCAGGACGAGGCCCCCTTCGAAGAGGAGGGTCAGGATCACGACGTGCGGCAGTTCGGGAGGTGCCGCGCCCGAGTTGGCATCGGGGTCGTCTGTCGCGGAGGTCTGATGTGGGTCAGGGTTATGTTCCATGGGGGTCTGCCGCTGGCATGCTAGCACCGCCAGCCTTGCATGAGTGCTGTTGGTGGGGCCATCCCCTTGTGATAACTTTTCGGCGTCGCCGCTGAGTTCGTTTTAGGGATTCAGCGGATTGGCCACTCGCACAAGGAAGTGCTGCCGTGTCCAGCATCCCGTTCAACAAGCCGTTCATTGCCGGCAAGGAATTGTACTATATCGCTCAGGCCGTCGCGCTGGGCAACATCAGCGGCGACGGTCATTTTACGCGCTGTTGTGCTCGGCTGATGGAGGAACGCTTTGGGATTGGTCGGATCCTGATGACGCCTTCCTGCACTTCTGCGTTGGAGATGGCGGCGGCGTTGTGCGAGCTGGAACCGGGCGACGAGGTGATCCTTCCCTCGTACACTTTCGTCTCGACCGCTTCGGCCGTCTGCCGCATGGGTGCCAAGCCGGTCTTTGTCGATGTGCGGCCGGACACCTTGAATTTGGACGAACGGCTGGTGGAGGCCGCCGTGACGAGCGCGACGCGGGCGATTATGCCTGTGCACTATGCGGGGGTCAGCTGTGACATGGACCGGCTGATGCAGATCGCCGCTCGACAAAACCTGTGGGTCATCGAAGATGCCGCTCAAGGCGTCAACGCCGCTTACCGCGGCCAGTCCTTAGGATCGATCGGCCACCTGGGCACGTTCAGCTTTCACGAGACAAAGAATTACATTTGCGGCGAAGGGGGAGCTTTGGCGATCAACGATCCCCAGTTCATCCAGCGGGCCGAGGTCATCCGCGACAAGGGGACCAACCGCCGCCAGTTTTTTCGCGGCGAAGTGGACAAATACACCTGGGTCGACATCGGCAGCTCGTACGTACCCAGCGAAATCGTGTGTGCCTTTCTGTATGGGCAGCTGGAAATGATGGACGCGATTGCCGAGCGTCGGCGGCAGATCTATGCCTTTTACAGCTTTCAGCTGGAAGAGCTGCAGCGGGCGGGCCTTTTGCAGCGCCCCTCCATCCCGGCGGAATGCCACAGCAATTTTCACATGTTTTATCTGCTGCTGCCCGACGGCGAGACGCGCGACCGGCTGTTGGAACACCTGCTCAGCCGCGGTATCCAAGCCGTGTTCCACTACGTGCCGCTGCACCTCTCGCCGGTCGGAAAGAGTTTCGATTACCGGGAAGGGGATTTGCCGGTGACCGAGGATGTACACGCTCGCCTGTTACGGCTCCCCTTCTACTTCGAAATCACGCGCCAGGAACAGCAGCGGGTGGTGGACGAGATCCGGTGCTTCCTCCGCGGCCGGCAAGTCACGCGCAAGGCGGCGTAGGAAAGGGTCCCGCGAGGGAAAACAGCAAGCCCCAGGCCCGCGGGATGTCCCGCACCCAGGGCAAATGTCGCTTTTTACGAAAGAAGGGAGTCTGCCATGTCCACAGTCCGAATGCCACCTGCCAAATTTGATCTGGGTCAGATCCGCACGTTTTGGGACCAGCAGGCCCAGCAACACGGCACCAGCCACCGGGCGTCCTGGTCCGACGGCCAGGTGATCGGGCTGGAAATCGAGCAGATTGCCGAGCGGTTGGAGGGGGGGGATCGCGTGCTGGATATCGGCTGTGCCAACGGCTTTTCCACCCTGGAACTGGCCCGCCGCAAAGCGATCTCGATCTTCGGCGTGGACTACATGCCGGAAATGATCCGCCAGGCTCAGCGCCAACGCCAGGAACTGGATCCCCCCCTTCAGCGGCGCGTCCAGTTCGCCGTGGGTGACATCACCGACCTGGAACTGCCCCCCGCCTCGTTCGACAAAACGGTCGTGATTCGCGTGGTGATCAACCTGGACAGCTGGTCCAGCCAGGTGCGGGGCCTACAAGAAGCGGCTCGCACGGTGCGCCCAGGCGGACTGCTGTTACTGTCCGAAGCCACCGTTCAGGGCCATCGCCAGCTGAACGCGCTCCGCGCCGAATGGGGTCTGCCCCCCATCCCCGAACCCGACTTCAACCGCTACCTGGACGAAGAAGCCGTTTGCGAGGCGCTGGCCGACGAGGCGGAGCTGGTCGAGCTGGTGAATTTTGCCAGCAGCTATTTTGTCGGGACCCGCGTGATCAAGCCGCTGCTGGCCCAACTGCTGGACCGCGAAGAACTGGTCGCCGATCCCACCTCGCACTGGAACCGCTGGTGCGCCAAGTTGCCCGCGGCCGGCGACTACGGCACTCAAAAACTGTTCGTGTTTCGCAAGCGGTAAGCCCCCGGGACCCGCTCGATCGGCTCCTTCTGCGGCCCGCGGGCGAGCCGCGGCCGGCAGGGTTGCCGAGCCGAACGTGGTGGGAGGCGGGCGGCACCCGTTGTGGCAAGCCAGCTGGTCTGGCGGGGAAAACGCCCCACCCCAAAACGCCCCACCCCGCCGCTCAACCCCTCCCGCCGAGGCCGATCCCCTGCCGGCCGGACGGCGGGACCCCGCAACGACCAGCCTGCACTGGCCCCCGACTGCAGGGAGAGACATAATGGGGGTCGCCCCGAGGCGGGTGGTGGTGACGAAAGCGGGGTTTGGCCAGCGGAGGGTGGACCGACAGGTGACCAGCGAAACCTTTATTTTGATCCCGGGGCGGACCAGCAAACAGGGATGTGGCATCAGCGAGGGAAAATTCGAGGAGAATTACCAGCGCGAAATCAACACCCTCCTGGTCGCGGCGGAGGACATGGAACGTCTGGGGTTGAGCAATGGGGAGCGGGTGCGGTTGACCAACGAGACCGGGCAGATCGAAGTGGCGGTGGAGGGGGCCAAGAAAGACGAGCTGCCGGCGGGGATGTTGTTCATCGCCTACGGCGATTTGTCCAGCCGGCTGATGGCGGCCGACACGCACGGGTCGGGGATGCCGACCAGCAAAGGGCTGGACGTCCAACTGGAAAAAATTTGAAGCGGCCGTTCGGGATCTTCCGCGCCTGGTCGGCCCGGCCCACAAAGTGGGCCGCGGGAAACGTTACCCCCACATGGTTCCTCTCATGACGACTCCCTCTGCAACATCCGCCTCGCCAGCCACCCCCGGCATCCAGATCATCCAGGATGCCACCTGCACGTTTTGCGGTTGCGTCTGCGACGACATCGATTTGAAAGTCGACGGACACACGATCACAGAGGCCAAGCGGGCGTGTGTGCTGGGCAAGGCCTGGTTTCTGAATCACCATATCGAAGAGGGCCCCAGCTGTACCGTGGACGGCAAACCGGCCACGTTGGAGGCCG
The DNA here is from genome assembly GCA_964347545.1 of uncultured Planctomycetaceae bacterium. Taxonomy (GTDB): domain Bacteria; phylum Planctomycetota; class Planctomycetia; order Pirellulales; family UBA7805; genus CS4-C045. The sequence goes on along the minus strand of CAYFZZ010000372.1, from coordinate 8,385 downwards.
CGATCGAGCGGGCGGCGGAAATTCTGTGCAACGCCAAATACCCTCAGGTGTACGGGCTGAGCGACGCGCCGTGCGAGGCGCAGCGGAAGGCCGTGGCCATCGGCGACTGGATCGGAGCCAACATTGACACGACCACCAGCGTCTGCCACGGGCCGTCCGGCATGGCCTTTCAGGGCGTTGGCGAGGTGACCTGCACCCTGGGCGAAGTCGCCAACCGGGGCGACATGATCATCTTCTGGGGCAGCAACCCGGCGGAAAGTCATCCGCGGCACTTCACCAAGTACAGCTTGATGCCCAAGGGACTGTTCGTACCCCGGGGCCGAAAGGATCGGACCTGCGTGATCGTGGATGTGCGGAAAACGAAGAGCGCCAAGGCGGCGGATATTTTCTTGCAGATCAAGCCTCGGAAAGATTTTGAGGCCCTCTGGACCCTGCGCGCCCTGGCTCGCGATCTGCCGTTGGACGCCGACCAGGTGGAACGCGAAACCGGGATCCCCCTGGAAACCTGGCAAGACCTGATGCAGCGGATGAAGGCTGCCAAATTTGGGGTCATCTTTTTTGGCATGGGACTGACGATGACCCGCGGCAAGCACGCCAACAGCGAAGCCCTCCTGGCCTTGACCCGCGACATGAACGCTCACACGCGGTTTGTCGCCAAGCCCAACCGGGGCCATGGCAACGTCACCGGTGCGGACAACGTGGTTGCCTGGCGGACCGGCTACCAATTTGGGGTGAACCTGGCCCGAGGGTACCCCCGTTTCAACCCCGGGGAATACACCACGGCCGATACCCTGGGGCGGGGGGAAGCGGACGCGGCCCTGATTGTGGCCAGCGACCCCATGGCCAATTTTTCACAAGCCGCTCGCCAGCACCTGGCTCAGATCCCCTACGTGGCGCTCGACCCCAAGGAGACCCCCACCACCCGCGCGGCCGCCGTGGCCTTCAAGGTGGCCACCTACGGGATCAACACGGGCGGCACCGTGTACCGCATGGATGACGTGCCCATTCCCTTACGGCCCGCCTTTCCCTCGCCGCACCCCAGTGACTTCGAGGTGTTAAGCGCCTTAGAAGAGCGGGTGCGAGCAATCAAAGCGGCCAGCTATCGTTGAGCGGCCGGGGAGAGGTTCAGCCGCCGGCACGGATTAGAGCAGCCGTTAAAGATTGGAGCGGCGGGCAAGGATTGGAGCGGCTGGTAAAGATTAGAGCCGTTGGGCAATGGGAGGCGGCCGCCCGATCCACCCCCACCCGCCGCCGCGCGTCCCATCGCCTCCCCCGCCGCGGGCTGATGAACCCCAGGGACCTGCCCGCCCCGGTTCATTCGTCTTCGTACTCCCAGTCCTCTTCCTCTTCGTCCCAGTCGTCGTCGTCGTCGTCGTCCCAGTCGTCGCCGTCGTCGTCCAAATCCTCTTCGACCTCTTCCCACTCTTCGTCTTCGAAGTCGTCTTCGTCGTACTCTCCATCGTCTTCGTCGTACTCCCCTTCGTCATCCAGATCCTCGTCGTCATATTCGTCCACGTCGTCGCTGTACATCACGACCCCCGGCAGCTCGCCGTGAGACGCGACAAACGGATGGCTGAGATCAAGGGGCAGGGTATCCGGCAAGGTAGCTTTCATGGTTCCAAACCGCTCCTGTAAACGTCGCTAAACCTGATCGCTGGTCACGGTCCCCGACATTCTCTCACCACGGCGCGTGGGGTCGATGCGGGGTCGCGTTTCTGAGGGGCGTGTCGTCGCGCGGTTACTCGTCCTCGTCGTCCTCGTCCTCGTCGTCTTCGTCGTCTTCGTCCTCGTCTTCGTCTTCAGGTTCCCAGTCTTCGTCGTCTGCGTCGGGGCAAAGTCCTGCGTCTGGCTGGGCTAACGTGGGGTGCGGGTCGGTTTCGTCGAGTCGCGAGTCGCCGGCGAGGAGGTTCTGCTCAGCCTCCGATTTTCGCAGCATAGAGGCCCGTGGCAATTCGTCAAGAGTGCGCAGGCCAAAGACTTGCAAAAAATTACGGGTCGTGCCGTACAGGAAGGGGCGGCCCAGTTCGTCGGCTCGACCTGCGATGCGCACCATACCACGTTCCATCAATTGTCGCAAAATCTCGCCGCACTGGACGCCACGGATCGCCTCAATTTCCGCTCGCAGCACCGGCTGGCGATAGGCCACGACGGCCAGGGTCTCCAGGGCCGGCCCGGACATGCGGATTTCCGGGGGGGCCCCGACCATGCGGCGAATCCAGGGGGAAAATGCGGGCCGCGTCCGCAGCTGATAGCCTCCGGCCACCTCCTCGACCCGGTAGGCCCGGCCGCGCTGATCGTATGATCGGTTCAGCTGGGCGATGAGCGTCCGAGCCTGGGTCCCGTCGGCGAGGCTGGCCAGTTGAGCCAGTTTGCGGCTGGTCAGCGGCTCGCTGGTCAGAAACAGGACGGCTTCCAGGCGGCCCAGCCGCGACCCTCCCTCCCCCGGCTCGAACCCCCCGGCTCGTCCCCCAAGCCCTCCCGGGGCGGGGGCCGACCAGGTACCTGCCGCAGGCCGGCCCCAGGGGTTCTGGAAACGCCAGGCGATGCTGCCCAGCTGTCGACCTGTCGTGGCCCAATGATCTCGCATGCCCACCCGCCGCTCAACTTGCTCGCCCACACCACCGACGAAGAGGCCACCCGGTCGTCCCGGGTACGCGGCACGGGGGGAAGGCCCCCCTCGCTCCGCAGTTCCACGCACGGCAGATTAGTTTAGCCGCGGGGCCGAGTTCGCGTCCATGGAGAACTCGGGAGAGGGGAGAGCCGATCGTGCTTCCCAGCGGGGGAGGAAGAACTGGCGACTGAAAACGAGCGTCGCGAGCCCGGCCGATTTACTTTTTGCGATGCCGAATCTTGGCCCGCATCCGCCGCTTCTTGCGGCCGACCTTGCGGCGGCCCTTGCCCGTCTTCTTGGTACCCACGCTGTGCTCCCTATCGGTTTCCACGACCAGGGTGTCCGGCAATACGACCTGCCACACCTTGCGGTTGCGGAAGGGCCAGCCTCCTGCGGCGCCCAGCGGTGGCACCGCCGGAACGGCGGCGCCACAGCAGGCTTGCCCTCCCCATTCCCCGACACCCTCCGGGAATGGTGGCAAACCGACCATTTTACGGACGCCCGTTACCCACTCGCAAGATGGATCAGCCGCTCCCCTGCGGCCGGCCGCCGGCCCCACCGCGGGGGGGGTGCCGGGGGCCGCACCGGCCGACCAGGCCGGCGCGAATCCTGCCCCGCCCCGGGCCACCGGCCCCGAGTCGCCGGCCAGCTAGGCTTCCCGCTCCAGCCAATCGATGCCCGAAAGGGATGCCACAGCGAGTTGCAGAGCGTGAGTGCCGCGGCGAGCGTGCCCCTGGGCGGCCAGCGCCAGGTACAACTGCTGGGCCAGGGCCAACCCCGGCAGGGCGATCCCCATCCGGCGGGCCTCCTCCAACGCGATCTCCATATCCTTGAGAAAATGTTCGACAAAAAAACCCGGCGCAAAGTCGTTGGCGACGATCCGCGGAGCGAGATTGGACAGCGACCAGCTGCCCGCCGCTCCCGAGGCCACCGAACGCATCACGGTCTCCAGGTCCAGCCCGGCGCGATAGGCATACAGCAGCGCTTCGCAGACCCCGATCATGCCGCTGGCGATGAGGGTCTGGTTCACCATCTTGGCATGCTGGCCAGCACCGGGTCCCCCCTGGTGCACAATCGTCTGGCCCATGGCCTCCCAGCAAGGTTGCAGGGCGGCCACCGTGTCCGCATCGCCGCCGATCATGATCGACAAGCGGGCTTGGCGAGCCCCCACGTCGCCTCCGGAAACGGGCGCGTCCAGGCTGATCACGTCGCGTTCGGCGGCCCAGGCAGCCAACTCGATCGCCAGGGATGGCTGACTGGTGGTCATGTCCACGATGACACTCCCCTCCCGACAACCGCTCAACGTCCCCTCCGCACCCAGAACCACCTCCCGCACATCGTGGGGAAAGCCGACCATCGTGAACACGACATCTGCCGCGGCCGCCACGTCCTGCGGACGGTCCGCCCAGGCGGCACCTTTCGCCAGCAGCGGTGCGGCCTTGCTGCGGGTCCGGCTGTAAACGGTCGTCCTGAACCCCGCGTCGATCAGGTGGCCGCACATGCTGGTGCCCATCACCCCCGTGCCGACCCAGCCGATTCGGGTGTGGGCGGGAGAGACCTTCATTGCCATCGCTGCTGGGGTGGTCGCAGTATCTCGCTCAGCACCACCGCCTTGCGCACCGAATCGGGCTGGGCCAACATGTCGCGGACGGCCTGAGAGGTCGTGGGCACCGCGGCCGACACGGCTGGCTCTCCAGCCGGGCCTTTTTCATGGATGGCGTCGGAAGTATCCGCCAGGGCCCCCACCTCGTGCTCGAACACCTCCTGCATGTGTTCGGCCATCTTTTCGTCTGCCAGATCGACGCGGTCCACCGCCGGGCCTGCGGCGGGCGGGGTTGGTCGTGCGGCAGGCGGGCGGGGGCCAGCCGCGGTCTGCCCGGAGTCGGCTTCCAGCCGCCCCAGCGGCCGGCGGCGCGGCGCTCGACCCCCCCACGGCTCGACCACCTCCGCCTCGACCACCTCCGCCTCGACCACCTCGGCCTCGACCACCTCGGCCTCGACCACCTGGGGCTGAACCGGCGGAGCGGCCCCTTGGGGGGCGCGGGGCGGCCTGCCCGGGCCGGGCTGGCGGCGTCGGCCGGGCTGGGCCGGCCGCTGTTGATCGGCCCATTCCTGTTGGACCTCCTTCAGAAACCGCTCAATCTGGCCGGCCAGGCCCCCTTGCCCTTGGTCCGGTCGGGGCTGCCGGCGGCGGGGCGGGGCGGGCTTGTTCCTGCCGGCGCCCATGATCTGACTGATCAGCCAGATGGCCACAAACACCGCGGGCACCAGGAATTGCAGCCAGTCGTCAATGCCCGCCAACAGGGCGATCGGGGGGAAAAACTGCATGGCCGCATTCTAGGGGATCCAAAAAAACCTGGCAAGCAAGCCGCCGGCCGCGCGGGGAAACGGGCGGCGACGCCCCTCACGGATGGTGTTTTATCATGGGGGAACTTCCGGGAATTTCGTGGCTCGTCCGTCGCTCGTCGGCAGACTTGCTGCCACCCCAGAAGCACCCCGGCTGCTGCGGCCCGGCCCCAGGCGGAAAGACCCTCCCTTCGCGCCAAGATGCCACTCAGCAGCCGGGGTGCTGACCCCAACCGCCACGCGTCACGGGGCGCCCCTTCATCAGCGCCGTCTTCCGGCTGGCTCAGAAACCCAAAAACCGGACGTCCTCACGCCCGACGCCACTTGACTTTCATCGGCACATCTGACCCGAATGGCCCTCGATGTCCGCTTTCCCCTCCTGGCTGGTCTTGCTGGTCTTGCCCCTGGCGGCGGTCCCCGAACCGGGGGTCGATGTGGATCTGATCATCCGCGGCCGCATCCCCGTGACGGCTCCGCAGGAGTGGAGTGTTCAGCTGGCCGCGGCCGGTTTTCGCCGCGTCTCGATTCGCAGCGGGCGGGCGGCGGACAAGCTGGAGATTCGCCGCCAGGGGACGGCGGCCTGGCCGGTCTACCATGTCACGGGCTATTTGAACGAAGACGGTTCGATCGTGCTGCCCCCCCGCCAGCGCTTCACCCTGCGGGAGGCGGCCGGTCTGGCCCGCTGGGTCCGCGACTTGAAAACCCGTGGCCCGGAGGCCGCCGGGGAGGAACCGGCTGCGTTTGGACTGACGCCCACCCAGCTGAAAGCAGTCCGTCAAGACCTGCGGCAAGCGGTCCGGCAGTCCACGCAGAACGTCGATCGGAACACGTTGCTGGTCCGTCTGGCCCGCCAGCTGGCGTATCCTCTGCAAACCACCCCCGCCGTGCGGGCCGCTTTGCGCGAGGCGGGGCCCGCCGAAGACGAATGGCAAGGCCTCTCCTGCGGGACCGCCCTGGCCGCCCTCCTCCGCCCCGCGGGGTTGGTCCTGCGGCCCCAGGAGGAAGCGGGTCGGCCCTGCTATCGGGTGGTCGACAGCCGCACGCCCGGCGACAGCTGGCCGGTCGGCTGGTCCCCGGACCAGAAGCCCAGTCGCCTGGTCCCCGCCTTGTTGCAGAGAGCGCCGACGCAAGCGACCGAGGCGGCGGCGGCCGATGCGGCGCGGCAAATCGCCGAGCGGCTGGGTGTCCCGGTGCTGTGGGACTACAACGCTCTGGCCCGGGAGGGCATCGCCCCGGACCAAGTGCGGGTCGAGATCCGCGCCGCCCAGCTGCACTACGCCTCGCTGCTGAGAAACGTGCTCCGCCAGGCAGGCCTGACGTACGAGGTCCGCGTCGACGACGATCAACGGCCGTTTCTGTGGCTGACGACGATCAAGCCACCCTAGGGTTCCAGCCGACCGGCCGGCAGGGAAAGCGGGGCCAGCGGCCTCGTCAGTTGGTCGCCGCGGCGGACTGGGTGGTTTGCGAGACGGAAATCGTCTTCGAAGGCCCCGCTTCTTTCAGCTTGTCCAAGAGGCGACCTTGAGTGAGCACGCCGTCGAAGGTTAGCGGCGGCTGGCCGTCGCCGGGAAAGACCGCATAGAACGGCAAGGCATTGCCCGCGCGACCCAGGTCGCGCATCAGCTGTTCGATTTCGGGCGATTCGTCAGAAAAATCTGCGGTCAGCCCCACAATCCCCTGCTGCTTCATGTACTTGCGAGTCGTTCGCGTGTTCAAGGCAACTGCCTTGTTCGTCTTGCAGGTCAGTCACGAGTCGGCCGTGAAATCGATCATGACCGTGGTCCCCTCTTGGCGCAAGCGGGCCAGGGTCTGGGGCGTGTAGGGCTCCCACTCGTCCCCCGGGACCAGCCACTGGAACGAGAACCACCCCACCAGGAAGGCCAACCCGCCGCCGACCAGCGCCGCCCGCAGCCGCCCCGCGCCGCCGGCCGTCACGGGGACGCGGCCAAACAGCCAGCAGGCGACCCACAGACCAACCAGCAGACCCAGCGTCGCCACCCGGTACTCTTCCTTGACAAAGGTAAAAATCCAGACGACCGTGCCCAAGAGGACAAATCCCATCAGCTCTTTGAAGGTCTCCATCCAGGCGCCCGGTTTGGGCAGAAACCGGACCAGCCCGGGGGCGAGGCCCAGCACCAGGTAGGGCGAGGCCATCCCCAGTCCCATGCTGGCGAAGGTGGCGAAGATGACCGCTTTTTGTTGAGCCAGGGCCCAGGCCAGGGCGGTGCCCAGGAAGGGACCGCTGCAGGGGGTGGCCAGGATGGTGGTCAGAATGCCTTTGCAAAACGCCCCGGCCGCGCCCTCCCGTTCGGCAACTTCCGCGGTGGTGCCGCTGCCGACAAAGCCCGGGAGGGGAATCTCCCAGACGCCCAGCAGGCTGAGCGCGAACACGAACACGACCGCCGCCAGGGCAATCCCCACCTCCGGCGTTTGAAACTGCTGGCCCCAGCCCAGGTTGGCAAAGGCCGCCAGGGCGGCCAGGGTCATGAAGACGGTCATGATCCCCAGGATGTACCACAGGTTCAGCTGAAAGACCCGACCACGGTCTTCACCCGCCTGGCGAACGAAGGACATCACCTTCAGGCCGATCACCGGCAAGACGCACGGCATGACGTTCAAGATCAAGCCGGCCAGGAAAGCGAACAACATGTAGCGGCCGAAGGTCTGCCAGCCCAGCGACGGCCCGCTGCCGGGCGGTCCGGCTTCAGCGGCCAACAACGTTCCATCCCATGGCGGCGACGACGACGCCAGTTGGCCCACCTGGTTGTAGCTGGCCGGACGGAACGCCAGCGGCAACGCGCCCGCCTGGGAGGCTTCCCCCACCGCCAGCTGGAAGGCGAACTGGGCGGCCGTCGGGACCGCGCACATGCCCTCCTCGCTGCATGCCTGAAATCCCACATAGCCGCTCAACGTCGCAGGGCCAAGGCGGGAAGGCGCGGTCAGCTGAATCTTCCAAGTGACCGGGCCCTGATAATAGCGATCGATCCTGCCCCCCAATTCTTGCCAGACCTTTTCCACCACCGGCTTGTCCGCCACCGGTCGGGTGGCCTGAAAACCGTCCCGGCGATCCAGCACGATCAACGTGGGCCGCGAAGCGAACCGGTCCTGGGGCAAGTGGTCGCTGAATTCGTAAACGTGCCAGCCGGCCGCCGGCGCGAGGGTGATCGTCAGCTGGACCGTCTCGCCCGCCGCCACGCGGACTCGGTCCAACTGGCCGCGGACCACCGTGTCGCCCGCGCGAAACTCGACCGGGGCAGCGCCGGCCGCGCCGGGGGCCTGCGGGGGAGCAGCCGCCGGGGCCGGGGCCCCCGCGGGGGCCACGCGGGGCGCGGCCGGGGCGGGGGATGCGAGTCGAGCTTCAAAGGGGAGGTTGAGGTCCAGGCACAAGTCGGCACAGACCTGAGTGCGGATCTGGCCGCGGACCACCA
>CAYFZZ010000371.1:0-7564 GCA_964347545.1 uncultured Planctomycetaceae bacterium | reverse complement strand
TTATGGAACCGCGGCGCGATCATGCCTGTCCTTTTTCGGGTTCTTTTTCGGGTGCTTGGGGCACGTCGGGTGCTTTTTTCGGGTGCTTTTTCGGGTGTGATGCACCTGTGTTTATGGAACCGCGACGCAATTATGCCTGTCCTTTTTTGGGGCACGCTTTTTGGGGCGGGCACAAAAAAACCCGCACCCCTGACGAGGGCCGGGCACATACGTTTTTTCACGGAAGTTGGGGGCATGCGGAAAAAATGCCCCAGTAGCGGTGGAGGGACTCGAACCCCCGACACGCGGATTATGATTCCGCTGCTCTAACCAACTGAGCTACACCGCCAGAAGCCCTCAATAGTACGGATTTGTGGCCCCGGCAGGCAAGTGAGCATCGCGGGGGCGAGCACACCCGCCGCCGGGTCACCCCTCTCGCTCGAGCCCCGGCTCCCGGCCTGAGCGGTTTCGCCACGTTTTCTCCCCCTACCTTGCGGGGTAGGATGGAAGGTCGAGCCCGCTGGGCTGGACGGGAGAAGATCGATGCGGCCGGATCAATCGCACAGGTGGAAAAACGTCCCATGGCTGGCTCTGCTGGTCCTGGCCGGGTGCCCGGGATCCTCGAGCGGGCCGCTAAGCGAGAAAGCGCCCGAGGACGAGCAGGCAATCCGCAGCGCGCCCCACGTCCGGCCCGCCGCCACCGACTGGCCCTGGTGGCGGGGCGGCCAAGGGAATGGGCAGGCGGTGGCCGGGGTGGACTTCGATCCAACCCGGATGGGCGAACATCTGCGATGGCAAATCGAAGTCCCCGGCCGGGGACACGCCTCCCCCACCATCTGGGGCCACCAAATCTTCGTGGCCACCGCCGACGAAGCCGACCAAACCCAGTCGCTGCTGTGCTACGACCGCCGGGACGGAAGGCAACTTTGGCGGACCCAGCTGCATCGGGGCCCGTTCCTGAAAAAACACGCCAAGAATTCATACGCCTCGGCCACGCCGGCGTGCGACGGCCAGCATGTTTTTTGTGTGACCATGGCCGAGAAAGGATTGTATGCCACGGCCGTCGACCTGCAGGGAAACATCGTCTGGCAACAGCGGTTGCACGATTATCCTTCCAAACACGGCTATGGCAGCTCGCCGGTGCTCTACAAGTCCCTGGTGATTGTCGCCGGGGAACCTCGCGGACCGGGCTACCTGGTGGCCTTGGAGCGGACCAGCGGTAAGGTCGTATGGCGGAAACGGCGGTTTCAAAGTGACAGCTACGGGACGCCCGTGATCGCGCAGATTGGGGGACGCGACCAGTTGCTGTTGAGCGGTCAGGGCGAAATCGTCAGCTACGATCCGGCCTCCGGGCGACCGTGGTGGAACTGCAGCGGCATCTCCTCCATCACCGCCAACACCATGGTCTGGCACGACGATCTGGTCCTGGGCAGCACCGGTTACCCGGACAACGTACTGATGTGTGTCCGCGCCGACGGCAGCGGCGACGTGACCGCCAGCCACATCGTTTGGCAGAAAAACTACCGGATGTACGTCCCCTCGGCGGTGGTGGTCGACAACCTGTTTCTGATTGTCCGTGACGACGGGGTGGCCCTGGCCTTACAGCCCGAGTCGGGCAAAAAGGTGTGGGAGAAGCGGCTGGGGGGGAACTTCAGCGCCTCGCCCACGGCCGCCGGCCAGCAGGTGTTTGTGCCCAACGAAGAAGGGCGGCTTTACGTCCTGACGGCACAGGCCCCCTTCCGCGTTGTGGCCACCCACGACCTGGAAGAAGCCGTCTTTGCCTCGCCGGTGATCTGCAACCGGCAGCTCTTTCTGCGGGGGGAGAAAAGTCTGTATTGCTTCGGTGCTGTCCCGCCCCCCGCAGCATCCCCCGCCGACGGCTAACGATTGTAGCGAAGGCAACGGTCCGATGTTCACCGGATACCACACGGCCCCGCCAACCGCACCCCGCGATGCGGGCAAGGGCGGTACGCAGTTTGCCTTGCGGACGGAAAAATTTGCTTATCGGTCTTGTTAACATAGGCTTTTCACGAGAAGACCACCGGTCGGCTGTCTGTCCACGCCGCCGCCCGCATCCTGCCCTGCGCGAATTTCTGCCGAGATGAAACACCTCTTCCGCCAGTTATTGAAGAACGACGAGGCGGCGACTGCCGTTGAGTACGCGGTGATGCTGGCCCTGGTAATTTTGCTCTGCCTGGCCACCATCCTGGTGCTGGGCACCAATACGAAATCGCTCTGGGAAGACAACCAGACCGGCCTGCGACAGGCCTTTCAGAGCAGTTCTTCCTGACCAGCAACGCCCAGCGGCCACGGTCCCGTGCCGCGCGTCACGACGCCATGCTGCTCAGCTTCCGCAGCCGCGTCACCGCCTGGCATACCAGGCCAATTGCCCGTTCGACGTCCTCGGCCGTCGTGAACCGCCCCAGCCCAAACCGCAGGCTGCCCCGCACCTGGTCGTCGTCCAGCCCCAGGGCCCGCAACACGTGGCTGGGCTCGGGATCCGCTGACGTGCAGGCGCTGCCGGAACTGACCGCCAGCGCTCCCATGCTCATCATCAACGCCTCTCCGTCCACGTAAGCAAATCGCAGGTTCAGGTTCCCGGCCAGCCGCACGGTGGGGTCATCCAAGGGCGGGCCGTTCAGCTGCACGTCGTTCAGCCCCGAGGTGATACCGTCGAACAGCCGCTGGCGCAAGCCAGCCAACCGCGGCTGGGCGGCCGGCATTTCCTCCAGGCACAACTCTAAGGCCTTGGCCAGCCCCACGATCCCGGGGACGTTCAAAGTTCCGCTGCGCAAACCGTGCTGCTGGCCCCCTCCAAAAATTTGCGGCTCTAACTGCACATACGGAGCTCGACGCCGCACATACAAGCCACCCATCCCCCGGGGACCGTAGATCTTGTGACCACTAAAGCTCAACAGATCGACCTGCAATTCCTGGACGTCGACGGGGATTTTACCGATCGCTTGAGCGGCATCGCAGTGCAGCAGAATTCCCCGCTCTTTACAGATCTTGCCCATCGCGGCCAGCGGCTGCAGCCCGCCGATCTCGTTGTTGGCCAGCATGACCGAAACCAGCGCCGTATCCTCACGCAGGGCAGCGGCGAACTGGTCCAGGTCGACCAGCCCGGGACAGCGGCTGTTGTGTGGCGAAACGTCCAGCAACGTCACTTCGAAATCGCGGCCCGCCAGCCGCGCCAGGGGATCCAGCACCGCCTTGTGCTCAGTCACCACGCTGACCAGATGATTGCCTTTTCGCCGGCGATGGCCGGCGATCCCCAAAATGGCCAGGTTGTTGCTTTCGGTGGCTCCGCTGGTAAAGATGATTTCCCGCGGACCGGCGCCGATCGCGGCCGCGATACTGGCCGTGGCCTCGTCCACCGCTTGTTTGGCCTCCCATCCAAACGCGTGGCTCACGCTGCCGGCATTGCCGTACTTCTCCGTCCAGAACGGCGCCATCGCTTCGACCACCCGCGGGTCGACGCGGGTGGTGGCGTGGTTGTCCATGTAAATCGGCCGAGAGGACATCGCTAGTTCGCCAGGTTCAGGGCTCGCGGCGCAGCGTACGGACAGCGTGGTCCAACAAGTATTGTACCTTGTCACGCTCGCGACCGCCGCCCGCCCCAATCAAGATCAGCGTCCGCCGGCCATCCGCCACAAAGTAGATAACCCCCGGCCGCTCGTCAGCGGTCCCCTCCAACAACCCGCGGACCGCCACCAGGTCATCGTCCCCGATCCGTCGATGAGCGGACTTGTTGACGATCCGGGCGGGAAAAGACAGCCGGTCATCGGTCCTCAGCAATTCGTCCAGCTCTTTGTAGATGTCCGTTTTCTGCGGGATCACGATCAAATGGAGGAACGATCTCTGGTCGACAACACCCTCGGCCACAGTCCAGCTGTACGACCGCGTGCCGTCGGGCAGCTGGTCCGTGGGTGGGGGATCCGCCCACTGGAATCCAGGGGGTAAGCGCAGCGAATAGCCCAGCGCCGTCTGCCGTTCGCCCAACTTCATCAACGCGTCATCCGCCGGCGGCAGCCGCTCGACTTCCCGCGGAGGTGGGTTCAGCCGGGGGAGGTAGTAGATCACCAGCCATCCCCCCGCCACGAGCATTCCGGCCGCCAGGAGGAGCCAGAACGCTTGAGCGGCCGGACTTGTCTTGCGCATCTTCACCGCCCGCTCGACCACCTGGTCGCTAACGATCGGGGCCCCGGCCGGTTCCGGTCCCATGGGCAACGGGGCGGGCTCCGGGGCTGGCCAAGCGGCCGGCGCCTCGGCCGCGTCGGACGACACGGGAAAAGGTGGCGGCGGGGGCCCCGCGGCGGACGAGCCCTCAGGCGGCGAGACGGATGGGGAAAGCGGCGGGGGGACGGGCGGCGGGAGCCCAGCGTTGAACGCATCGGGCACACCTTCCGGCGGCGGCATGGGCCAAGCGGCGGTGCCGTCCGCCAACAGCGGGTCGACACCGGGCGGCGGCGGCCCCGCCTGAGGAGCTGCAGGCGCGGGAGGGACGCCGCCAAGCGGTCCCGGGGGATTGACCGGCACAGCCCCTTGCCCCGCGACAGCGGTCCCCCCCGCCAAGGGGGGTGGCATCGATGGCGGCATCAGGGGCTGGTCCACGCGCAACGGGATCTGACAATCCGGACAAGCAACCACCCGACCGGCGTATTCGTCCGGCACGTTCAAGGCCCGCTGGCAAGTTGGACAACGAATTGTCAACGGCATCGTTCCGCCCCGAGCGAACCTGTCGGCTCGCCCCACTGACTGCTTCTTCCGCTCGGCACCGCGTTAACCCGGTTCCGGCACCTGCCTCTCGCAGACCGAAGTCACCGTCCAGCGGCGCCAGATGCAGTAGCCTTCCGCACCCGTTTGATTGTAACCACGGCTCCCGGCCTGGGACTATCGCGGCGGACCGAACAGCGCCTGTAAACAGATTTGCGACCAGGTTTCGAACTGATCCAACTGCTCCCACAACCGCTCAAGAGGCTGAAAGTTCGCTTGGACAATGTCCTCCTCCCGCGGCCTGACCAGCGGCTGGTCGAGCTCCAAAAGGTGCACGACCCCCAGATGGACGCGGCCGACTTCGGTCTGGTCGTCATTGATCAGGCCGACGCATCGTTGTCGAAAGGAGCTCTCGATCACCACCTCTTCATCCAACTCGCGCCGCATTCCCTCTTCGTAAGGATGCAAATCGCCATCGCGCTCGGCATCGCTGGCCGAGATGTGGCCGCCAATGCCAATGCTCCGCTTGGCATGCAATCGCCCCTCTCCCTGCCCGCTGCCACGCGTGTACTGAAACAGACTGCCAGCGGACGCACAGCGCAAAATGCAGTAAGGAATCAACTGCTTGAACGACGGGTCCTCTTCGACTTCCTGGCGGGGCCGATAGGAAACGTGTTCCGGACTGAACAATTCCTCCAGATACTTTTCCACCTCGGCGGTGAAACCCTGGAAATGGCCCAGGCGATGGAACCGTTCCGTGGGCACGACCAGGACCTGTTCGGTTTGTACGTCGACCATGACGAATCCTTTCCGTGAAAATGGGGGATCCGGGAAGGGGCCTGTTCTCCCTCCCTCGTGATGCCTACCTCGGGATACGTGCCTTGTGATGCCTGCCTCGTAATGCCTGCCTGGCGATGCCTGCGGGACGCTTCTTGGTCCCCAATATAAGCCTCCTGGCGTCGCTTGGGCAGGGATCGTGCCCACGCTCGCTAGAGGATCAGCATGGCGTCACCGTAGCTGTAGAACCGATACCGCTGGTCGATCGCCTCCTGGTAAGCGCGGCGGATCAGCGGATCGCCGCCAAAGCAGCGGACCAGGACCAGGAGGGTCGTCCGCGGCAGGTGGAAATTGGTCATCAATGCGTCAACTGCTCCGAATCGATAAGGGGGCCGAATGTACAGCTGGGTGTTGCCGCTAAACACCTGCAGCTGCCCGTCGCGGTAAGCGGTTTCCAGGGTGCGGACCACCGTGCTGCCGACAGCCACCACGCGGCCGCCCGCCGCTCGGCAGGCATTCACGGTCGCCGCGGCCGCTTCGTCCACATGACACCATTCGGCATGCATGGGATGGTCGTCGATGGTGGCGGCCGTGATCGGTCGAAAAGTGGCCGGGCCCACGTGCAGGGTCAACGTGACCACGGCAATCCCCGCCTGGGACAAACGGCGCAACGGGTCCTGAGTAAAATGGAGGCCGGCCGTGGGGGCCGCCACCGAACCTGCCTGTCGAGCATAGACCGTCTGATAGCGCTGGTCGTCGTCCGGCACAGCCTCCCCGTGCCGAATGTACCGCGGCAGCGGCACCCGCCCCACCCGTTCCAACACCTCCCAGGCAGGTTGCTCGGTCTTGGCACGCATCAGCCAATCGCCCGTCTCCAGCCGCTGGACCAGCACCAACTGCAGATCGTCGCGCCCCTGGCGGTCGCTCAGCGTGACGGTTTCCTCCGGCGACATCCGCCCCCGCGTGCGGGCCAACACTTTCCACATGTTGTGAGCGTCCGACTCCAGAAACAGCCCCTCCCAGCGGCCCCTCGTGGCCGTGCGGTGGCCGACCAGCCGAGCGGGGAGGACGCGGGAATCGTTCAGCACCAGACAGTCCCCCGCCTCCAACAGCTCGGGCAAATCCCGCACATGGAAATGCTCAATCGACTCCGACCGGCGGCGGACCACCATCAGCCGAGCGTCGGCGCGGTTCGCCAGGGGATGTTGAGCGATCAGGTCAGGGGGCAGAACGTAGTCGTAAGCCTGCAGGTTGTTCATGGATAGGGCGAGTATAGGAGAATCGGGGGGGTGGGGCGAGCGAGCGGTTGGGGGGGCGGGGGCGAGGATCGCCCGCGGCAGGGGACGGCAACGGCACGGACCGGGAACAGCCGCGACCGAAACAGCGGATCGGCCCCGACCGGACCTTCGGGAACAGCGGCGGCGGGGACCGACCAGACCGATCGCGGACCAGCGGCCACGCCAGATCGATGCGGGACACTATAATCGACCCTGATGGCCGACCGCGTCCCACCCGTTCCGCCCCTCCGCCTCGCCCTGTGCATCACCGAACTGCACGTGGGCGGAGCCGAATCGTGCCTCGTCCAGCTGGCCACGCGGCTGGATCGGCGGCGGTTCCTGCCGGCGGTGATCAGCCTCGCCTCCCCGCCACCACCAGACCAAGCGCACCTGGTCCACCGGCTGGTCGCGGCCGGCATTACCCCCCAATTTCTGCACATCGACCGCGCCGGGCAGTTTTGCCAGGCGGTCCGCCGCCTGCGGGCCTGCTTGGACGAGTTCCAAGCGGAACTGCTGCAGACGTTCCTGTTCCATGCCGACATCGTCGGAGCCAGGGCCGCTGGCCGGCGGCGAAATCTCCCCCACGTGGCCGGCTTGCGGGTCGCCGATCCCCGCAGCCGCTGGCGACACTACGCCCATCGCTACCTCACCCGCTCGACCTCCCGCTACGTCTGCGTCAGCCAGGATGTGGCCCACTTCGCCGCTCGTCATATCGGCCTGCCCGACGACAAGCTGACCGTTATTCCCAACGGCGTCGATGTGGCGAACTACGCCTCTGCCACGCCGATCTCGACAAGCCCCTGGGGGATTCCTGA
>CAYFZZ010000370.1:0-3525 GCA_964347545.1 uncultured Planctomycetaceae bacterium | reverse complement strand
GCCGACGATACCGATGATGTGCATAGCGCTGAGCCCGCGGCGAGCTGCCCGCGGCGACAGGGGGGGGGCGCCGTCCAGGACAGCCGTTCATTTTCGCTTTCCCCGCCAACTTGGCAAGGACGTGATCGCCGCCAGGCCGGTGGCCCGACACCGTCCCCTCACCCCCGGCTCATTCCTCCTCGACCTCCGCCCAGTTCGCGCCGATCTTGATGTCCACCTTCAAGGGCACGTCCAGGGGGACGGCCGAGACCATTTCCTCTTCCACCAGCTGCCGGACCGCCTCCCGTTCCTCGGGCACCACTTCAAACACCAGCTCGTCGTGGATCTGCAGCAGCATCTTCGACCGCCGTTGTTCTGCGGTCAGGCGGCGGTGGATGTTGACCATGGCCTGTTTGATCATGTCGGCGGCCGAACCCTGGATCACGGTATTGATGGCTGTCCGTTCGGCAAAATTCAGCTGGCGGCCAACGATTTCCTCGCGGACCCCGCTGATGTTGCGGCGGCGGCCCAGGATGGTGGTCACAAACCCGTTCTGGCGACACTGGTTCAGGACCCGTTCGAGAAATTCGTCGACGCGGCAGTATTTCGCAAAATAGGCCTCGATAAACTCGGCCGCCTCTTCCACCGCGATGTTCAACGACTTGGCCAGCCCAAAGGGGGTCTGGCCGTAGATCACCCCAAAATTGACCGCCTTGGCCCCCCGCCGCTGCGGTGCCGTCACCTCTGCCAGCGGCACGCCGTACACCTGGCTGGCGACCAGGGTGTGGATGTCCTCGTCCCTCGCAAACGCCTCGCACAACGCCTCGTCTTGGGAATAATGAGCCAGGACGCGGAGCTCGATCTGGGAATAGTCGGCGGCCAGCAGGTGCCAGTCGGGTTCGCCGGGGAGGAAGGCCGAGCGGATTTCGCGGCCGCGGAGCGCTCGGACGGGGATGTTCTGCAGGTTGGGATCGCTAGAGCTCAACCGGCCCGTGGCCGCCACGACCTGATGAAAGGACGCGTGGACCCGCCCCGTGTGGGGGTGGATCAGCTGGGGCAGCGCATCGACATAGGTGTTTTTCAGCTTGGCAAACTGCCGATACTCGATAATCTTCGCCGGCAACGGGTGCTCGGCCGCCAGCTGCTCTAACACCTCCACATCCGTGCTAGGTCCCGTCTTGGTCTTCTTCAACACCGGCAGCCCTTGTTCGGCAAAGAGGACCTCGGCCAGTTGTTTGGGCGAAGCGATGTTGAACGGACGGCCGGCCAGTTTGTAAATCTCTTTCTCCAGAGCGTCCAGCTGCTGCTGGTACGAACGGCTCAACTCCGCCAGCCGCTCGGGGTCGACCTTGATCCCGGTGTATTCCATGTCGGCCAGCACGCTGATCAGCGGCACCTCCAGTTCGCGGTTCAGCCGTTCCAAGCCCAGCTGTTCCAGCCGCTGGTCCAGCAGGGGGCGCAACCGCAGGGGGACATCCGCATCCTCGGCCGCGTAGTCGGTGATCTGGTCCAGCGGCACCGCGTCCATCTGCTTCTGTTGCCGGCCGCTGCCGATCAGTTCCGTAATCTTGATCGTTTCGTGGCCGTCCAGATAGCGACGCGACAAGGCGTCCAGGTTGTGGTTTCGCTGGCCCGCCTCGATCAGATAGCTGGCCAACATCGTGTCGAAGGCGACCCCGGCCAGGTGCACACCGGCGCCGCGCAGCACGATCATGTCGTATTTCAGGTTCTGCCCCACCTTCTCGATATCCGGGTTTTCCAGGATCGGGCGGAGGGCCTCTGCGACCTGGTCGGCCGACAGGATCTTTTCCCCCTGCGGGGCCCGCACCGGCACGTAGTACGCCTCGCCCGCCTGGCAGGACACCGCATACCCCACCAGCTGGGCCCAGCGGGGATAGCGGCTGGTCGTCTCGACGTCGATCGCGATCTGCCGTTGACGGCCCAGTTGCCGGACCAGCCGAGCCAGCTGGGTCTTGGTCCGCACGCAGTGGTAGTCCGCCTCCCATTCCTTGGCCGGCGTCAGACCGGCCAGGGCCACCAGGCGTTCGGTCAGGCCGCTGAAGCCCAGCTGCCGGAAGAGCTGCACCGCCGCGGGGGCATCGGTCAGGTTCAGACGAGCGGCGGACCAGTCGATGGGCAGGGGAAGGTTATCGACCAGCCGGACCAGTTGGCGGCTGAGCAGGGCGACGCTGCGCCCCTGGCGCAGGTTCTGTTGGCGACGAGCCCCAGAGACCTGGTCGGCGTGATCCAAGACCTCTTCCAGCGTGCCGTATTGGGCAAGGAGTTGTTGAGCGAACTTGGGGCCGATCAGGGGAACGCCGGGGACATTGTCGGTGGGGTCCCCCACCAGCGCCTGGAAGTCGACCACCTGTTCGGGCCGAATCCCCCACTCGGCAGCCAGCGCCGCGCGATCGAAGACCGCGTCCTTGCGGATGTTGTAAATCTTGACGTGGTCCGTGATCAGCTGGCGACAATCCTTGTCGCCGGTCACCACGTAACATTCCGCTCCCGACTGGTCACAGATCCGGGCCACGGTGGCCAGGACGTCGTCCGCCTCGTGATTTTCGTATTCCAGGACGGGGATGCCCAGGGACTGCAGCATCTGGCGGATCACCGGCAGCTGGACCCGCAGTTCGTCCGGCATCTCGCCCCGATCCGCCTTGTAGTCTTCGTAGATCTCGTGCCGGAACGTTGCCCCTGGCAGGTCGAACGCGCACAGCAGGTAATCCGGCTTCTTCTTCTCGATAATGCTCAAAATGTCCCGGGCAAACCCGTGCACCGCCGCGACCGGTTCGCCGGCCGGGCTGGTCAATTCGCTGCGAATCGCATGGAACACCTGGAAGATCAGCGAGTGGGCGTCGATGGCGTACACCGACTTGCCCTTCAGTTCCAGCGGGTCCGCCTGGGGGGTGGGATCGTCCGCAGGGCCGGCGGCGGCCGAACCCGCCGCGGATGGCCGGGGTGGAGGGCCCGCCGCATCAAAGCCGTGCAAGGCGAGTTGACGGTTCTTGTCGGCCATACAGCAGAGCGGCAGAGCGGCAGAGGAGAAATCGAGTAGAGCAGACCCGAGTCGGGCGGCAGGCCGTGACTGCTGGTCAATCGTAGAAAGCGCCGCGGAAGGCTGTCAAGCCAGCGGCGCGCAGGACGCGGCGACCGTCAAGTCGAGTTGTCCCGGTGATGTGCCTCAGGATGATTTGTTCCAGGACAGGCTTCGGGTAAACTCACACCTCAGCCTCGACGGGGCGCGTCGCTCTGCCCCCCCGCGTAGGCCTGACAGTGTGGCCCCATGCGTACTCCTCCACCCGATCCACCTCCCGCTCCGTTCCGCTGGAACAAGTACCCCTGGTACACACCCCGCTTTTGGGACGGGATGCGGACCGGAACCTGGCTGCGACTGATGGCCAGTCATCGCTGGGCGTGGTCCCCCTCGCGGCTGCACATCGCCCTGGGATCGATCCCCTTCCTCCCCTTCCACTCGCTCTGCTCCCGCTGGCAACAGTGGCGGTGGGGGGCTGCGGTGGCGGCCACGCCGATCCGCCACCCGCC
>CAYFZZ010000369.1:0-5823 GCA_964347545.1 uncultured Planctomycetaceae bacterium | reverse complement strand
CCCAGTGGGGGCCGGGCCGGGGTGTGGTGTCACGCCGGCTGCGGCACAGCGGTGCTGATCTCATGCGACGATTGAACGTCAAATTTCTGGTCTGCCTGGTGGTGCCCATGGTTTTGATTGCCGGGGGCGTGCACCTGTTGTGGGCCTTCAACGTGGATCGCAACGCGAAGCTTTTTTTGAGCCAGGCGGAGTCTGCGCAGGAAGCGGGCAACCCCCGTCAGGCGTTAAAGCATTACAGTCAATATCTGGCTCGCAATCCGGATGACAGCGAAAAGATCTGCCAGGCGGCCCTGCTGGCCGCGGACGTGGTCGATGGTGCCCAGGGGCGCGCGTCCCCCCACGATGTTCGTTCGGCCTATCAATTCATGAGCCGCGCCTTGCGGAAGGCGCCCCAACGGCAGGACATCCGCTACCGCTTGGCCGACTTGCTGGTCAAGGTCGGCTATTTTGACGAGGCTCGTCGGCGCATCGAGGAATTGGAGTCTACCGGCGAGCTCGATCCGGCCATGCAACTGCAATATGCGCTGGCCTTGTCCGCGATGGATCAGATTGACCAGGCCATCGAGCGGCTGAACGGGATCGTGGGTTACGATTCCGCCAACCAGCAGTTTGACCCGGAGATGGCCAGTGATGCCCACCTGATCAAGGCCTACGTGCTGTTGGCCCACTTGCTGGAAAATAAACAGCGGAATCTCCGGATGGCCGACCGCGTGATGCAGCAGCTGGTGACGGCCAATCCTGATTTGGCCGAGGTCCACATGAGAGTGGGGCGTTACCTCAGAGGATCCCTCTCCCGCGCGCCGGAGCCATCGCGGGACGCGCGGCTCGAGCAGGCTCACCAGCACTTGCGGAAAGCGTACGAGCTGGCCCCCAAGGACCTGGATGTGTTGCTGGAAAACGCCGTATTGGCGGTCAGCGACAAAGATTACGAGCGGGCGGGCAAGTTTTTGAAGATCGCCATCGCGGAACATCCCCGAGACCACCGCAGCTATGTCTTAAAGGGTCGCATCGCGCTGCTCGAAAAAGATCTGCCGGGGGCCCTGCAGGCTTACGAGGAAGGTCTGCAGCAGATCCCCGACAGCCTGGACCTGGTGTGGTACCTCTTCGAGGCTCAGCTGCAGCAAAACGACGTGGAAAGTGCCGTCGCGACCATCGAGCGGATGAAGCAGCTGGAATTCCCGCTGGTCCGGATCGAGCTGGCCGTGGCCCAGGTGCCCTTACTGCAGGGCAAGTGGCTGGAGGCCAGCCGGCGGCTGGAAGAGGTCCGCCCGCAGCTGGCGACCAACCCCGGCCTGGCAGTGAATGTCAACCTGTTGCTGGCCCGGTGCTATGCCAATCTGGGGCGCATCGACCAGGAAGTGGAGTCGTACCAGCGGGCCCTGAAGATTTCCAGCGGTACCCTGTCGGCGGCCCGGGGGATGGTTTCGGCGCTGGTCCGGCTGCAGAAGTACGATCAGGCCTACAAGTGGCTGGTTCGGCTTCGAGAAAACATGGGCGCCGAGGTGTTTGCTCAGGACGCAGCCTTGGCCCGCGCGATGTACCAGGTCGCGCTGACTCTGCAGCAGCGGCAGCCGGACAACCGGAATCTTGCTCGTGAAGTGGAAGCGGCGCGGGAGGCGATCAGCCGATCCGTGGGGCAAGAGCAGGTCCCCGAGGCTCTGCTGGCGGCGGACAAGCTGCTGAAAGACCAGGATCCGGACGGGGCGGCGGCCGTGTTGCGCGATGCGCTGCGGAACAGCCCGGACGACCGACGGTTACAGCGAGCCTACCTGCAGCTGGTCGTCCAACAGAAAGGCCCGGCGGCTGGCCTGAAACTGATCGATACCGCTCTGAAGGCCAGCCAGCGGGCCTGGAAAGATTCGGCGGAGTTGCGCCGTATGAAAATTCAGCTGTTGCGGGCGGTGAACGCTCCCGACCTGAAGGCCCAGCTGACGGAACTGGAGATGGGGGTCGGCGATTTCAGCGAAGCGGATCAGTTCCCGTTGTGGCAGGCACTCGGCGAGGCCTACTACAACCTCTCCCCGCGGGACCTGGATGCCGTTGCCCGTTGCTGGGAAAACGCGGTCCGTTCGCAGCCCACCGACCTGCAGATGGCGGAACGCCTGTTCAACTTCAGTCAGGAGCGGGGAGACGAACTGGGGGGAATCGCGGTCATCGACCAGATGAAAAAGGCATTTGGCCCGCAGAGCCCCGAGGTCGAGCTGTTTCGGGCCAGGCAGCTGGTGGCCAGCTACCGACAGGATCCGGCGGGGAGCGATGACCTGTCGCAGGCGGCCCTCTTGGCCGAAGACCTGATCAAGGTCAGACCGGAATGGGATCGCAGTGTGTTGCTGAATGCCGAAATCAGCGACCTGCAGGGCCATCCCGAAAGCGCGATTTCTTTCTATCAGGAAGCACTCGATCTGGGGCCGCTGCGACCCGCCGCGGTCCGCCGACTGGTGGAACTGCTGATGGCCGAGACGCGTTACGACGAAGCTCGACTTGCCATGCAAAGCTTGAGCACCGTCCCCCAGGCCATGCTGCGTCACAAGGTCCTCCTGGAGGCCCTGGGAGGTGACCAGGCCGAGGCGTTGACCGCCTTGAGCGATGCGGTTGCGCCCGATTCGGTCGATCCCGAAAGCTTTCTTTGGAAGGGACGGGTGCTGAACCACTTGCAGAAGCCGCAAGAAGCCACGCAGGCCTTCTTACGGGCTCTGCAGCTGGCGCCCCAGTTGCCCCAGGCCTGGCTGACGCTGATCGAACACCTGGTGCGAACCGGTCGCCCGGCCGAGGCCGAGGACTTTATCCGCCGAGCGGAAAACTTTTTGGCGACCGACCAGGCCCCCTGGCTGCTGGCCCAGGCCTACGCCTTGCTGGGCAACTTTGCCATGGCCGAACAGTATTATCAAACGGCGCTGACGACCGCGCCAGAGGATCTGGTGTTGCGGCGCAGCGTCGCCGCTTTTTACCTGGGAACCGGCCAACAGCTGCAGGCAGAACATCACCTGAAGGGCATCCTCCAGCTGACCGACAGCGGTCAGCCGTCCCGCTCGCCCCACGCCATCTGGGCTCGCCGCATGCTGGCCCCCCTGCTGGCACAGGGTGGCGACTACCAGAAATTTCGCACGGCCCTGGCCCTGCTGAATGCCAATGCAGAAGCCGGCCAGCTGGACGAGATGGACCGGCAGCTGAGGGCCGAGCTGCTGGGAGGGCGCGTCGAACCGTACTTTCGGCAAGAGGCACTTCGCGAGCTGGAGCGGCTCCAAGGCGAAAGAAAATCGCTTAATTTGGCTCAGCAGATAACCATGGCTCGGCTCTACGACCAAGCAGGTCGGTGGAGCAAGGCCCGGGACCTGATGGTCGACCTGGTCAGCCAAAACCCCAAGAATGTCGAGGTGCTGGCGCGGTTATGCGAAATGCTGAACCAACACCGGGAATTTGACTCGGCCCTGCAGTGGACCGAGCGGCTGGTCAAGCTGGAACCGAACTCTTATCGCAGCCTGAAATCGCAGGCTCAGGCCCTGGCTGGCACGGGCGAGATCGAAGCCGCGCGGCAACTGGTCGAGTCCTGGTTGCCCGAGTCGCTCCAGCCCACCGATGCCGGTCGCCTCCGGCAGGTGGCCGACCTCCTGGAAATGCTGAACTTTACCGATGCCGCCGAAGAAAAATTCATCACCTTTGACAAGCTGACCTCCCGCCAAACGTTGGTCCTGCCCGGCTTCCTGGCCCGCCATGGCCGGATCGACGAGGCCTTCCAGCTGGCGGCCAGCCGCATGACCGACGAAAACCTGGGCAACGTCGCGCGGATGGCGCTGTTCGGCATCAATCAACAACCGTCGCAGATCACCGAGGAACAAGTCGAGCAGGCCGGCCAGTGGGTCCAGCAGGCGCTGGCCAAGAGTCCCGACGACCTGGAACTGAAGCTGAACTGGTCTTCGGCCTTGGAAATGTTGGGCCGGGGAGAGGAGGCGGAGAACGTGTTGAGCGAAGCCTTGCGAGGCAACCTGACCCCGCAGCAGCGAGGGATTGCGATCAACAACCTGGCCTACTTGCGTGCCCTCCACGGCAACACGGACCGGGAAACCCTGCGGCTGGTCGATACGGCCATCAGACTGCTGGGGCCCCACCCCTCCATCCTGGACTCGCGAGCCATGATCTACCTGGCTCAAGGCCAGTGCCGTGAGGCAATCGACCAACTGGAAGAAGCCACCAGTTTCGGTGCCGATTCGGGCCTGTATTACTTTCATCTGGCCCTGGCCTATCGGTGTGCCGGCGATCGCAACGCCGCGCTGAAAGCCCTGGGGGAAGCGGAGCGGATGGATCTGTCGCCGCAAAAACTGAGCGTTAGTGACCGGTTACGGTACCAGCAAATGGAAGGCTGGCTCGCCCTCCAGCCCGTCCCGCCGGATGCCTCGCCTGAAGATGGCTCTCCCGACGATGGTTCGCCGCAAGATGCCGCCTCGGAGTATGGCTCTTTAGAGGATCCTGACAGCTGATCCGCTTAGGGACCTCGGCCCCGCACCGCGGTCCTCCCCATCCGCCTGCGTATCCGCGGCTCCCTCGGCACCCTCCCACCGGCCGCCGCTTCGTCCCTGCCGCCGCTTCCTCCCGCAGCGCCGGCGGGCTCCCTTTCCCACCGCAGCCGCTTCCCTATACTACCAGGGTCTTGCTGCCGTGGCCCGGTGCGGCTGGGTCTGCCAGCCCACCTGATCGGCAGGGCCGCTCAGCAGCCGGCAACCCCCGAAAACCGCCGGCGGCGAAGCTCAGCCCAATCGCAGTCAAAAGGAAGCATTGTGGCCGCACCGTCCCAGATTTCGTTTATGGCCCGGCACGAATTCCTGATTCGGCGGCTGCACTCGCTCAGCGGACTGGTCCCCGTGGGCGCCTACATGGTGGTCCATCTGTTGACCAACGCCAGCGTCCTGGCCGGGCCGGAGGTCTTCCAAAAAAACGTCTACGCGATCCACGGGTTGGGCCCGCTGTTGCCGCTGGTCGAGTGGGGATTCATCTTCCTGCCCATTCTGTTCCACGCGATCATCGGCGTCGTGATCGTGGCCGGGGGGCTGCCCAACACGGGCAACTATCCCTACAGCGGCAACGTCCGTTACGCCCTCCAGCGAGCCACCGGGATGATTGCCTTCGTCTTCATCGCCTGGCACGTGTTCCACATGCATGGCTGGTTTCACTCCGAATGGTGGCTGAAGTATCTGGCCGAACCGCTAGGAGGCGCCCGCTTTCGTCCCTACAACGCCGCCAGCAGCGCGGCGCTGGCCCTCCAGTCGGGCGTGGTGGTGACCTTGTACGCGATCGGCATTACCGCCTGCGTCTACCATCTGGCCAACGGGATCTGGACGATGGGGATCACCTGGGGGGTGTGGACCAGCCCGCAGGCTCAGCGTCGCGCCGGCTGGCTGTGTAGTGGGATCGGAATCGCGATCCTCGTGCTAGGCATGTCCGCCCTGTTTGGCATGGCCCGCGTCGACCGGCAGCAGGCGCTGGAAAAAGAAGATCAAATGTACGAAGGTCGCCTCCAGTTGTTGGAAGTCCCGGCGACGCCCGAGAAACGGTTTTCGCCCGCCGAGCGGCAGGAGATTGACGGTGACGAATCCCAGGAAGTCAGGAAGTAGAGATTGGCGGTACCAGCCAAATGCCGTGAAACCATTCCGTCCTGCAAAGGCAAAAGATTGATGACACAAGCAACCGCCAAAGATCGAGTCGTTGTGGTGGGTGGCGGGCTGGCCGGGCTGTCGGTCACGATGCAGTTGGCCGAGGCGGGCATGAGCGTGGACCTGCTGAGCCTCACGCCGGTCAAGCGTTCGCACAGTGTCTGCGCTCAGGGTGGAA
>CAYFZZ010000368.1:0-10082 GCA_964347545.1 uncultured Planctomycetaceae bacterium | reverse complement strand
CGGTGGCCGCCTTGGCAGGGACGGCTCGCAGGGAGAGCCCCTTCCCGCGGGTGGCCAGCTGGGGCTCCTGGGTCGGGGAAACCGGGACGATATTCGAGTTGGGGAAGTACTGGCGAATTTCGATATCGAAGGGCAAGGCGTCATGCCGGATCTCTTGGGCGGCCAGGAACCGTGACTCGTCGCCATTGCGAAACAGGGGAATGGCCACCACACGCTGGTGCTGGTCATCCCCTGGCAGGTCGCGGTCGATAACCGCCAGTTCCACGGCGCGGATGTCCTGCGCGTAGTTGACGGTCTGGCCTTCGGCGATGGTCATCTGTTCTTCCACATCGAAGTGGCTGACGAACACCTGGCCGAACATCATCAGGAGGACGCCGCCGTGCAGCAGCACCACGCCCGCTCGGCGGTGGAACAGCAGCAGGCAGCCGGCCAGCAGCACGAGGGCGGCGGATTCGGCTTTGATCAACTGCCACAGGATCCGCATCCCGGCGTGGCCCAGGTAAACGTCGTTGCCGGGCCAGCCCAGCCAGGCTGCCAGGCCGATCCAAGGCAGCAGGAGGGCGACGAACATCCAGAAGTCGAGCCGGCGGGAGGCGCCCCGGCTGGCGAAATAGATCGTGACGGCCACGGCCGCCGCCACGCCGGCGATAAACGCGATCTTTAGGGCCTGCCACAGCCGCGTCCACTCTTCAAAGAAAGGGACCCCCTGCACACCGGCCGGGTTGTGTCCGCTGGCGATCACCAGCCAGGTGGTGAACATGCCGGCGGCCAGGACCAGGATGCCTGTCGCGAGGCGTTTTCCGCGAGCCCGGATGCGAAAGCGGATGGTGTGGGCGGCCAACAGGTTGGCCACCATGGCCAGGCCAATCGCCTTGCCGCCGGGAAAGTAGAATCCGCCGCCGGCGGCGGACGTCAAGGCGGTCAGCAGGCCCAGGGCCACGGTGGCCAGGGTCAGGGGGCGGGCCAGCGGCCGGCCGGCCAGCAGTTGAGCGACGATGCCGGCGGCCAGGGGCGTGCCCAGGACCGCGACCGTCGCGGCAAAGATGACCCGCATCGTGGCCGGCGGCAGGCCCGGGAACCAGGCCGGTGGAAAGAAGAGACGCACCGGGACCCATGCCAGCCAGCGATAAAAATAGTGGGCCATCACCGACCACATGTCCATTTCGACCTGTCCCAGCGTGCCGATCATCACAATCCCGATCGCCAGGGCGAAGAGGATCACGGTCAGCCGCAGCGAAGCCAGGGGCGCCAGCGCGGCGGTCAGCGGCCGGGCCCACGCGGCGGCCGTGACGTCGGCCCAGAAGGCGGGCCGGGGAAGGGCGTCTGTGGCAGGAGAGGTGGCCATGGGCGTTATCCGGATTTAAAGCGGAGCGATTCGGCGAAGGTGCGAAAATTTTGCTTTTCACGAGCGGCCAAATCGGCGTCGCCCTGCAACTTGACGAACCACGTGCGGGGGCCGATGTCGACCACCACGCCGTAGATTGCCTGGGCTGAGCCCCCCGCGTCGGGCCCCCGGATCTCAATATACTTCCCCTCCTGATCGGCCACGGTCAGCGGCTGGAGGGCGGCGGCCAGGGCAGCGGCGTCGAGCGGACCGAGCTGGATTTGGCGGCGCCAGCGATTGACGTTGTCCAGCAAGCGGCCGCCGGCCGAACGGACGCTGATGTCCAGCTGGGCCTGACCCTCCCGCACCTGGTAGTGGGCCTTGTCCAGGGGGCCCAGGCGGGCGGGTTGCCAGCCAGCCGGGGGCTGGCACTCCAACACCGAGGGGTCGTGGCCTTCCCGTGGCCGGCGGGCGGCAGTGGCCGGGCCGCGCGGGCGGTCTGTGGCCGGTCCGCGACGAACCAGGTCAGGCCGGTTGATGTTCCCCTGCGGGACGGCCAGGTTGCCGAGCAGGTCCACGATCACCGCCGGTTGCCCGTCCACCTCCAGTTCTTCCAGGTGCGAAGAGAGGTCAGCCAGATCGACTGCCGGCAGCTGCAGCTGGTCGCGCCAGCGATTGAGGTTTTCCAACAGATACTGCCGCTGGTCGGCCACCCGGATCCCCAGGGCAACCACGGTCACGGCCAGGGGCGGCTGCTCGGCGGGGATCTGCAAGGTGGCATGCCGCATGCCGCCTCCCCCCGTCTGGGATTGCCAGCCGGCTGGCAGCGTCCAGGTGGGTGGCCCGGTGTCGCCGGGGGCGAAGCGGACCGAGCGGATCAGTTGGTGGAAGTCGGCGGCGTGGCGCGTGACCTGGTCCCGGGGCCCGACCAGTTTGAAAAACCACCCCTGCCCCGCCTGGCGAAACATGGCGACCAGCAGGCGATCCTTGGTGGCCAGCTTGCGGCGGCCGATCTCCTGCACCCGCTCGTCCTTCAGAACCAGATACGGTTGGATCGGGTCTTCCTGCTGACAGCCGGCGATCAGGGCGCACAGGGCCAGCCCCAGGGGGGCGACGAGGACGGTTGGCGGGGGGCAGACGCCGAGCATGCGAAATGGGGGTTGAGCGATCGGGCGGGAGCGATCCGGGGGCCGCGGTCGCGAGCCCCGGCGAATCGCCGGACATGCAGACACCGTGTCATTATAGGGTCCCGGACAGCGGTGGGTAGAGCGACCGGCGATCCCCGCGGCGCGTGGTGTGGGGAGCACGGTACGCGATGGCGAGCCCCGCGGGCGGCGGCCATCCGCCGCGGCCGGATTTTCCGGGTGCCTTTAGCGATAGACGCGGGTGAACGTTTCGGTCCAGCCGACCACGGGGACTTCCGGTGCGATGAGGAACAGTTCCACGCGGCGATTCCGCTGGCGGTTCGGTTCCGAACTGTTGGCCACGATGGGTTGGAATTTCCCGTAGGTGGCGACTCCCAGGCGATCTTCGCGCAAGCCGCGGACGCGGAGGTAATCGCTGACCGAGAGGGCCCGGGCGGCCCCCAGGTGCCAGTTGTTGGGATAAATGTCCCGCGCTTGCTGGCCTTCGATGCGGCGATCGTCGGTGTGGCCCACGACCATGACCCGCAATGTGCGGGCGGAATCGGACTTGAGGATGGCCAGGAATTCGTCCAGCATCTGGCGCCCTTCGGGTCGCAGGTCGGCCTCGGCGGTGGCGAACAGGATGTCGGCATCCAGTTTGGCGGCACCGGACGGTTCATCGTAATGCAAGCCGGGATAGCGGCGGGCCAGTTCGGCCAGCTGCTGGCCGACGCCGGAGGGGAGCGGGCCCGAGCCAAAGCGGCGGTAGATTTCGTCCCGTTCGTGCTGGAAGTTTTCCAGGCGGCGGCGATCGACCTGACCGCGCCGATCCGCCGTCTGCAGCTCGTCCTCGGTCAAGACCAGCTGGCTTTCCAGCTTACGGCTGTGAGCATCGAGGTTGCGGAGTTGAGCTTCCAGGGCCTGGTTCTGGGCGCACAGCTGCTGGTACTGTTCGCGGTAGGCGGCCACGCGCGAAGCGGGTACCAGGCAACCGCTGCACAAGAGGCAGATGGCCATTGGCGCGAAGAACCGCCCGTGTCGAGCGGCGAGACTGGCTGACAGGCGCCCCATGATACGACTCCTTTCGTTACCCGGCGCGGTCCGCCGCGGCGGAGGATGCAGTGCGTTCCCCGCGGCAAACAGGCCTCATCTTCCTGATGATCGGGTGGTTGACGCTGAAATTCCTTGAATCCCTGTTAACTGAACAGATTTAGAATGGCTTGCATCAGATCGCTGTTGACTGCGTACGGTTCTTCCCAGCTCCATATCTGCCGCACCACGTCGTACATCAGCATGCCGGTCAAGCACAACATGGCGATACAGCAGAAGAGGCTCAACACGTTCCAGATCGAGTAAGGGGCTTCGGGAATGGCCGGGGCCATGATGATCGGCGCGGGCTGGGGCCCGCCCGCGAAGGAGGGTTGCGCCACGGCGGCACCGCCGATCATGGTGGGCCCCTCGGTCAGATCTGCGTCGGCCAACAGCAGCCCCTCTCCCAAATCGGTCTGGCCTTCCGGCTGCAGCATGGTGGCCTGGGACGGGTCGTAGGCCACGCCCGCTTCGTCCAGGGGGATGACTTGCGAGGCGCTTTCCGAGAGGTCGTCGTCGCCTTCCAGGGGGGTCAGCAGGAAATCGTCGTCGGTCTTCAGTGCCGTGGGCGCCGAAGCGCCTGCCAGGTCATCGCCGAGGGTGATCATGTCGTCTTCGCCCAGCACCAGGGACTCGTCCACCTGCGACCCGCTCAGATCCAGGTCGGCCGGTGGTTCTTCGAGGGAGAGCCCGCTGTCGGTCGGGTCGGCCAGGGAGATCCCGCTGTCGCCGGCGCCCGCCGTGATGTCGCTGCCGCTCCCCTCCCCCAACACCAGCTCGTCCTCGTCATCCTCGCTCGATGCCAAATCCAGTTCGGACGAAGCGCCTGCCAGCGCGTCGCTCCCCTGGAGGGAGAGCCCGCTGTCGCCGGCGATCTCTAAATCGCTGCCCGCGTCCCCCGCGGACTCCGAGGCCAGCTTGACTTCCTCGGATTCGTCCGTGGCTTCCAGGTTCAGCCCCGAGAGGTCTTCGAATTGCAGGCTGAGGTCCGAGCCGGAGTCTTCCTGGGGAGTCTCTGCCGGTTGGCGCATGGTAACCGCGCCTTCATCGACGGCATCCAAGTCAAGCTGGCTTTCGGCCAGACCGATATCGCTGCCCTTGATCATCGAGTCGCCGACCAGCTGCACATCGCTGGCTTCCCCGGGCTGTTCTTCCTGGGCCAGGGTGATGTCGCTGTCTTGCCCCGACTCGGACGCGTCGTCAATGATCGTGCTCTTGGGGGTAACATCCGAGCCTCCCAGTTCCCGTTCGCTCAACAACACCGAATCTCCCTCGGCTTCCCCAGGGGACTGGGCCAGCGGCACGTCCGACCCGCCGCCCGGTTCGTCGTCCAGCGTCAGTTCCAGGTCGCTGCTTTCGGCCGGCTGGTCCGGTTCCGGCGCGGCCGAGCTGGCCGCGGGCAGGCCTTGGCCTTCCAGCGTCGCCGCCAACTGTTGCACGTCCTCCAGCTTGAACTTCCAGGTCGCACCATCTCGGAAGCCGCGGATCTGATTCTGGGAGCGCAGCTCGGCGAGCTGCTCTGTGGGAATCCCCAGTTGTTGGGCGGCGTCTTCGAGCTGAATAAATTTTGTGGCCATGCGTCGCTCCGGGCGCTCGTCACCGGCAGGTCGCCCCCTGCCCCACCCCTCCGCGCCCGTCGGAAAGATTACGCTCGGACCCGAACGCTAATTCTGTTCCAACATCGATCGGATTTGTTGCGGCAACGGGCTGACGCCGTTGAACTGACTCATCTGCAGGTCCCAGTGGATGTTTCGCACGCTGCGGAGCGTCAATGCGCCGTTGGCCGGATGGATGTGGTAGACAGCCACCGCCCGCAACTTGGGGTCGACGACAGTCAACTGCTGGTGGCCGTCCTCCAGGGTGTGGGTCAAAGCAATCAGGTTTTGACCCGCCGGAAGGGACACCGGCTGGTTGGCAAACACCGGCTCGGGCGCGGTCACCGCCCCGCGGGCCAAGACCACGACACCTGCTAACAATCCGACACCGATCACCATCCGCCGCATCGCAACCTCCCTGTGGCATGGGGATTTGGGCGATCGAGCATCTCTGTTCTATTCTAGATGCCCAATTCCACGTTTCAAGCTTGAGGGCTGGCCCCGCCCCGAGGCGGGCCATCCCCCCCCGCTGGCACGGCCCTGGGCCAGATCGGGGCGGAGTCTAGTGCGGGGACCGCGGCAGCGGCAAGAGCAAGTGGGCCGGCAGGGTCGGGGATCCCCCCCACAGGCCGTGTCGGCCAGCGCGGGGGGCGGCGAGGCTGATGGCACTGCCGGCACCCGGGGTCGGACGGGCCGGTCGGGGGATGGGGGCGGCCCACGGCTGCCGCCGGTCGCCCCTTACGCAAAATCGGCGTCCAGGCCCAGCCGCATCTTCAGCTCGTCGAACTGCTGCTGGTACTCGTCGCTGGATGCATGCACGTGCTCGGCCTCCGTGATGAACTGCATCTGGTCTTCACAGGGGATCTGGTGATCCCGAAACACCGCTTCGAACGGTTCCAGGTCCGAACCATAGCAGATCAACAGCTTGTGTTCGTCGAATTGAACTTCCAGCGGAACGCCGGGATTGAGCACGGCGATCCCGGCGCAACCGTCGTTCAACAGCATTTCTTCGTAGTCGTAGAGGATGCTTTTGAGCACCGGCATGTCGATCTGTTCGCGGTACAGGTCGCGATGCCCGCCCCCCTGACGGCTGTGGCTGGTCTCCAGGACCACGTCGACCTGGTCCCCCAGCGGGTTCAGCAGGTCGATAAACAGGTCGAAGAGGGCCTCGGTGGAGGCCGAACCCATCAGGACCGGCACCGAGACCCGGTTGGCGTCGTCGCGAAACACGTCATGGCGAAAGCCTTTGCGGGGGACGACTTGCAGGTCGTAAGAGGGACGGATGGCGTCGGTCAGCAGAAAGTCGCCGTAGCGAGCGATGTTCAAGTGCGTTTCCAGCTCCTCGTCCGAAAGGGTCTCAAAACTGCTGGGCGCCGTGTGGCGCAGTTCTTCGTGAAACACGTTGCCAAAGAATTTTTTCAGGAAACCCATGATGGCCCGGCACCTTGTTTAGAAACGGACTTGTCTGTCGAGAACGGCATGTGGGTCTGGGGGGAGATTCATGTCGGACGCTGAAAGCACTCTGACCAATCTTAGGTCACGTCCCTGTGGCCGCGGGGCACCGGAATACGGTTTCTTGTGACAGGAAACTGGCCCGCGGCCGCTAGAAACGGAAAAACCGCTCTGGTCCTGGGCAGGTGTCGAGGAAAAACCACCGACGGCCAAAACTGGCGACATTCCCGCCCGCTCTGGGCGCCGTCCTCCAGAACTGTACCACCCTGGTCGGGGACGAGCGGGCGGGTGAGGAGCGAAATCGAGCCGGGCGGGTGGATGGGCTGAGGGACATACCGATGGGCGAATGCTTGGCTGCCACATAATCGGCGCCGCCTGCACCAATCGCGGGAAACAGGGGGGTTGGGGTTGCCAGAAAGGAACATCTGCTGCCGTTCCGACGCAGCGGCGGTTTGCTCTACAATGCGGCGGCCGCCGGCCAGCGGCCCCGTGGCTCGGCCGGCCAGCACCCCCGCCCCCCTCACCCCTCCCAGCGGCCAAAAGCGCCCCTCACCGCCTCCCAGCCAGCCGAAAGGAACCCCCCAAGTGAGATCAGGACCCCGCCACCGGCCGTCGGGCCCCTGCCCGGGCCTCGAGACCCTGCGGGCCGCCCTCCTGGGGCTGGTCGCCACCGCCGCAGCCCTGGTCCCGGCCGGGGCCGAGCCACCGGCTGGCGAGCCGGCCCCCCCGCCCCCCCGCCCGGCCGGACTGCTGGACGATCGCTGGGACGTGATCACCATCCAGGGCCAGCGGGTCGGCTTTAGCCACACCCGGAGGATCGCCATCCAGCAGGCGGGTCGGCGGTTGGAGCAGACGGAGATGATGGTCAGCATCAAGATGAAGCGCCTGGGTCAGCCGGTGGCGATGAAGACGGAGATCCAGTCGGTGGAGACGCCTGAGGGGGAATTGTTGCGGACCCGCAGCCGCCTGGTCCTGGGCCCCGTGCCGGTGGAGGCCGTGGGCCACGTCGCAGCAGACCAACTGCAACTGCAAATCCGTTCGCTGGGCAAGACCACCACGACCACCCTCGCCTGGTCCCCCGAGTACCGGGGATTTTTTGGCATGGAGCAGTCGTTGCGAGCCGACCCGTTGCAGCCTGGTCAACGACGGCAGCTGAAGGCGTTGGTGCCTCTCTTTCACCAGCTGGCGGACGTCGAACTGGTGGCCGAGGATTTCGAAGAGACCGAGATGCTGAACGGCCGGCCCCAGCGGCTGCTGAAGATCGGCGCGGTCACCAAGCTGGGCCTTGTCGATCTCCGCTCGACCGTCTGGACCGATCCCCAAGGGGAGGTGCTGAAGATGCTCGAGCCTTCCCTGCAGCAGGTAACCTTTCGCGCGACCCGGCAGGTGGCCTTGGAGAATACGGAGGCGATGGAGTTGGACCTGGTGGCCGACACGTTGATTCCGGTCGCGGGCCTGGAAGATGTCCAGCGGGCCACCGCCGTCCGCTACCGCGTGTCGCTGGGCCAGCCGCGAGCCGGCGACGACCTGCAACAGATCTTTCCCCCCAGCGCGGCACAATCCACCGCCGTGGGGGAGGACGGGCAGGCGGTGGTCACGGTCCGCCGGTTGCGCGTGGGTGGGGAGAACGATCACCAGGGACCGGCTGGCGACCGGCCTACGGCCCGGGACCGGGAGGCGAATACGTGGATTCAAAGCGACGATCCGCTAGTCGTCCGCCTGGCGGGTGAGGTGTTGCCGCACGAGCAGAATCGGGGCCTGCTGGCGGTGGCCCTGGAACGGCGGGTCGGGGAACTGATTACCGAGAAGGATTTCACCACGGCCCTGGCGACCGCCGCGGAGGTGGCCCGGTCGCGACAGGGGGACTGCAGCGAACACGCCGTGCTGTTGGCCGCCCTCCTCCGCGCTCGCCAGATCCCGGCCCGGGTCGTGGTGGGGTTGGTCTACGTCCCGCCGCTGGCCGCGTTTGGTTACCACATGTGGAACGAAGCCTGGATTGACGGCGGCTGGCTGCCCCTGGATGCCACGCAGGGCCAAGGGGGCACCGGCGTCGGCCACATCAAGCTGGCGGACGACGACCTGGGCGCCG
Source organism: uncultured Planctomycetaceae bacterium (assembly GCA_964347545.1). Taxonomy (GTDB): domain Bacteria; phylum Planctomycetota; class Planctomycetia; order Pirellulales; family UBA7805; genus CS4-C045. The sequence continues at coordinate 1,409 of CAYFZZ010000368.1, read as the reverse complement.
CCAACGCCGCCACCTCCTTTCTGCCCGTGGTCCAGGTCATGGGCCGCCTGGAGATCGCGGTCGAGCGGGTGGAGCGGTAGTCTGGCTTGAGCGGCGGTTTGCCCAGGGGAATTTGCGAGAGGCCGAGCGATGGCACCGCAATGCCGGGCGTCGCGGGCCTGGGATGGCCCCTGGCGGCTGGCGCGACCGTATTCCCGGGCAAGCCGACCCACAAAGCTGTGGGTCCCCGTCGCTGTGAGGCACCTCGTGCGACGGGGTCCCCATCTTGCAAGTCGGCGATGGCTGCCATAAGTTCTGATTCCAGTAGCCGCATGGTCCCAGTCCCCGTAGCTCAATTGGATAGAGCGTCGGCCTCCGGAGCCGAAGGTTAGAGGTTCGAATCCTCTCGGGGATATTCCGATGGGCGTGCCGCCTCAGAGGGCTGGGCCGCGCCGGTGCAGAGCCCCGCGTGGCGGAAGGGAGCGCTCGGCCGGCGGTACGCCTGACCCACCCGATGAAGACCACCGCCCCCCCGCGCATTGTTGTGTTGGACGGCTACACGCTGAACCCCGGCGACCTCAGCTGGGAGCCGCTGGAGGCCCTGGGGGAGTGTGCGATCTACGACCGGACGGCGGCTGAGCAGATCGTTGCCCGTGCGGCCGGGGCGCGGGTCGTGTTGACCAACAAAACGCCGCTGACCGCCGAGACGATCTGCCAGCTGCCCCCACTGGAATACATCGGCGTGCTGGCCACCGGTTACGACGTGGTCGACGTCGCGGCTGCCGGCCAGCAAGCCATCGTCGTGACCAACGTGCCCGCCTACGGCACGCGGTCGGTCGCGCAAATGGTCTTCGCTCATCTGCTGAACCTGACCCAGCACGTGGGCCAGCATGCCGACGCTGTCCGCCAGGGGCGGTGGAGCGGTGCGGAGGATTGGTGCTTCTGGGAGTTCCCGCTGGTCGAACTGGAAGGCCTCACGATGGGAATCGTGGGTTACGGCCGCATTGGCCGAGCGACGGCCGAGCTTGCTCGCCGTTTTGGCATGCGGGTCCTGGCGTGCCGGGGGGGTCCGGCCCGTAAGGAAGGCGATGTCCGGTTTGTTTCCCTGGAGACGATTTTCCGCGAAAGCGACGTGGTCAGTCTGCACTGTCCCTTGACCCCCGCCACGCGGGAAATCGTCAGTCGCGAGGCGCTGCAGCTGATGAAGCCGACGGCTTTTCTGATCAATACCAGTCGCGGTCCTTTAATCGACGAGCACGCTCTGGCGGCGGCTTTGCAGGAGGGTCGCTTGGCCGGCGCCGGGCTGGACGTGTTGCACCGCGAACCCCCGCCGGCGGACCATCCGCTGCTGAGCGCTCCGAACTGCTACATCACGCCGCACATCGCCTGGGCCACGCGTTCGTCCCGAGCTCGGTTGCTGGACGTGGCCG
>CAYFZZ010000367.1:0-3845 GCA_964347545.1 uncultured Planctomycetaceae bacterium | reverse complement strand
CTGCCCGGGCATCGACGATTACACCATCGATTCCACCCCGCCGACGGTCCCTGACGCCGCAGGCAGATACCCGGTGCCGGTCCCCGGGATCTACGACCCCTTCGCCTGACCCGCGATGGAGCGTCGGGCTATGGCGTGTAGAGCCATTGGGTGTAGAGCAAATGAGTGTAGAGCAATTGTCCCAATTGCTCGGCGCAAAGTTAGAGGTCGGGGTTCTGTAAGCGGTTGGACTGGACGGCCGGTATTTTGCAGGCCGAGCAATTGGGGACAATTGCTCTACAATCTTCAATCTTCAATACGTTGTTCTGCAGGCTGGAGCCATTGAGTGTAGAGCAATTGTCCCAATTGCTCGGCGCGAAGTTAGAGGCCAGGATTCTATAAGCGGTTGGACTGGATGGCCGGTATTCTGCAGGCTGGAGCAATTGGGGACAATTGCTCTACAATCATGGCTCGACAAGGGGTTGCTCTCGCACCACCAGCCCTTGAGGACAACGGGGCGGCCATCGTCACCACGGGGAATCGGAGATTCGGGATCATGAAACGGCGTGCCGACTACCACCTGACCCGCCGGCGCTTCCTGAGCTCGGCCCTGGCCGGCGGCGCCGCCACGCTGGCGGCCCCCGCCGTGATCACTGCCAGCAAGACCGATACGACCACCATCGTGGGCGAGGGCGAGTTTCGTTATCGGGTCGATCACCAGTGGCCCCAGCTGCCGGACAAGTACACCTGGCAGACCACCCACAACGTGGCGGTCGACCGAGCCGGAAACTTGTATGTGATTCACGAGGGACGAGCCCAGCTGGCCGATCATCCGGCCATTTTTGTGTTCGATCCCCAGGGGCGGTTCGTGCGGGCTTTCGGCAACCGGTTTCAGGGCGGCGGGCACGGGATCGAAGTTCGCCAGGAAGGGGGCCAGGAATTCCTCTACGTCTGCGCCTATCAACAGGTGAAGGCCTTCGCCAAGCTGGATCTGAACGGCGAAGTCGTCTGGCTGAAACACGCGCCCATGGAGTCGGGTGTCTATGCCGAAGGTGAAGATACCCACCCGGAAAAAAAGTGGGGACGCGATCGCTTCCTGCCCACCAACTTCGCCTTCCTTGCCGATGGCGACTTCCTCCTGGCCGACGGTTACGGTTCCTTTTTTATCCATCGGTTTGACAAAGACGCCAACTGGAAAGCCAGCTTCGGCGGACCGGGACCAGGCCAAGGGAAGTTCCAAACGCCCCACGGCATCTGGATCGACGACCGGCCGGGGCGGCAACCGGCGATTGTGGTTTGCGATCGAGCTCACCATACGCTGCAGTACCTCACCCTGGACGGCCAGCACCTCGAGACCCTGGCCGGTTACGGGTGGCCAGCCAACGTCGATCTGTATCAAGACCTGATGGTCGTCCCCGAACTGCACGCGCGGCTCACCATCCTCGGCAAAGACAACCAGGTCGTGGCTCGCCTGGGCGACGATGTCCAGCGGATCAAGAGTCAGGGCCAGCAAAAAATTCGCGGCAACTCGCGGCTGTGGCAGGCCGGCAAGTTCGTCCATCCCCACGATGCGTGCTTTGATGCCCAAGGCAATATCTTTGTCGCCGAATGGGTGCACAGCGGTCGCGTGACCAAGTTGACGCGGGTCTAGCCGGCACCTCCCGCCACGCACGACATGGTTGGGAAAAAACCAATCCTGCCCGCGCTGGCTGGGCAACAACTTGACAAGCGAGCGGATCGCGGGCCACAATAAAAAGCCTCGCGGCATGACGATCGTGGCCCCCGCGGCCTCCCGTTTCCGATCCCCCGCCTCTGCCGCTGACTGCGCCATGTTTCTCTTTTCGCCATATCTCCGGTTGGTCGCGGCGACCAGCGTCTTGATCGTGGCCTGCGCCGTGCGGGCGGCGGGTGACCAGCCGCAGGAGGCGCCCTCGGCCGCCCAGCGCTCGCCGGCAGGCGATGCAGGAAGCGCCGACTTTTTCCGCTCCCAGGTCCAACCCATCCTGTCCGCTCGCTGTTATGCCTGCCACGGACCGGACGAGTCGTCGCGCGAGGCCGGCTTGCGGTTGGATACCGAGGAGGGGGTGTTGGCCGAACTGGATTCGGGCGAGCGGGCGGTGGTCCCCGGCCAGGTAGAACAGAGCGAGCTGATCCATCGGATTACGACCGACGACGAAGACCTGCGGATGCCGCCGGCCGATGACCACCAGCGGCTGGCGCCCGCCGAAGTCGAGGTCCTGCAGAAATGGATCCGCGAGGGGGCCGTCTGGCAAGGGCACTGGTCCTTCCAGCCGCTTGCCCATCCCGCGCCGCCGGATGTCCAGCGTCCGGACTGGGTCAGGACGCCGATCGATGCGTTTGTGCTGAGCAGGCTCCAGCGGCAGGGCCTGGTGCCCAACGGGCAGGCCGCCAAGATCGCTCTGCTGCGCCGCGGCTCCTACGACCTGACCGGTCTTCCCCCCCAGCCGGCCGATGTGGAAAGTTTTCTGGCCGACGATTCGCCCCGGGCCTGGGAAACCGTCGTCGACCGCCTGCTGGACTCGCCACAGTATGGCGAAAAATGGGGCCGCCACTGGCTGGACCTGGTCCGTTATGCCGAGTCGAACAGTTTCGAACGGGACAATCCCAAGCCGGAGGTGTGGCGGTACCGCGACTATGTGATTCGCGCGTTCAACCAGGACAAGCCGTTCGACCAGTTCCTCCGCGAACAGCTGGCGGGCGACGAGCTGGACGAGGTCACCGCCGATTCGATCATCGCCACCGGCTTTTATCGGTTGGGTTTGTGGGACGACGAACCGTCCGACCGAGCTCAGGCGCGGGCCGACGAGCTGGACGATATCATCACCACGACCAGCCAGGTCTTTCTGGGGCTGACCATGAACTGTGCTCGGTGCCACGACCACAAGCTGGACCCGATCCTCCAGCGCGACTACTACCGGATGGCGGCCTTCTTTCAGAATATCAAACCGTACGACAACAACCGCAACGTGCTGACGCCGCTTGCCACCGACCAGCAGCAGCCGGCCGCCGCCAAGCAGCTGGAGCAGAAGCGACGAACGGTCCAGAAGGCGATCACAGCCATCGAACAAGGGGCGGCGGCGGGGCTGAACGGAGTGGACAAAGACGATTTTCGCTTTGCCGGCGACCAGCGGCGGCTGGAAATCCTGCAGAAAAATGTCCCCCAGGTCCTCAGCCAGGTCGATTTCACTCGCTACCAGCGGCTGTTGGCAACGCGCCGCCAGCTGCAGGCCGCCGACGCACCCGGCACCGCGCGGGCGCTCAGCGTTACCGAACAGGGCCCGCAGGCCCCGGACACCTTTGTCCTGCAGCGGGGCAACCCGCACGCCCAGGGCGAAAAAGTCACCCCCGGCTTTCCCCAGGTCCTCCAGGAAAAGTCCCCTGTCCTGCCGACCGCACCGCCCGAGGCCCGCTCGTCCGGCCGCCGCCGCGTCCTGGCCGACTGGCTGGCCAGCCACCAAAACCCGCTCACCGCCCGCGTGATCGCCAACCGCATCTGGCAACACCATTTCGGGCGGGGGATCGTCCGTTCGCCCAACGACTTCGGCATGCAAGGCAGCCCCCCCACGCATCCCCTGCTGCTGGACTGGCTGGCCCGCCAGCTGGTCGATGGCGGCTGGCGGCTGAAACGGATCCACAAGCTGATCATGCTGTCGGCCACCTATCAAATGTCCTCCCGCGGCAACGACCAGGCCCTCCTCGAGGACCCCCAGAACGACCTCTTCTGGCGGTTCGACATGCGACGGCTGACGGCCGAAGAGATTCGCGATTCGGTGCTGGCCGTCAACGGCCGGCTGAACCTGAAAATGGGCGGGCCGGGGATCTATGAACAGATCCCCCAGGAAGTG
>CAYFZZ010000366.1:0-2601 GCA_964347545.1 uncultured Planctomycetaceae bacterium | reverse complement strand
GATTTCCACGCCATCTGCTGGCTGACGATCGTCAGCCGCGGATTCCAGACATCGGTCAGGCGGCGATGGAGAGGGCCGGGGCCCTGGTGGCGCAAAAAAGGATTCTTCCAGCGGGCCTGAAAATAGACGCTGGCCGCAAAGCTCTGGTCCGCCGAATTCACTTCGTCGACGTCGATCACGTAGATCAAGATCTGGACTTCGGTCGGTTCGCCCCAGATCGTGGGTCGTTCCAGTTCCGGCTTGGGCTGATCGGCCAATACCGAGGATTTGACCTCTTCGGCCGCCTCGGTACCGGCCGGTTTGGAAGCGGGGGCCGTCCCGTTTCGCCGCCAAACCAGGGGGGGCGTCCAGGTGCCGTCGTAGGCGGCCGGCTGGGGCCAGTAGAGCCGCATGACCAGGTAGAAGGGTCCGGCGGGTGCCGGTAGCCAGTTCGCCGCCTGCTTTTCGTCCGGGGGCTTGTGTTGAAGGTACAGCGTGAACCCCCCTTCGGCGTTGCGGGTGAGGGCGGGGATCAGCGAAGAACTGACGCGGTAGCGGCGGATGGGATTTTCCACGAGCCCCTCGGTGTGGGCGTCGTACATGGTCAGCGACCAAAAGGCATGGACTGGTGGCAGATCGTTCTCCGTAAAATTGATCACGTACTGAGCGTCGCGGGCGTCGAGCGGTTTTCCCTCGGCATCAGTCAAGTAGAGCGGATAGAGGGCTTCTTCTTTGGAATTGGCGAAGCGTCCCAGCTGAGCCGCCACGGCGCGCTTCAGATAGTCGCCACCCACCACTTCGCGGCTCCCAATCACTTCGGCCACCTTCAGCTTTGCCGCAGCCGCCTGGATGGCCGCCGCGCCTGCCGCCAGGCCCCGCTGCAGAGCGGCTTGCATCGGAGGGGTCATGGCAGACGCATCAAACGGCGCGTCGCCCGTGACGCCGATCCGCGCCAGCCGCGCCAGCAGTTCTTCGTCGCTGGGGTGGGGTGGGCAGAACTGCAGCAGGAATTGCAGCTGAGCGAAGAATTCTAGCCCGGGGTCTTGGGCCGGCACCGGCCGCGGGAACTCGACCTTGGTCGCCGCCGCCGGGGGCGGTTGATCGAGAAATTCGCTGAGCGGTTGCACGGTGTACAGGCCCTGGATGCGGCGGACATTCTCCAAGTCCTCATCCCCTTGCAATTGCGTCCGGTAAATCGCCGCCGCAAAATCCGTTTCACAACGGATGACCCGGTTGACCTTGGCGGGAACCTCGCCGTCCCAGCGCGGACCGGCAATCAAGTAATGCCCAGCCTGGTTTCCCGTGGCTCGAGAACCAATGTAAGCAAAAGTGAAATTGTACAAATCAATCAGCTGGATGGAGTAATACCGCGCGTCCTCGATTTCCGGAACGCCCAGCAACAACGGCTCGCTGCGGAGGTCCATCCACAAAAACGAATACGGCGTGTCGACATTGGGAGTGACCATTCCCCGGTCGGCGGGTGTGATCAGCTGGGTGCGGCTCCAGAGCGAATTCAAGGGCGCCTGAAATTCGTCGCTGGCTGGATCGAGCGACAAGTTGTACATCTGGCGATAGTTGGTGATGATGGGGAAGCCGTAGATGGTTGCGTCCCGCGCGATCGCCTCCGCCTCAGGGACGGTCAGCTCTTCAGACACGCAGACCCGGGGGCAGATCACCAGTATCGCCAGGAAGCACAGCAACAAAGAGGTGTGACCGAAGCGTCGCGAGCCGCGGTTTTCGGGGACACATAGATCAGGGCGAATTTGAGCGGCGATCAGCATGCGAGCTTTCCTGAGTGAGGCCGGGCCGTCGAGCACCGCGGAATAGCTGGACTGGAGCAGACGGGGGGGCATGACGGGGCTGGAAGGACCGAGTGGCGACAACCACGCTTCCCTGCCTGTCTATGCTAACATCTCGGCGCGTGCAAACAACGCGCCAGGTTGATCGGCAGCCTCAAGAAGCCCAATTTTGTCGGCGCGGCGATACCCCCCACGAAAGAGCCCGGCCTTCGCCCGACAGATCGGAAAGTGGGCGGGGGCCGGCTGGGGGTGGCCCCGTGGCGAGCCCCGGTTACGGCTTCTCTTTACCATTTGCGGCAGAGAACCGCGCGTTGCATTCTTCCTCCAGGATCCCGCCAATCAACTGGCAGGAAAAGGCAAGACTGCGACGCACCAGCTCAGCCGCCTGGAGATCCATTTGCTTCCATCCCAGCCGCTGTAAAAAGCGAATCGACGTTAAAAAAACGACGGTGCCGATTCCCGTCCACAAAATGGCCCCCTGACACATGGGACACAGTTCGGCGGTCGTGTAGAGCACGAGTTGTTGGCCGTTCCAGTCGCGTGGCTGCTGGACCAGGTGATGGATCGCGTCGATTTCGGCGTGCCAGGTAGGATTTAGCGAAGATTGGTTCCCGGAAGGGCAAATCAGACACGCTACTTGATGGGATAACTTGACAAAATTGGGTAGCACTCTGCGGCAGAAAATTCTTTGCTAAGCCCCCCACGTTTCCCAAAAAAGTGGCCGGGCTGATTTCAGCCTGGTTGTGTCAGCACCCCGGCTGCTGAGGGCCATCTTGGCGCGAAAGGGTGGCGTTTCCGCCCGGGGTCGACCTTGAGCAGCCGG
>CAYFZZ010000365.1:0-12736 GCA_964347545.1 uncultured Planctomycetaceae bacterium | reverse complement strand
ACGTCCCAATCCCGGCGCGCCGGGACTAGCCGCTGGTCTGTTTTGGGGACGGTGATTCTGGGGCCACCGGCGGCTAGCGCCTTGCCGCTCACCACTCACCCCTCACCCCTCACCACTCACCACTCACCACTCACTCCTCACTCCTGCCAGGAAGAGGGTCAGGAGGGGAGCGTGGCGATGGTGAACCAGTACTCCACGATCTTGTGCATCGCTTCCACAAATTCCCCGAAGTCCAACGGCTTGGTGACATAGGTGTTGGCGTGGCGGGCATAGACCTCCCGCACATCCGTCGCGGCCACCGAGGTCGTCAGCACGATCACGGGGATCGTCTTAAGGTTATCGTAAGCGTTCAGTTCGTGCAGCACGTCGCAGCCGTCTTTGCGGGGCATTTTCAGGTCCAGGAAGATCAGGTCGGGCCGCGGCGCGTCGCGGTAAGGCGGTTTCCGCAAGAGGAAGTCCAGGACCCTGGTCCCGTCGGCGACGACGTGGACCCGGTGTGGGATGCCGCAGGTCGCCAGGGCCTCCTGCGTCAATTCCGCGTCGGTGGGGCTGTCCTCGGCCAACAGGATTTCCAGGGGTCGGTCGAGTTGGTTCGCGGGGCTCATGCCGGTCTGCCTTACGCGGGGATCGTGAAGAAAAACGTGCTGCCTTCCCCAGGGGCCGATTCTACCCAGATGCGACCATGATGTCGTTCCACAATCCGCTTGCAGATCGCCAGCCCGATGCCCGTCCCATCGTACGCTTCGCGGGTGTGCAGCCTCTGGAAGATGACAAACACCCGCTCGCAGTGGTCCGGATTGATCCCAATCCCATTGTCACTTACGGAAAAAGTCCAGTCGTGGGCGTCACGGCGGGCGGCCACATGGATCCGAGGCGGATCGTGGTCGCAGTATTTGATGGCGTTGCTAACCAGGTTCTGCAGCAGCTGGGTGATCTGAGTGGGATCGGCGTGGATGGTGGGCAGCGGGTCGTGGGCGACGACCGCCCCCGAATCCTCCACAGAGACGCGCAGATTCTCCACCGCTTCGCTCAACAGCTGATTGCAGTCGGCCGACAAACGCTGCACAGGGCGGGTGTTGACCCGCGAATATTCCAGCAGGCCCAGCAACAGCTTTTGCATCCGGTGGGCGCCGTCCACGGCGAAATCGACGTATTTTCTCCCCCGTTCATCCAGGGTCCCCTCGTACTTGTTCTTCAACAAACTGCAGAAACCGGCCACGGCCCGTAACGGTTCCTGGAGGTCGTGCGAAGCCACGTAGGCGAACTGTTCCAGGTCCTGGTTGCTCTGGCGAAGTTGCGCGTTGGCCTCCTGCAGCTCGGCCGTCCGCTGGTCCACCAGCTCTTGAATTTCAATGGCCCGCCCCGTGGCTCCCAGGAGGAACACCACCGCCAGACCAGTAAACAGCATCACCACCACCGGCATGGCCCAGGATTGCCAAGGGCGCTGCTCCGCGACGAAGGTGGAGGTCGCTTGGAAGCTGAGCAACCACTGTCGGTCGGCAAAATCGATCGGAAGCTCGGCAGGCGGAAGACTGGTCCGGGAATGCGACTCGTCCTGGCACAATTGCTCATACATCAGTTGCTCGCCGGGCGGTGCCAAAACATCCCGCAACTGCAAATCGATGCCGATCGAAGGTAGCTCGGCCAGCACGTTCGTGATCGCCTCGGTGATGCGAAACACGCCGAGCACGTAACCTTGGAGGTGGCGCTGACGTTCCGCCCGGGTCGCGGTGGGTTGCTCGTTCTGGTAAATCGGCAGGATCGCCAGGCAGCCGTAGCCCGTCGGTGCCTGGACCAGCCGAACTCTGCCGCTGGCCACCATTTCGCCCGTATCACGCGCTTTTTCCAACGCCCGCAGCCGCTTGGCATCCGAACCCAAATTGTAACCCAACGCCTCCTCGTTCTGCTCAAAAGGCTCGACGTAATACACAGGGTAGTAATAATCACGAGGCTCGTCGGGGACCATCTGGAAAGTCGATTCCCCCTCCCCTGTGACCCGTTGGGTGAACTCGAATTTTTCCAGAGCAGCCGCCAGGGCCGGGTTTGGTTCCTTCACCATCTCGGCCTTGCGGCGGGCCAGGTCGCAAAAGCGGTCGCGCTCTTCCGCAGGCACCCGGGGTGCCCACTCCAGCGCCTGGATACCCGGATATTGCTGCAGGGCCCCGCGGACAAACGAGTGGAACTCGTCCCGCTCGACCTCCTGCGAACTGGCGTAAAGGCTGCCGATCGACCGCAGGACGTCCAGGTACCTGTCCCGCTGTCCTTCAACCCTTTCCACCCGGGTCACGATCTGCCCCTGGAACTCGGCTTCGAGATTCTGCCGTTCCCGGTACGACGCGTACACAAACACGCCGACCGCCGCCACGCAGATCAAAAGCAGCGGCGCGCCCAGGGTAGACATCCGCGGGCGCCACGCCGAGCGGGGTTTGCCTAGCAGCAACAGGACGAAGGGGGTAAAGATCAGCACCCCCAGGGAATCCCCCACCCACCAATTCAGCCAATTAAATGCCCGCTCGGCCGGGGCCAGCTGGCCCGACCATTCCAGCGACGCGGTGCCCACCGTGGCCGCCAGCACGCAGGCCACGGGGCCCCCCAAGACGAGCAACTTCTGCGCGGTGCTCTCCTGCGTCAGCGGGTTGGGAAATCCGGTGAACCGGCGGACCAGCCAGGCCCCCAGGAGGGCCTGAGCGGTCGATCCCGCGGCGATCCCCAGGGCGTAGTAGGAAACGCCCAGGCTGAGGTTGATCAGCAGCGATCCGAGAAAGACGCCGGCGGCCAGCGAGTTGCCGTACAACAGCAGCCCGGCCAGGGCGATCCCGGCCGGCGGAAAAATAGGGGTTGCGTCCCCGGGCGAGATGGCGATCAACAGCGCCACACGGCCGGTGAGAAACATGGCAGCCGCCAGGGCCAGGATCTGGCCCAGACGGTGCGCGATTGGTGAGTGAAGAGCTCGTGTCATTCAGCCGCCCCGCAGCCGACCAGCGATGGTCCCAGAAACCTGCTATATTATGGTCCCCTCCCGCGGGAACGTCCATCTGCCCCCCCCGCTGGCCCCCATCCGCCACCCCACCGCCAAGGCCTGGGAATCGGCACTCGGCGGCCCCCCGGGCCGCCTCCCGTGGATGCCCGGCCCACCGCGACAGCCCCCCGCCGCTTGTCCGCCCCTCGCCCGGCCGGGTACATTCGTGGTCCAGGCTGCGGGATGCGGGATACGGGTTGCACGTCCCAATCCCGGCGCGCCGGGACTAGCCGCTGGTCTGTTTTGGGGACGGTGATTCTGGGGCCACCGGCGGCTAGCGCCTTGCCGCTCACGACTCACCACTCACCACTCACCAGCCAGAGGACCGGAGTCTGGCTCCTGTAGCTGGCCTCTTTGAGGCCGGTGCCTGACTCCCTGGGAAGAGGGAAGAGGGAAGGCGGAAAGGAGTTAGGGGCTACGAGTTGGAGGGAGTGGAGGTGATGGGGTGCGGGTCTCGTCATGCGGGGGACGGGCAGGAGTGCCCGTCCTACAAGCATCCTCATCCCAACTCAACCGCGGAGCGGTTGCAGCGATTAGCCGGAGGTAAGCGCAGCGCCACCTCCGGATACGCGGCCACTCCGCCAAAAAAATGCATCCCGAAGGGATGCCAGCTAGATGAGAGGCGGGTTGCGGGTTGCGGGATGCGGGATAGATAAGGAATACGAGATACGCGAGACAGGATACGGGTTGATGGTTTTTGAACATATTGAACAGCTGAAGCGGGACTATACGGACAAGTTTGTGGTGGTCGACGATGCGCGACCCGAGCTGGCTCGGTTTCGCGGGACGCCGGGACGAGTCAGGACGGTCAACATGAACGGCAAGGCGCTGGTCGAGTTTGCGGCGGATGCCAATATCGGCTGGTACGACATCGACGTCGATTTTTTGAAGGTGGTCGAGCGGCCGGTGCCGCGGGAACCGGAACAGAAGGCGGCCCCGGCCAAGAAGCCGGCGGCCAAGCCGGCGGCCAAGCCGGCCGCGACCGGCCAAAAACTCTCCCCCCTGGAAATGGCTCGGATGCAAGGCGCCGCAGGCAGCCAGGCCCCGCAGACCGGGCAGGAAAAACCGGCGGCCGCCCCGTCGGGGGGGAAGACCAGCACGGCGGACATCCTGGCGGCGGCCCGCGGGGGGAAGTCGTCGTCGGCCCCGGCCAAGCCCACGGCCAAGGCCACGCCCGCAGCCCCGGCCGCCAGCAAGGACCCCGCCGCCATGTCGGTCGCCGAAAAGATCGCGGCGCTCCGCGGCGAAAAAGCCGCCCCGCCCGCGGCCGAGGAATCAGCGGCGGCCGAACCGGCGGCGGACGAACCGGCAGCCGAGGCGGCGGGCCAGGCCCCGCCGCCGGCGGAAGAGAGCGAACCGGCCGCGGCGGTCGACCGGTCGGCGATGAGCGTGGCGGAGATGATCGCCTGGTGCCGCCAGCACGATGGGGGCTGATCCGCCACAGGGAACTGACGGGACGGGGGGCAGAACGGGTGGGGGGCAAAACCGTCAAGCCATCCGGCACGGCCGGTGGGGCCGCCGTCCCCCCCTGCTCGACCCCCTGGCCGCTTGACCAACGACCGGCCCCAGCCTATTCTATCATCTCAAAATTGAATCTTGCGAATCCGCTCTATTTGAATAACTGATTAAACCCCGGGGCCGACCGATGCACCTCAAACCGCTGAAAATCTTCTGTGACGTCGTCAGCCGCCGCAGCTTTTCCCGGGCGGCCGACGACAACCAGATTTCTCAGTCCGGTGCCAGCCAGGTCGTGCACCAGCTGGAACAGCGGCTCCAGGTCAAGCTGATCGACCGCTCGCGACGGCCACTCCGCCTGACCGCCGAAGGGGAGGTCTTCTACCAGGGTTGCCGCAGCCTGGTCCAGCGGTACCTGGCCCTGGAGGAGGAGGTCCGCACAATGCACTCCGAGGTCGCGGGGCGGGTCCGCGTGGCGTCGATCTATTCCGCCGGCCTGCATCAGATGGACCGCTACTTGAAACGCTTTTTGCAGCGGTATCCCAAGGCCAACGTGCGGCTGGAATACCTCCACCCGCACCGCGTCTACGAGGCGGTCCAGACCGACCAGGCCGACCTGGGCCTGGTCAGCTACCCCCGCTCGACCCGCGACGTCGAGGCGGTCCCGTGGCTGGTCGAACCGATGGTGTTGGTCTGCCACCCTTCGCATCGTCTGGCGGGTCTCGAGCAGATCCCGATCGAGGCTCTGGAGGGGGTCAACATGGTCGGGTTCGATCGCGATCTGACCATCCGCCGCAAAATCGACCGCGTCCTGGATGCTCATCGGGTCGAGGTCGAGATGGTGATGGAGTTCGACAATATCGAGACAATCAAGCGGGCCGTCGAGATCGACGCCGGGGTGGCCCTCCTGCCTCAGCCGACGGTCGCCGGATCCGCCGCTCAAGCGGCCCTGGCCGTGCGGCCCCTGGCCAACGGCGAGCTGGTTCGCCCGCTGGGCATCATCCGGCGGCGGGGTAAGGAGCTGGGCGTGACCGCTCGACGGTTCGTCGAGCTGTTGACCAGCGAGGCCGAGCGGACAGGGGGCAGTCCGGCGGGGAAGGGCTCGGCCGGGAACGGCTCGGCCGACAACGATTCGGCCGGCAACCGGCCGGCGGCCGCTCCGGCCGCGGGCGATCGGCCAGCGGAAGAGGAGCTGGTGGGATCGTAAGCGGCAGCGGCCCAGGGAGGGCCGCCCAGGGAGGAAGGCACCGAGGAAACAGGAAGACACGCAGACACAAAGAACCACAGACACACCGCGGCCTGCGGCCGCAACCCAAACATTCGGATTTTGAACAGGAGCCAACAGAGTCAACGGAGGCGATGACCACCCTCTGTTCCCTCCGTTACCTCATGTTCAAATTCCCAAAAAACGCCGACCATCAGCAGACTTTGATGGTTTGCCATCCAAAGACAGAAAGACACCAAGCCAGGAAGACAGGAAGGCAGGAGCAGAGACGATGACCAACCGGAACTGGCCAAATGGGCGGCCCCCCCGACGGGGGCTTTACGATCCAGCGCTCGAACATGATTCGTGCGGCGTCGGTTTCGTGGCGCATATCAAGGGACAGCGGAGCCACCAGATCCTGTTGGACGCCGACGAGGTGTTGCGCAGCATGGATCATCGGGGGGCCTGCGGCTGCGAGGCCAACACGGGCGACGGGGCCGGCGTCCTGACCGCGCTGCCGCACGAATTCCTGGCCAAGGTCGCGGCCGCCGACCTGGGGGCCGAACTTCCCCCCCCGGGCAGCTTTGCCGCCGGACTGGTCTTCCTCCCCCGCCTGGCCGCCGAACGAGCTCGTTGTCAGGAAGCCGTGGCCCAGATCATCGCCGAGGAGGGCCAGCGGCTGGTCGGCTGGCGGCCAGTGCCGACCGACGCCCGAGCGGCGAACGTGGGCCCCACCGCTCTGCAGTCGGAACCGCACATCGAGCAGCTGTTTGTGGCGGCCGCTCCGGGGCTGACCCAGGAGGACTTTGAACGCAAGCTGTACATCATTCGCAAGCGGGTCACGCGACAAGTGCGGGGGGATACCTCCCTGCAGCAGCGGCAGGTGTTTTACATCAACAGCCTGTCCACCAAGGTCATCATCTACAAGGGCATGCTGATGTCCTGGCAGCTGCTGCCCTACTACCCGGACCTGACCGACCCCGATTTCACCACCCACCTCGCGATGGTCCATTCCCGGTTCTCCACGAATACGTTTCCCAGCTGGGATCGAGCTCAGCCGAACCGCTTCATGAGCCACAACGGGGAAATCAACACCCTGCGGGGGAACGCCAACTGGATGCACGCTCGGGAGGGCGTCGTGCAGAACGACTGGTATGGCGACCAGATCCGCAAGCTGTTCCCGATTGTCGAACCCGATTGCAGCGATTCGGGGAATTTCGACAACGTGCTGGAGTTCCTGCTGATGACCGGCCGCACCCTGCAGGAAGCGGTGATGATGATGATCCCCGAAGCGTGGCAGAACCACGAGTCGATGCCGGACGATAAACGGGCTTTTTACGAATACCATTCCTGCCTCATGGAACCGTGGGACGGTCCCGCTTCGATCGCCTTCACCGATGGCCATTACATCGGCGCCGTGCTGGACCGCAACGGCCTCCGCCCCTCGCGATACTACCTCACGCACGACGACCGCGTGATCATGGCCAGCGAGGTGGGCGTGCTCGAGGTCGACCCGGCCAACGTCAAACAGAAGGGCCGGCTGCAGCCGGGCCGGATCTTCCTGATCGATTTCGAACAGGGTCGGTTGATTCCCGACGAAGAGGTCAAACACGACTTCGCCGCTCGCCGCCCCTACGCCGACTGGCTGCGCCAGCAGCGAATCGACCTGAACGACCTGCATCCCGACGAAGAACCGCACGGCTATCATCCGGCCAACCTCTTGGAACGGATGCAGGCCTTCGGCTATACGATCGAAACGATGCAGTTCATGCTGTTGCCCATGGTCCAGCAACTGCGGGACCCCGTCGGCTCGATGGGGAACGACGCCGCCCTGGCTTGCCTCTCGGACAAGCCGCGGATGCTGTACGACTACTTCAAGCAGCTGTTCGCTCAGGTCACCAACCCGGCCATCGACTCGATCCGCGAAGAGATCGTGATGTCGCTGGAGTGCTATATCGGGCCCGAGCAGAATTTGCTGGAAACCACACCCCACCACGCGCATCGGCTGCGGATTCCCCATCCGATCCTCTCCAACGAACAACTGGCGGCCCTCCAGCACATCGACCGGCATCCGGCCGGGCGCGGCTGGCGGACCAAGACGATCGACATCACCTGGCCGCGGGCCGAGGGGAAAGGGGGTATGCTGGCCGCTCTGGATCGGGTCTGTGCCGAGGCCGAACAGGCAATCGACGACGGCTACTCGCTGGTGATCCTCTCCGATCGCCGCATCGACCGCGACCACGTGCCGCTCAGCTCCCTGCTGGCCTGCGGGGCCGTGCACCATCACCTCGTCCGCCGCACCAAGCGGACGCGGATCGGCCTGGTCCTGGAGACCGGCGAGGCCCGCGAGGTCCATCACCACTGCCTGTTGATCGGCTACGGCGCCGATGCAATCAACCCCTACCTGGCCTTCGAGTCGCTGTGGAAGAGCCGCCGGGAGGGACTGATCCAGCGCGGCGAGGACGTCGGCAGCGGCGACGAGGGAGGAGAAGGACGGCTGCACCCGGCGGTCGATTCAGGCAGCAACGGCGAGGAATTCGACCCGGTCACCAAGGAAGACCACGACCTGGTCGCCGCCTACCGCAAGGGGGTGGCCAAAGGGATGCTGAAAGTCATGGCCAAGATGGGCATCTCCACGCTGCAGTCCTACAAAGGGGCCCAGATCTTCGAGGCGGTGGGGTTGAAGGACGAGGTTATCCAGCGGTGCTTTGCCGGCACCGCCAGCCGCATCCAAGGGGTCGACTTCGAAGTGCTGGCCGAAGAGGCCCTCCGGCGACACGCCCTGGGTTATCCCCCCCAACAGGCCGATCGGCTGCCCCTGTTGCCCAATCCGGGCGAGTTCCATTGGCGAGCGGAAGGGGAGCGGCACATGTGGGACCCGGCGGCGATCGCCGACCTGCAAGTCGCCGCTCGGACCGACAGCCGCGAGGCCTACCGCCGCTTTGCCGAACACTGTAACCAGGACGCGCGGACCCGCTGCGCCCTGCGAGGCCTGTTGACCTTCCGCCCCCACGCCAACGGCGGACCCATCCCCCTGGAAGAGGTCCAGCCGGCCAAGGAGATTGTGAAGCGGTTTTGTACGGGGGCGATGAGCTTTGGGTCGATCTCGGCCGAATCGCACGAAACGCTGGCCATCGCCATGAACCGGCTGGGGGGGAAGAGCAACACCGGGGAGGGAGGCGAGGACCCGGAACGTTTCAAGACGATGGACAACGGCGACACGAAACGTTCGGCCATCAAACAGGTCGCCTCCGGACGGTTCGGCGTGACGATCTGGTACCTGACCAACGCCGATGAACTGCAAATCAAGATCGCTCAGGGCGCCAAGCCGGGTGAAGGGGGCGAACTGCCGGGCCGCAAGGTGGACGAAAATATCGCTCGGATCCGCTATTCGACCCCCGGCGTGGGCCTGATCAGCCCCCCGCCCCACCATGACATCTACTCCATCGAGGACCTCAAGCAGTTGATCCATGACCTGAAGAATGCCAATCCGCAGGCGCGGGTCAGCGTGAAACTGGTCTCGGAAATCGGCGTGGGCACGATCGCCGCGGGGGTCGCTAAGGGCTTTGCCGATCACATCCTGATCTCGGGAGACGGCGGCGGGACAGGGGCCTCGCCGCTGACCAGCATCAAGCACGCGGGCCTGCCGTGGGAACTGGGGATCGCCGAAACGCACCAGACCCTGGTGCTGAACGATCTGCGCAGCCGCGTGGTCCTGCAGACCGACGGCGGGCTGAAGACCGGCCGGGACGTCGTGATCGCCGCCATGCTGGGGGCCGAAGAGTTCGGGTTCAGCACCGCTCCGCTGATCGCCCTAGGCTGCATCATGATGCGGAAGTGCCATCTGAACACCTGCCCGGTCGGGATCGCCACGCAGGATCCCGAGCTGAGGCAGAAGTTTACGGGCCAGCCCGAGCACGTGGTGAATTACCTGTTCATGGTCGCCGAGGAAGCACGGGAGATCATGGCCCAGCTCGGTTTTCGCTCGATCGACGAAATGGTCGGCCGCGTCGATGGGCTCAATACGAACCGGGCGATTGAGCATTGGAAGGTGGACGGGCTGGACCTGACCGAACTGTTGACGCCGGCGGAAAAGCCCCATCCCAAGGTGGAGGTGTACTGCACCCGAGCTCAGGATCATGGCCTGGAAAAATCGCTGGATATGACCCGCCTCCTGGAACTGGCGGGGCCGGCCCTCACCGAAGGCCAGCCAGTCCGCGAGGAGCTGGACATCGTTAACACCAACCGCACCGTGGGGACGATCCTCAGCCACCACCTCGCTCGCCGCTGGGGAGAAAAGGGTCTGCCAGACGATACGATCCACTTCCGGCTGAACGGTTCGGCCGGGCAGAGCTTTGGGGCGTTCCTGGCTCGCGGAATCACCCTGGAACTGGCCGGGGACGCCAACGACTACGTGGGCAAGGGGCTCTCGGGCGGGCGGATTATCATCTATCCGCCGGCCCACAGCAGCTTTGTGCCCGAAGAAAATATCATTGTCGGCAACGTCGTCTTGTACGGGGCCACCGGCGGCGAAGCCTTCTTCCGCGGCCGAGCCGCCGAACGGTTCTGCGTCCGTAACAGCGGCGCTCGGACCGTCATCGAGGGGGTGGGAGATCACGGCTGTGAGTACATGACCGGCGGGCGGGTGGTCATCCTGGGACCGACCGGACGCAACTTCGCGGCGGGGATGAGCGGCGGGGTGGCCTATATCTGGGACCCCCAGGACCAGTTCCTGGCCAACTGTAACCTGGGGATGGTCGAACTGGAGAAGGTGGAAGCGGTCGAGGATCTGGCGGAATTGCGCGAACTGATCCAGCACCATCAGCAATCCACCGGCTCGACAGTCGCCGCCGACCTGCTGGCCCGCTGGTCCGAAACCCTGCCCCAGTTCGTGAAAGTCATGCCGACCGATTACAAGCGGGTCTTGCTGCAGCGGAAAGCAGAAGCCCAGCCGGCGGCCGCCCCGCTGACCAGCGGCGTGGCGGCCCCGAGCGGAAGGTGAGGGAAGAGCGTAAGGTAAGGCAGCGAAGTTTTAGCGGAGGGCCGGCAAGCAGCAGGTCATGACCATGGGTAAACCAACGGGCTTTAAAGAATTCCAGCGGCAGCCGGTGCCGTACCGGCCGGAAGAGGAACGGATTGAGGATTTCCAGGAGATCTTCACCGCGCCGGCGGACGAACACCTGCGGACCCAGGGGGCCCGCTGTATGGACTGCGGCGTCCCCTTCTGCCAGTCGGCCAGCGGCTGCCCAATCGATAACCTGATCCCCGAATGGAACGATCTGGTCTACCAGGGCCGCTGGCGGGATGCCCTGGACCGGCTGCACAAGACGAATAATTTTCCCGAGTTTACGGGCCGCACCTGCCCGGCCCCCTGCGAAGGGGCCTGCGTGCTGGGGATCACCGATCCGCCGGTCACCATCAAGAACATTGAAAACGCCATCATCGACCGCGGGTTTGCTGAGGGGTGGGTCGAGCCCCATCCGCCAGCGGTCCGCACGGGCAAGCGGGTGGCCGTGGTCGGTTCCGGACCAGCAGGCCTGGCCGCCGCCGCTCAACTCAACCAGGCCGGACACGAGGTGACGGTGTACGAGCGGGCGGATCGCATCGGCGGACTGCTGATGTACGGGATCCCCAACATGAAACTGGACAAGGGGGTGGTCCAGCGTCGAGTGCGGTTGCTGGAAGAGGAAGGGGTCCGCTTTGTCACCGGGGCTCATGTGGGCCGCGAGGAAGATTTCCCGCCCGGCCACATGACGCAGATCATGCAAGCCAATGGAGGCTCGGTGCAGTTTGTCGATCCGCAACAGTTGCTGGCCGATTTCGATGCCCTCCTGCTGGCCACCGGCGCCACGCAGCCCTTCGACCCCACCGCCCGCTGCCCGGGACGGCAGCTGGAGGGGATTCACTTCGCCATGGATTTCCTGACCCGCAATACGAAGAGCCTGCTGGATTCCCAGCTGGCCAACGGGGACTACCTGTCGGCCAAGGACAAGGACGTGATCGTGATCGGCGGGGGGGATACGGGAGCGGACTGTATCGGTACGTCGCTGCGACACGGCTGCCGCAGCCTGGTCAACTTCGAACTGCTGGACCGCCCGCCCGCCACGCGGGCGGACAACAACCCCTGGCCCGAGTGGCCGCGGATTTACCGCGTGGACTACTCGCACGCCGAAACGGCCGCCCACTTCGGTAAAGATCCCCGCGAATTCCATATCCTCACCAAGCAGTTTATCGACGACGGCCAGGGACGGCTGTGTGCGGTCAAGACGGTCGAGATCGACTGGAGCCAGCCGGGGGAGCGGGCCCCGTTCAGCGAGGTGTCGGGATCGGAAAAAGAGTGGCCCGCCGACCTGATCCTGCTGGCTACCGGATTCGTCGGCCCCGAAAAAACGGTCGCCCAGATGTTGGGGCTAGAGATGCAACAACCGCGGGGCAACTGGGAGACCTTCGACGCGGCCCACGGCAGCTTTGCCACCAACGTCCCCGGGGTGTTTGCGGCGGGCGACTGCCGGCGGGGCCAGAGCCTGGTGGTGTGGGCCATCAACGAGGGCCGCGGCGCGGCTCGAGCCATCGACCAGTACCTGATGGGCAGCAGCCAGCTGGCCGCGCCCGGACTGCTGGCCGCCACCTCAGGCTAAGGCCCGCCGATCAACTCCCCCACGTCCCCCACAGAAGACCGTCGTCCAGCGATAAGTCCTGGGCACGCGTCCTCCCTCTTCCCTGTCCTTTTTTGGCCCCTTTTTTGGCCTTCCGCGAATTCCCGTAGGGAAAGTTCGAAAAAGGACAGGCATGATCAGCCCCGGCGGCGCGCGGTTATGCCTGTCCTTTTTTGGCCCTTTTTTGGCCCATTTTTTTGGCCTTTCGCGGATTCCCGTAGGACGGGCACTCCTGCCCGTCCCCCGTATGAGGGGCAGGAATGCCCGTCCTCCATTGGCGGAGTTCCGAAAAAGTGAGTTCCGAAGTTCGAAAAAGGACAGGCATGATCAGCCCCGGCGGCGCGCGGTTATGCCTGTCCTTTTTTGGCCCTTTTTTGGCCCATTTTTTTGGCCTTTCGCGGA
>CAYFZZ010000364.1:0-28029 GCA_964347545.1 uncultured Planctomycetaceae bacterium | reverse complement strand
CCCCAGGGCGGAAGGTGACGATCCCGGCCGAGCGGGTGATAGGGATCGAGACGGAGCGGACCACCCCCCACCAGGAGGGAGACGCCTGCTGGGAAGAGGGCCGTTATCAGCAAGCCGCTCGCCACTACGAGGCGGCACTGGAAGGCCAGCGGGAACCGCGGGCTTGGGTCCGCCAGCAAATCTCGGCCGCGCTGATCCGCTGCCGGCACGCCGCCGGCGAGCATCATGCGGCGGGCCGGTTGTTTGTTTCCCTCCTGGAGGACGATCCCCAGTCGCCTTATTTCGACACGATCCCCCTGGCCTGGACCAGCGGCCAGCGGGCCACCCCCCAGCAGATTGCCCCCTGGCTGGCACACCCCCTCCCCGCCATCCGGCTGCTGGGGGCCAGCTATGGGCTGGCCGGCGGCGACCGCCAGCAGGCCATCGGGGTCCTGGACTCGCTCGCCCAGCAGCCCGATGCACGGGTGCGGCACCTGGCGACCGCCCAGCGGTGGCGGACGCGTTTGGCCCGTCCCGACCCTCAGGAGCTGGATCGGTGGCCGGCGGTAATCGCCCAGCTGCCGCGGACGCAACGCGCCGGACCCTGCCACACCTGGGGACTGGCCCTGGCGGCGGCCGGCGACCATGAAGGGGCCGCGCTGGCCCAGCTGCAGGTCCGGATCCTCTACCCGGCGGCTCCCCACCTGCTGGCCGAATCGCTGCTGGCGGCCGGCAAGTCGCTGGGAAAGCTGGGCCAGCCAGACGCGGCCGGTCGCGTTTTCCGCGAATTGATCGCGGGCTTCCCGGCGACACCGGCGGCGGCCGAAGCGCAGCAGCGGCTGGAAGCGATCAACCTCAACTCCGAAAAACCGACTTAGCCATGACGCCCCGGGTCCTGCTGTACCTGTTCCTGTTCGTCGCCGCCCCCGCAGCTGCCGGCGGGCAGGACCGTCCGGCGGCGGGCAGCAACCCGCCGGCGGCCGAGCTGGCGGCGGAGGCGGAGGCCTCGCCCGGGCCGCAAGGTTTCTTTCAGATTGTCTTTTCCGGCGGACTGACCGGCTTTCTGATCGTGCTGATCCTCTTGGGACTCTCGATCTGCGCCGCGGCCCTGGTGATCGAACACATCCTCTCCATCCGAGCCTCGGTGCTGATGCCCCCCGGGCTGGCCGAAGGGGTGCAATCCCAGTTGCTGGTCGGCCGCGCCGACCAGGCCGATGCGCTTTGCCGCCAGCATCCCAGTTTTCTGGCCTTCGTCCTGCAGGCGGGTCTGGCGGAAATCGATGGCGCCTGGTCGGGGGTGGAAAAAGCGATGGAGGACGCCGCAGCCGAACAGTCGGCACGGCTGTTCCGCAAGATCGAATACCTGTCGGTGATCGCCAACATTGCTCCCATGATCGGCCTGCTGGGGACGGTGATCGGCATGATCTTCGCCTTTCAGGAAGTGGCCGCCACGCAAGGCCAGGCCCGAGCGGCGGACCTGGCCACGGGCATCTACCAGGCCCTGGTCACCACGGTGGGCGGCCTGTTGGTCGCGATCCCCACCCTGGCCGCCTTTGCCATCTTTCGCAACCGGGTCGATCAGCTGGTGGCCGAAGGTTCGTACATGGCCCAGCACGTCTTTGCCCCGCTGAAACGGAAACGCCACCCCCCCCGCACCAATGCCGGCCAGCCACGCCCGCCGGCGCCGCCCGCGTAAGTCATCATGCGCATCCCGCTCAGCCGACGACGCTCGCGTCTGGAAATGAACATGACGCCGATGATCGACGTGGTGTTCCTGTTGATCATCTTCTTCCTGGTCTCCAGCCATCTGGCTCGACAAGAGGTCCAGGCCCAGCTGGACCTGCCCCCGGCCCGCACGGGCGTCGACCTGCCCCCGGCCGCAGACCCACGGGTGACGATCAACGTGGTCCCCACCGCCGCCGGCTATTCGCTTCGCCTGGGCGCCCTGCCGGTCTCGCAGGCGGAATTGCGCCGCCGGCTGGGCAACGAACTGGCCGCCCGGGGCCGGGACTTGGAGGTTCGCATCCGCGCCGACCGCGGCACCCCGTACCAGATGGTGCAACCGATCCTGGTGACGTGTGCCACCCTGGGAATCTGGAACGTCCAATTCGCCGTGATTCGCCCCGCCGATGTCCGCTCACACGCCGGACCAAGGGATAGAGCTCACGGACGCACGGGACCAAGGGATGCCGACCCCTGATGTTGTTGATCGAGCTGCCGGGTTGCGGCGCGGACTTTGGCTGGCGCTGGCCACGGTGGTGTGGAACGTTGTGGAAGCGATCGTGGCCCTGGCGGCCGGTACGCTGGCCAACTCAGTAGCCCTCATCTCCTTCGGAATCGAGTCGGCGATCGAGATCATCAGTGCGGTGGTCGTGACCTGGCGTTTGGGATGCGAATACGGCGGGCACACCGCGGTAAACACCGACCGCCTGGAAAGGCGAGCGGCGCGGATCACCAGCGGCCTGCTGCTGCTGTTGGCACTCTACATCAGCATCGACGCGGGGCGACGGCTGCTGGGTTGGGGCGCGGAGGCCCGGCCCAGCCTGCTGGGGATCGGGCTGACCGGCTTGTCGCTGGGGGTCATGCCCCTCTTGGGTTGGGCCAAGCTGCGGACGGCGGGGGGGCTGCAGAGCGGAGCGTTGAGGGCGGACGCCTTCCAGACGATCGCCTGCGCCTGGCTCTCCGGCACCACCCTGGCCGGGCTGGTGCTGAACGCCGCCTGCGGCTGGTCCTGGGCCGATCCCCTGGCGGCCCTGGTGATCGTCCCCTGGATCGTCCGCGAAGGCATCCCCGGCTGGCGACAGAAGTCCGCTCAGCCTCAGCGGGACCCGGGACAGGAGCTGGACGAATGAGCCGGGAGATCCGCAGGAGGATTAGGGGGCGGGCAGAGCGGCGAGGCCCAGTTCGCGTTCGGCGATCTTCAAGAGTCCCATGCCGCTGTAGGGCTTGTGCATGACTTCGATCACGCCCAGCCAGTCCATGATCTCTTGAATCTGCCTGTCGATGGTCGTCGAGGTCAGCATCACCACGGGCAGCTGGCGGGTCTTTTCGTCGTCACGGATGCGGTCCACCAGACGGTAGCCATCCAACCCCGGCATGCAAATATCGGTGATCAACAAATCGGGAACCTGTTCTTGAATGGCCTGCCAGGCGGCTTCCCCGTCGGCGGCCGTGACCACGTCGAAGCCCGCCTTGCGGAACTTGATGGCCAGCGGGGTGGTCACGTGGACTTCGTCGTCACAGATCAAGACACGTTTGGACATCGGGCTTATCGGTTCGTCACGGGTCAGCCAATCGTTACCGCGATCAAAAGGGGATGGCTGAGCGGTTCGGGAGGAGACGCGATGGGGCACGTCTCCTTTCCGGTGGCGGGTCCGCCGTGGCAGGCGGCACCCCGGATCCACCGGCGAGGCCCACCCCGCCAGCTGTCCACTCGGCCGTCCCGCTGCCAAAGCATAGGTCAGCGGCGGGTCCCCTTTCCGGGGCCCAGGCGGCCCCGCTTCCGCTGGGCGGGCCGTCCCAGGCCGATAACCCGCATATTCGGCAAGCGCCCCGGTCCTCCCGCCGGCAGGGCGGGCTGAGCTTGACCTTGGGCCCCCCGCGGCGGCACAACCCGACCAGGGGTCTACTCGACCTCGAACCCATGCGGCTCTTCTGGGGCCTTGTTGACGACCCGCTCCCAATGCTGGATGAACGAGTCGCCGTGGGCCTCTTCCAGCTGCTGTCGATTTTCGGCGACCTGCTCCAAGACCTGCGGCCACCACACCTTGTCCAGGTACTCAATCCGCCGCGCCTGCTCGTCCTCAGATATCCCCTCTTCATGCGGATCCTGATGAGCGTGGTCAAATTTCATTTGCCGCCAGCAGTCGCCCTGGGTGGGCACATATCCCATCTGATCCTGAGGGAACTTGTGGGCATATTCCTGGAGTTCCGATTTGTGAAACATCGTTCTTTCCTCGGGGAAAAAGCGGGGCAGGTCTCGTTCCTTGCTTTTTACCCCATCGGGTGGCCCTTGGGAAGCTTCGACCGGATGGCCCAGGGGTTCTAGGAGCGATCCTGGGCCGGGGCAAGCGACCCTGGGCCGGGACAAGTCCCGCCGCCCCGGGATTCCCGCACGGTGAATACCTTTTGGCAAGGCCCTGCCGGAACTGCGCTGAGCTTGTTTCGGCCTACGGGCCTACGGGCCGACCGCTTCGCAGGCCGCCGCTCAGGCGGCCAAAAAATCGGGCTGAAAGGATTTGAACCTTCGACCTCTGCGTCCCGAAAATATCCAAAAACCCGCAGACAACAGCCATTTTCCCGGCGTCTGATGCAATCTACATCGGTTCGGTATCTACGCAATCCTAAAGGGAAAGACACCGTGTTCAACGGTACTTCGCGCCGGGCGGGTGATGCCAAAACGGTACTTACCGTTTCTGAAGGAAGTCATCGCCGCTTGGCCTTCGCTTCCGGAAGCCCTCAAGGCCGGCATCCTGGCGATGGTTCGCGCGGCCAGAGGTGGCGATTGACACCACTCATATATCCCTGGTGGCGGGGCCTGTGGCCTCTGCCGCCCCTGGGGGATGAGGCTGTCCCGAAAACCTCGGCTTTCTACGTTTCTCGGGGTTTTGATTGTCGGTACGTTTTTTGAAACAGGCCGGCCACAACTTACCGTTGGCTCGTGGGTTACGCCGCGGGGCCTCAGGAAAAGAACGATTTCTGACTCTTGGGTTGCGTTGGCCGCTTCGCTACCTGGGTGGGAGCGACCTCAGCGCCTCACTGAAACACCTTGCGCCCCCTGGTCGCGATCCCCGCTGTAGTATTTGATCGCTCATAAACCGAAGAGGTCTTTTCCTCCGACTATCCCTAGGAGGAATATGAAGATCGGCTATCGAGGCATCCTCTCAGAGCAAAAGGAGCCGGGCGCCAAATCAATAAACTACGAACTATGTTTGCTTTTCGCCAACGTTCCGATTTTTCCTTCTCCTTCTAGCGAGAATTCTCCAAGAATTTTGCATCCGATTCGTGTAATCGAGCGAAATGTCTGGTGAGCGGCTCAAAACAGGATGTCGACTGCGGAAGTCGACGACATTTCACTCCCAAACAAGAGAAAGAAAGACCGATGAAACGTTTTGCAATTTCCTTCATGACTGTAGCCGCGCTCACCGTCTCCACCGTAGCAACCCAAGCTGCCGAAAAAGACATCGTTGATACCGCGGTTAGTGCGAAGTCTTTCGGAACTTTGGTCGCTGCCGTTAAAGCGGCTGGACTGGTCGACACATTGAAAGGTGACGGGCCGTTCACAGTATTTGCTCCGACGGACGAAGCTTTTGAAAAACTCCCCGAGGGTACGGTCGAATCGCTGCTGAAGCCGGAAAACAAAGACAAGCTGGTGTCGATTTTGACGTACCATGTTGTCGCCGGCAAAGTCACGGCTGCTGACGTGGTTACGCTGAAGGAAGCGGAGACCGTGCAAGGTTCGCCGATTAAAGTCAGCGTAACAGGCGACACGGTGATGATTAACGAGGCCAAAGTCGTGAAAACCGACATCCATTGCTCCAATGGTGTGATTCATGTGATCGACTCAGTGATCCTCCCCAAGGCCGAAAAGTAATATCAATTCCCACCGAGCAAAACCGGCTGTATAATGCAGCCGGTTTTGCTTGCGTTGGGAAAAAAGGAAAATGGGCGAGGTCATTTTGGACGCGCTTCTATTACCGCAGATTGCTTGCGGCGAAGAGACTGCCGTACATCAGTGCCTGGATCGTTACGGCGATTTGATCTGGTCGCTCGCGCGGCGTTTGTTGCCGACGTCCGCGGATGCTGAAGACGCGGTGCAAGAGATCTTTGTAGATATCTGGCAGAACGCTGAACGCTTCGACCAGGAAATCGCGTCAGAAAAGACGTTTGTTGTAATGCTGGCACGTCGCCGATTGATCGACCGCCGCCGCAAGCTGGGACGCTCTGTGCAAGGACAGCCGATCGACGAAGCGGCATTGGAGCGACCCGATCGCCAGCAAGTCGACACGGTTGAATTGGCCGACGAAGCAGCTCGCGCCAATCGCTGCATGGAAAAGCTACACCAGGATCAGCGATGCGTTTTAGAATTGGCAATCTATCACGGCCTGTCGCAGTCGCAGATTTCGGCTCACGTCGGTGCGCCGCTAGGCACCGTCAAGGCGAGAGTCCGGCGCGGGCTGATTCACTTGCGAGATTGCATGAACGTGCCTAAGAAACTGGTGGGAGGCGCGGGATGAACGAACAAGCTGATCGCGAACGCTTCGAGGAATTAAAAGCGGAACGAGCCATATTTGGGCTATCAGAGCCAGAGTTAGCGGAACTCATGCAGTTATCGAATCAACTGCCGCACGAAGATTTGGACGACTTCGATCGTGTTGCTGCCACCGTCGAACAAGTGTTGAGCGAACCGATTAAAGAACCGATTCCAGCTCGCCTGCGTCAGACGCTCCGGACACAGGCCAAGGGTTTCCTCGGCGAACACACCGAGTCGCCGGACTCGGCTGACAATCCCCCAACCACCGTTTCTCTGCCCCCGCAACCACCAACTGATAGGGCAGGCAAGCGACGCGCATGGCTCCCCTGGCTGGTGTCGGCCGCGTGCTTGGCGTTCGCTCTTTTTATCTGGTATGACGGCCGATCACCAGACCTTACACCTTCCCAAATGCGAAGCGAGTTGCTCGCTTCGGCCACCGACATCGTGCAAGTTGACTGGTCGCCTGGTCCAACGCCGATCGAAGGTGCAAGCGGCGATGTCGTTTGGAGCCACAAGCGTCAACAAGGGTACATGCGATTTCGCAAACTACCAATAAACCAACCGAGCAAGGAACAGTATCAGCTCTGGATTTTCGCCAAGAGTCAAGACGAAGCGACGCCGATCGACGGGGGCGTCTTCGACGTCGACTCTGAAAACGAAGTCATCATTCCAATCGATGCCAAGCTGAGAGCGGACGATGTTTATTTGTTTGCTGTAACGATCGAAAAGCCAGGCGGAATTGTGGTATCCAGTCGCGAGCGATTGCCGTTGCTCGCAAAAGTTGACTAAAGTTCACGCAAGTATGGCGTCAAGCTTCTTCCACTCTTGCTGAAGTACATCTATCGGGCTCCATCCAACTTATCTCTACGGATAACTCTCGGTGGCAGGGCAAACGTTGTGGATGGCGACAGCAACTGAGCACTGCCGTATCTCAAAATCTTGCTCCATCAAGCAGGTGAATTTCTAACGAGATTTTTCCAAAACGTTCGCATCCAGTTGTCTTGTGACAGCGAAGAACTAGATAAAAAGATGCTACGTAGCGTCAGATGAGAAATTGGTGGTGGGCCAGTTTGCGTAACTCGACCACATGAAACGATCGCAACGCTTGCAAAAGTGCCGTTAACTTCTGCCGTCTATGCGACAAGGCATATGTCGTTGCCTGTTTGAACCTGATAACGAAAGATGATTATGAAATTTTTCATGACTACACTCTTCATTCTCTGCCACGGCATTTGCCTGGCACAGGATTTACCTGGCGGCCAAAAAAACAGCACTTCGTTGACTGCTGAGCAGGCCGCTGAACTGGTTTTGAAGGCGAACAAATCAAATCAATCCCTGAACCTTGACCGCCTGACTTCAATTGACAGAGAGGTGGCCCATGAATTAGCTCGTTTGAAGGGGTTCTCGCTCTCTCTCAAAGGCCTGACTTCGATTTCCAAGGACGTCGCTCACGAACTGGCGAAATTTTCACCTGCGCCATATCCATCAAAATACCTTGGTTTGGATGGCCTCACTTCGTGCGACAGGGATGTTGCACACGAACTGGCCAAGTTTCATGGTTAGCTGGGCCTTTATGCACTGAGGTCAATGAATAGCGACGTGGCCCGGGAATTTGCACAATTCAAAGGCAACAGCCTGGATATCTATAACGTCACATCAATCGCCCGGGATGATCTGAATATCCTGAGGGACGGCCTTAGGAAGCCTGGTACTGAAAATTCGTACCGGGCTATGATGCCGCGGAAACTCGACGACGGCACAAATCCCAGAAAGTGGAATGGTAAGCTGACTGAATTCCAAAAGGACGGCTCGAAAAGCACAGAAACCGTCTACAAAAATGGCAATGTAGCCGTGCGAATGGAATGGGATGAAGCGGGCAACCTGGTTAAAGAGGAGACCTATCCTGTTTACAAATCTGCGGATGTCGATGCAGATGAGCAGAGCGTTGAAACGAACGAGGTGGAAGACCTTGAACTGGAGTATCCTGAAGTTGACCTACTTTTTAATAAGGAGCGTATTACTTCTGAACGGGAGTATCCAATCAATGACCTAGTCTACGACAAGGAGTCTATTGCTTATGCCAGTGGTGAGGATGAGCCTTTCACAGGAATTGCGTTTTGGAACTGGAATAACGACCCAAACGGTGAGCGGTCTTCGGAAAGTTCTTTTCTCAATGGCAAGAAGCATGGAACCTCTTTCGGATATAGCTTCCACGGTTTTATTCAAAGAATAGAACAATTCAATCACGGCGAACGGCTCCGCTCTCTTTACCGGAGTCGTCCGGATTCAGATTTGACAGAAACACGCTTTCAAAATGGCAAAGAGTTGTTGCGTCTGAAATGGGACAAGGACGGCAACCTCATCGAGAAAGAGACCTACTAACCCGCGATCGCCGCTGTGCTGATGCGGAGGAGGAGGTAGGATCCCCCCCCACAAACCCTTAATCGAGAGATACTTCAACCCTCAACCAAACTGCTCTAGACTCACATTGCCGGTGGGCCAGTTTGGGTACCTCGACCAGAAACTTTCACCGCGTGCAAATGGCCCAAGTAAATACCTTGGTCTGGATGGCCTAACTTCATGCGATAGGGATGCTGCACACCAACTGAGCAAGTTCCATGGTCAGTTGAGCCTCAATGGCCTGAAGTCAATGGATAGCGAGGTGGCTCATGAATTCGCAAAGTGTAAGGGTTCACGACTGGATATTCAGGGCCTGAAATCGATCGCCCAAGATGATTTAGAACTCCTCAAATCAAGTCTTCGACGGCCCGAATTGGGGGCGAATCTGGGCCCGATCCGGGGCACCCCTCGACTGAGGGTTTGTATCGAGAACTCGTGGGACAAGGCGTTTTGGCTGGCTACGGCCGATAGTCCAGAACATGCGACTCATTCAAGTCTTCGAGCCTTCCGCATCCGAGTTGTCGCATGGTGTGCTCGAGTTCGGACTTGAGGATCGACAGAGCCGCTGTCACGCCGGCCTCGCCGGCGGCGCCTAATCCAAACGCATACGCGCGACCGATCAGGACAGCTTTTGCACCTGTGGCCAAGGCGATTGCGACATCGCCTCCGGACCGAATGCCTCCATCCACAAGAACTTCGGTGCTCCGGCCCTTCATGTGCGGCGCTATTTCCCGCAGCATCTGCAGTGTGGGCAACACGCGGTCGAGCTGCCGTCCGCCATGGTTCGAGATTACAATCGCTGCAGCGCCCGCATCCGTTGCTTTCAAAGCGTCGTGAACGGTGTGAATACCTTTAATGATGATAGGACCTTGCCAGACTTCACGAATCCATTCGAGGTCGCCCCAAGTCACGGCGGATTGCTGAAGCTGGTTCCCAATATCGGCGTAAGGCATCGGTTCGCCTCCCGGCAGCTCAATGTTGGGAAACTCCATCAGCCCGCCATCATGGTAGAAGCTGGTCAGCCACGACAGATGCCGCATCATCTGCGGCGCAAACTTCAGTTTCTGGAAAATGCTTCCGTTGATTGCTTCGGCAGATCCGTTTCGCATATCACGATATCGCAGGCCTGCAACTGGCGTGTCGATCGTCAACACGAGTGCTGAATAACCGGCTCTTTTCGCGCGTTCAATTCCCTTGATTGCAACATCCTTGCCACCCACCAAATAGAGCTGAAACCAGCAGTCGTGCGGCGAGGCCGCTTTGACCTCTTCAAGCCGCGTGCCCGTCAAAGTGGACAGCGTGCAGATGGTCCCTGCTTCGCCCGCGGCCTTGGCGGCGACCGCCTCGCCCTTGGGCCACAAGGTTCGCAGGCTGCCTATCGGACCCGCAATGATCGGCATGGTGATATCGGTGCCGGCGATCGTGGTCGTCATCTCGATTGTTTGGTGACTGACCCCGTAGTGCGGGGCAAATCGCGTTTGCTCGAAGGCGGCCACATTGTCTTCCATTGTGCGCTCGTCGCTGGCTCCGCCGAGAAAATAATCGCCCACGACGGGCGGTATTCGTTTTTCGAAAAGCCTTTGGAGATCGCTGATTGTGAAGCACTTATCCAGACGAGCCGACCATCGGCGAATCGTGGATTGATGGCACGGGCTTAGTAGCGCCTGTTGAATGCTTTTCTTGCTCGACTCATTCATCTTGTCGATCGGTTTCCTGATTGCTTGAATTCGGATTCAGTCACCTGAAAGTTTCGCGCAAGGGACTGACGGACTGGGCATTTACGATAGGCGTTTTCGACTACAATGCCGAGTTGGACGACAGCCTTGGGAGATGAATCAAGTAGATGAATCGTAAAAGGGTTGAAAACGGTGTCTACGATCGCGAGGGTGAAAGCAGGATACGTAGTGGCAGCTGCAATCTCTTTTGTGCTCTCCGTATTTCTCTGGTTTTACGGATACTCTGATTTTACGAATACAAGGAGCAGAGGATTTTTGTGGGCATTTGGGTGCCATTCATTCTGGCGTTTGGCCCACTGATGCTGGCGGGAAGGGGATCTCGAAATGGTTGAGATTATCATTTTCATCGCCGGCTGCGTTGTGACGCTAATCAGCGGCAGTGTGACGGTCTTGCTCCTGAAAGCAGTGTCGGACGAACCAGTAGAGTGAACAGGTACGATACGGAATCTAATTCTGCTGTTTGGTGATTGACCGGATACTCATTTCCAGGATTCAGGGGTGTAGCCGCGCTGTTTTCATAATAATGTGGAGCGGAGCTTTTGTCCGCAAGCAACCGCACAGATAAATCGGAACAGCGGTATTTTTCCGTCGGTGGCTGTGACCACCCCCCCGTATTTGTACCAGGGTGAGCGAGAGAATCGAGGTTAAGTAACTCGGTCAAGTAACTCGGCTGTGTTCTGGAGGGTTGAGCGCAGCGAAACGCGGAAGAACACAGCCGGCCGCATATGCGGCAGGGGTACGGTAATCCAATGCACTGTGCGGTCGATGATGGTTGTAGTCCATTCGCCAGCGGTCGATCAGCCAGCAGGCTTCCTCCAAGCTCAAGAACAGTTCTCGGTTCAGCAACTCGTCGCGGAGCTTGCCGTTGAAGGATTCAACGTAGCCGTTTTCCCAAGGACTTCCCTTGGCAATGAACAGCGTCTGCACGTTGCCTTGTTCAAGCCAACGACGGACTGCCTTGGCCATAAATTCCGGACCATTGTCACTGCGGATGGACTCCGGCGTGCCACGGACTGCAAACAGGTACTGCAGGACACCAATCACGTCCTGGGCCGTGAACGAACGCCCCACCTCGATCGCCAGGCATTCACGCGTGTACTCGTCGATCACGGCCAACAGGCGCAGTTGGCGACCATCTTCGGTTCGATCCGTTAAAAAGTCGTACGACCAGACGTGGTCCTTGTGCCCAGCCCGATGACGCACACAGCTGTTCTCGCTGCCACCAGAAAAACGGCGGCGGCGATGCTGTTTTCTCGGTACTTGCATGTGCTCTTGCTTCCAAAGACGGTGAACCCGCTTGGGATTCACCCGCCCATGACGCTCTACGAGCAGGCGATGAATGCGCTCTGCCCCAAAACGCGGACGTTGCCTGGCCAAAGTTCGCATATCTCGAAGCAAACGGGGTTCATCGTTCGGCCGCCGCGACTGGTAGCGCTGAGTGCTGCGCGGCTGCCCCAACACCCGGCAGGCTCGACGCTCGGATATCTTCTCTGGCCCCAAACGGCGACGTACCTCGGCGATTGTCCGCCGTCGACGTTCGGGGCTTACCAGTTTCCCTTCGCGGCCTCCTTCAAGATCTCCATGTCCAGAGCCTGCTGGGCCACCATCTTTTTCAGCCGAGCATTCTCCTTTTGAAGGGCCTTCAGCTCCTTGGCCATTTCAGGTTGCATGCCGCCGTACTTCTGACGCCAGCGATCATAAGTCTGTTCCGTGATCTCAAGCTTCTTGCAAACTTCCGGGACCTTCCTCTCCTTGCCGAGTTCCACATCGGCACTCCGTAGCTTGGAGATGATCTGATCTACCGTATGTCGCTTCTGGGACATCTAAAAGAATCCTTTCCGGGCCTTCGGCCCGAATGGATTCTCTCACTTTTCCTGGACTAATTCTAAGGGGGGACGTCATAGTGCGAAACCTCCAATTCGTTGGCCAAAACGGTAATTACCGTTTTGCGCTTCGGAAAAAAGGCTGCACTGCCGACCGCCGGCAGGTGATCTAAGATGAGACTTCGGCGGGTTTTAAGTTAAAGTCGGGCTGAAAGGATTTGAACCTTCGACCTCTGCGTCCCGAACGCAGCGCTCTAGCCAAGCTGAGCTACAGCCCGCAAGTCTGGTGGCGATTTCCCCCGGCCAGCGGGGAGTTCGCGTGGCAACGCGCCTTACCGAGAAGATCATTGTAACGGCGCGCACGATGCGGTCAATGTCGTGTCAGGTGTCCTCTTCCGTCGGGGAATCCGAAAGCTCTGCGGGTGTGTCGTCGGCCACGTCCTCGCTGACCTCGTCCAACGGCGGCAAACCAAAACGTTCCTCCTGCGGTTCCAGGTAGACGTCATCCAGTTCGGCCGCGTCCACCTGCCGCCGCAATAACAAATAGATGGCCGCCGCGGCACACCAAAGGTAGCTGATCGCAAACCCGGCGGCCAGGGTCAGCACGGCGCTGTTGCAAAACATGACCAGCAGCGAGGCGAAGCCGCCCAGGTTCGAGTCCAAACCATGCTGGGCCAGCTGAGCCACACGGTCGGCCGAGCCCCCCCAGCTGGCGCCCCACAAGGTGACGTGCACGACCAGAAGGGCGAAATAATGGACCAGATAGCCCCCCACCACGCCCACCCCCGCGGCCAGGGCCGCGTAGGCAAGATAAAACAAGGGGCGCTGAAAAACGTAGGCGTAGGAACGGCTGAGCGCATCAAAGGCGTCCGTCCCCTCGGCACTGATCGTGGACCACATCAGCGGCCAGCCGAAGGCCAGGCCGACCAACAGCAGCGCCATCAGGAAACCGGCCACCAGGGCCAACGGCCAGAAAATGGCGGTCACCAAGGCACTCGCATCGCCGCGAGCAAAGATCCCCAGCACGGCTACCGGGATGGCCAGCAGACCGATCCCCAGGAGGGGAAACAGCGGCGCCGCAAAATAGGAGGACCACTTGGACTGCACGAAACTTCGCACCGAACGCCAGCCGGCCACCTCGTCGCGGCTCAGCCGCAACACGGCCGTCCGCGTGATCGCCCCTCCAAAGAAGGACCAGACGGCCAGGGTCCACAAGCCACACGCAATCGCATACGCCAGGCCGACATAGGAAAGATCGCGGTCCCACAGAAACTGGAACGGTAAGGTCAGCTGAGCGATCGGGTTCAACACCGGTTCCAGCCAGGTGTCGGCCCACAGTCGACCCAACCCCTGACTGCCCAGCCGCGGGAAGTCCGGCTGCCAGGGCCAGGGAGGCCAGGCCGTGCCGTCCTCCGCTGCCAACCGAGCCAGCAGCCCCGGAGGGACGTTCCCTTCGCCGGCTGGCGGGACCAGGACATTCCAACAGACCCGCCAGCCGGCGATCGTGCCGATCAGGCCCAGGGCTGCCAGGGCCAGGTTGCGGAGCCCGATCGCGGGCCGCAAGGCATAAAAGATCACCAACCAGGGACGGTACGGTTGCTCGTCGGCAGGCGGCGAGCTTGCAACCACAGACGACTCGACCATCATGCCCCCCCTTCTCTGCAGGAACCCCAGGAAAGCCGCATTATCACCCGCCGCCGGAAGGGAGGCAAGAAGAAAAAGGGCACCGCCGCCGGCCCCACCTCGCACCGGGACGCCGCCGGGGCTACTCCTCCCCCGCCCCCGGCAACTCGTCCGGAGGCTGTTCCGCCCGCTCGACCGGCAAGCCGTACTCTTCGTTCATCCAGCGGCCCAAATCGAGCTGGCGACAACGCTCGGAACAGAACGGAGCGGTCGTGGCCAGTTCAAGCTCAAACGAGCGGCCGCAGATGGGACAGGCGATCAAGGACATCAATCGTCGGGAAACGGGAGGTCCCCGCGTGCCACGGCCGGATAACCACGGGGCCAGGCACCACGCCGGGGGATCGTTCGTCGGGGGAATACAGGGCCGGAGACGGCTACTCCGATGTTTTTTTGTCCGAGGGAGGAGATTTGGATTCTTTCTTCGCCGGCTTGTCCCCTTCCTTGGCCTTCTTCGCTTGAGCAGCACCCTGCTTGTACGAATCGCTGCGATAGTCGGTCTGGTAAAAGCCGGAACCTTTGAACACGACCGCGGCCCCGGTACCGAACAAGCGACGTAATTTCAGCTTGCCACAGTCAGGACATTTTCGCTGTGGTTCGGCCGTGATCGACTGAAACAGTTCGAACTGGTGTCCACAGGCGTCGCACAGGTAGTCGTAGGTGGGCATGGGGTGAGGAGTGAGGGAGGAGGAGTGAGTGGTGAGGGGTGAGGGGTGAGGAGTGAGTTCGATTTATTGACTGCCTTCTGGGGGGGGTCCGGAGGAGACGACGACCTGGCTGGGACGGATCACACGGTCGTGCAGTTGGTAGCCGGCCTGGGTGACCTGGACAATCTGGCCGGACGGGAACTGGTCGCTGGGCAACTGGGAGACGGCTTCGTGCAGGCTGGGGTCAAACGGCTCTCCGGCTTCCGCCGCAATGGGCTGGCAGCCTTGTTGAGCCAGAACATTGTGGATTTGCTGAGCGACCATTTGGAAACCTTCGAGGAGACTGCCGGCATCGCCGGACTGGTGGGCCGCCTCGATCGCTCGCTGGACATTGTCCATCACCGGCAGCAGTTCGCGCAAGAGGGGCAGAGCGGCGTAGCGGCGTTCGTTTTCCAGTTCGCGTTGAGTCCGTTTGCGGTAGTTGTCCAATTCGGCTCGAGCCCGCAGGGCGCGGTCGTTGGCATCCTCCAGCTCTTGCCGCAAGCCATCCCAGGCGGCCGCGGTCGGCGCGTCACCGGCGGCCGCGGATTCTTCCACGTTTTCCGCCCGCGGCTGGTCGCTGGGTCCGGCGGACGGGTCAGGTTGGGGCAGGTCCTGGTTCATGATGCGGGCGGATCCTCGTCTGGCTGGTCACCGTCCGCCACAAAATAGTCCCGCAGTTTTTCCAGGAAATTTTTGCGGTGGGGCGTGACGTGGGAGTGTTCCAGTTCGGCCAGCTGGCGGATCAGATCTTCTTGAGCGCTATCCAGCTTCTTGGGCACTTCCACATCGACTTGGATATGCAGGTCACCCACGTGATTGCCGCGGGGGTCGGGCATCCCGCGGCGGCGGAGGGTGAAGACCTGGCCCGGCTGGGTCCCGGCGGGGATTTTCAGCTGGTCGGGGCCCTCCAAGGTGGGCACTTCAATCGTCGCTCCCAGGGCCGCCTGCGAGTAGGTCACCGGCACGCGGCAGATCAGCTGGCTGCCGTCACGGCGGAAGAGGGGGTGCTGGCGGACGTGGATAAAGCAATAACAATCTCCCGGGGGTCCGCCGTTGGGGCTGGGTTCCCCCTCGCCGGTGATCCGAATCCGCATCTGGTCGTCGACCCCGGCGGGGATCACCACCTCCCGCTGGACCGACTCGGCCACGTACCCCTGGCCTCGGCAGGTGGGGCATTTTTCTTTGATCACCTGTCCGCCGCCGCCGCAGGAGGGGCAGGTGGTCTGCACCCGCAGAATGCCGCTGGACTGAATCACCTGCCCGCGGCCCCCGCAGTAACTGCACGTTTCCAAGGCCGATCCCTGTTTGGCCCCCGTGGCCTGGCAGTCCTCACAGGCCCGATGCCGCTGGAAGCGGACCGGTTTTTTTACTCCTCGAGCGGCCTCTAACAGTTCGATCGTCACCTCGCACTGAATGTCGGCCCCGCGGCGGGCCCGGCGGGTCCCGCGGCGGCCACCGAAGAGGTCGTCGAAGATGCCGCCTCCAAAGATGTCGCCAAAGGCCTCGAAGATGTCGCCGATATCGGCGAAGTGCGGCGAGCCACCCGCCATGTTCTCGACACCGGCATGCCCAAAGCGGTCGTAGCGGCCGCGCTTGTTCCGGTCATGCAGCACCTCGAACGCCTCGGCGGCCTCCTTAAAACGTTGAATGGCCTCTTCGTCGCCCGGATTCTTGTCCGGATGGTAGCGGATCGCCAGCTTGCGATACGCGTCGGCAATTTCGCGATCGCCCGCGCCGCGATCGACACCCAGGACTTCGTAATAGTCCCTTTTGGAAGTCTTGGCCATGGCGGGGTGCGGGGTGCGGGAGACGAGTTACGGGATGCGGGGGGCGAGTTACGGACTGCGGGATACGGGATGCCAGGGTTGGGCTGAGCAGGGCTCTGCCGCTGGCCTTCCCCCCCCATTTTGGAGCCTGTTTTATTATAGGTCAGACCTAGACGCCCCCCTACGGCAATTTGTCTGGCCAGCTCCTGGCGCGCCGCGGGCCACCGCTGCCGGGGCAGGAGTGGCCCGCTGGTTGGCTGAACATGGCAGACGCGCTCAGGCGATGCTGCCTTCCACGCGTTGTTTGTCTTTGTCTTCTTCGTCCAGGTTGGTCACCAGGGCCTCGGTGGTCAGCATCAAGCCGGCGATGCTGGCGGCGTTGGCCAGAGCGGTGCGGACGACTTTCACCGGATCAATGATGCCGGCCTTGTACATGTCGGTGTACTCGCCCGTGTTGGCGTTATAGCCGACATTGGTCGGTTTCCGCAGGATCTCGTCGGCGATGACCGAACCGTCGACGCCGCTATTGTCGGCGATCTGGCGAATGGGAGCGGCCAGGGCCCGCAGGACGATGTCCACGCCGATTTTCTGATCGCCTTTCACTTTCGTGCGGACCTCTTCCACGGCGTCGCGACACCGCAACAGGGCCACGCCGCCCCCGGGAAGAATTCCCTCTTCTACCGCGGCTCGCGTGGCGTGTAGGGCATCTTCCACTCGGGCTTTCTTCTGTTTCATGTCGGCTTCGGTGCCGGCCCCTACCGAGACCACGGCCACTCCGCCGGTCAGCTTGGCCATCCGTTCCTGCAGCTTTTCGCGATCGTAGTCGCTGTCGGTGGCTTCGATCTGCCGCCGCAACTGCTCGATCCGCTTTTGTACCTCCTCAGGCCGGCCGGCACCCTGCACGATCGTGGTGTCGTTTTTGTCCACCGTAATCTGCTTGGCTCGTCCCAACTGATCCAGGGTCAGGTTCTCCAGCTTGATCCCCAGTTCCTCGCTGACCAGCGTGCCGCCGGTGAGGATGGCGATGTCGCTGAGCATCGCTTTGCGGCGATCGCCAAAGCCGGGCGCCTTGACGGCGCACACGTTCAGCACGCCTCGCAGCTTGTTCACGACCAGAGCCGCCAGGGCCTCGCCTTCCACGTCTTCGGCAATGATCAACAGCGGCTTGCCGCTCTGGCTGGTCTTTTCCAGCAACGGTACCAGCTCGCGGAGGTTGCTGACCTTCTTTTCCTGAATCAGGATATAGGCGTCTTCCATGAGGCAGTCGCGTTCCGATGGCCGATTGATGAAGTAGGGCGAGATAAAACCTTTGTCGAACTGCATGCCGTCCACGAAGTCGACGGTGGTTTCGGTGGTCTTCCCCTCTTCCACAGTAATCACGCCGTCCTTGCCGACTTTTTCCAGGGCGTCGGCCAGCAGTTCGCCGATGGTCGGGTCGTTGTTGGCACTGATCGCCCCCACGTTGCTCACATCCGACTTGCTCTCCACCGGCCGCGCCATCTCCATCAACTTGTCGACCGCCGCCTGAACCGCTTTTTCAATCCCCCGGCGGACCGCCATGGGATTGCTGCCAGCCACCACGTTTCGCCGCCCCTCGTGAAAGATGGCGCGGGCCAGCACGGTGGCCGTTGTCGTCCCATCCCCGGCGATATCCGACGTCTTGCTGGCCACCTCGTTCACCAACTTGGCGCCCATGTTCGCGAAGGGGTCTTCCAGTTCGACCTCTTTGCTGACGGTCACCCCGTCCTTGGTCACACTGGGGCCCCCAAATGACTTGTCGATGATCACGTTCTTGCCGGTCGGACCCATGGTCACGGCGACGGCATTGGCCAGTTGGTCCACGCCTTCCAGCAGCTTGGCGCGGGCGTGATCTTCAAACATCAGTTGTTTTGACACGGATTGAGTTCCTTATAAGTAGAGAACTTAAAGTTCGAGGTGTCTGGGTCATGGCCCGCTCATCCTGTGCGGATGGCGCTCCCCCAGGCTTCAGTCCACGACCTTAGCCAGAATTTCGCTTTCGCGGAGGATCTTCACGTCTTTGCCATTCAACTCCTGCTCGACACCCCCGTACTTGCCGAAATAGACCTGGTCGCCGACCGAGACCGAGATCTCGCCCCGCTGGCCGCTGTCCAGCAGTTTGCCCGGGCCCACCGCGACCACGGTCCCCAACTGGGGTTTCTCCCGAGCCGTGTCGGGCAACACGATGCCGCCCGCGGTGACTTCTTCAGCATCAATCAGTTCCACAACCACGCGATCGTCCAGGGGTCGAAATTTTTCTTGTTTGGCCATCGGATTGGATTCCTTGTGCGTAATGGGTCGTTGTATGTCGTTGTGTTGCGGGAAAGCTGCCCCCCGCCAGCCCGCCGGCGGGGGGTCCGCCACCGGATTACATCATGCCGGGCATGCCACCCATGCCGCCCATGCCAGGCATGCCTCCCATGCCGCCCATGCCACCCATGCCACCCATGCCGTGGTCGTGGTGGTCGTGACCGCCCGGTTCTTCCTTTTCGGGAATTTCGGTGATCAGGCTTTCGGTGGTCAGCAAGAGGGCTGCGACGCTGGCGGCATTTTGCAAAGCCGTGCGGACGACTTTGGCCGGATCGATGATGCCGTCTTCCACCAGATCGACGTACTTGTCCTTGTCGGCGTTGTAGCCTTCGGTCTTCCCTTTCAGCTGCCGCACGCGGTTGACGACCACCGCCCCGTCGTGACCGGCGTTGTCGGCGATCAGCCGCAGGGGGTAGTCCAGCACTTTCCGGATGATCGTGGCGCCCAGCTGTTGGTCACCTTCCAGTTTCAGTTTATCCAGGGCTTTTTCGCTGCGGATCAGCGTCACGCCTCCGCCGGGGACAATCCCTTCCTCGAGGGCCGCCTGGGTGGCGCTTTTGGCGTCCTCCAGCAGCGCCTTGCGTTCCTTCATTTCCGTCTCGGTCGCGGCGCCGACATTGATCTGAGCCACGCCC
Source organism: uncultured Planctomycetaceae bacterium (assembly GCA_964347545.1). GTDB lineage: Bacteria > Planctomycetota > Planctomycetia > Pirellulales > UBA7805 > CS4-C045. The sequence continues at coordinate 8,740 of CAYFZZ010000364.1, read as the reverse complement.
CCGGCCAGCTTGGCCAGCCGCTCTTGCAGCTTCTCCCGATCGTAGTCGCTGTCGGTCCCCTCGATTTCCTTCCGGATCTGCTGGACGCGGCCGTCGATTTCCTCTTTCTTCCCCGCGCCCTTGACGATCGTCGTATTGTCCGCCGTGATGCTGACTTTCTTGACGCGGCCCAGATCGGCCAGCTTGACCGATTCCAGCGCGATGCCCAGGTCCTTGAAGACAGCGGTCCCGCCCGTCAGCACGGCCAGGTCGCCCAACATCGCTTTGCGGCGGTCGCCGTAACCGGGTGCCTTGACGGCACACACGCTGAGGATGCCGCGCATCTTGTTGACCACCAGGGTCGCCAAGGCCTCGCCATCCACATCCTCGGCAATGATCAACAGCGGCTTGTTCTCTTTGCTGACCGCCTCCAACAGGGGGACCAGCTTTTTGGCGCTGGAGATCTTTTCCTCGTAGATCAGCACATAGCAGTTTTCCAGCTCGACCTCCTGGTTGTCCGGGTCGGTGACAAAGTGGGGCGAGAGGAAACCGCGGTCGAACTGCATCCCTTCCACCACTTCCACGTACGTTTCCGCCGAACGTCCCTCTTCAACCGTGATCACGCCGTCCTTGCCGACCTTCAAGAAGGCGTCGGCCAGCACGCTGCCAATTTCCGGATCGTTGTTTCCGGCAATCGTCGCAATTTGGGTGATCTCCTTTTTGTTCTTGTCGTCGATCTTGATGGCCGCCGCGGTGATGGCTTGGCTGACCGCCTCGGTCGCCTTGGCGATGCCGCGCGAAAGGGCCATCGGGTCGGCCCCGGCGGCGATCATCTTCAGCCCTTCCTTGTAGATCGCCTCGGCCAACACCGTGGCCGTGGTCGTGCCGTCGCCGGCCACGTCGTTGGTCTTGGTGGCCGCTTCTTTGACCAGCTGAGCACCCAGGTTTTCGTTGGCGTCTTCCAGGTCGATATCTTCCGCCACGGTCACCCCGTCCTTGGTCACCTTGGGCGATCCCCAGCCTTTGTCCAGCACGGCGTTGCGGCCGCGGGGGCCCAGCGTGCTGGCCACGGCCCTTGCTAATTTGCTGACACCCGCGGCCAACGGCTGCCGCGCTTCGTCGTCAAAGACCATCTTCTTTGCCACAGTTGATTCCTCCTGAGCGATAGGCTGGTGGGGGTGTGCGGGGGTAGGGTCGCCCGCCACGGGCGGGTCCGCCGTGCGCAATAACACAAGCCGGCCGTTTTGGCAGGCCTGCCGCACGTTGAGAACCCAGGTGATGCAATCAAGATGCCAAGCCGAGCAGCGCCCCGCTAAATCTCGACCAAACATCGATTTGGGCCAGCTCGACCCGCCACCCCCCCGCCGCCGGGCACTCCCCCACCAGGGGGCCGCAGGTGCCAATTTGGCAGCCAGGTCCGGGACCGCCCCACAGGCGGCCCCCACCCCCCGCCGCTCGGCCCTTGGCTGGCCCAGCCAACCCTCCAGTCCCGCTCGACCCTCAACTCCCCGGGGAACCACGCCCTAGGGCGTAAAGTCTTCCTGCCCGGTGAGGTCGCTGGCGAAGCGAGCCAGCAGTTCCGCGGCGTGGTCGATGTCGTCCAGCGAAATCGTCTCCACCGCACTGTGCATGTAGCGGTTGGGAATGCTGACCAGGCTGGTGGCCACCCCGGATCGGGTGACCTGCAGCGAATTGGCGTCGGTCGGGCTGGCTCGGCCGATCGCCCCCAGCTGATAGGGAATTTCGTGTTCTTCCGCCAGCTCGATCAACCGCTCCACCACGACCGGATTGTTGTTCGGTCCGCGATAAATGACCGGACCCTTCCCCAGTCCCACGTCCCCCTCGGTTTTCTTCTCGATCGTGGGACAGTCGGTGGCATGGGTCACGTCCACGGCGATGCCCGCCTGGGGATCGATCCCGTAAGCACTGGTGCGGGCTCCGCGCAGCCCAATTTCTTCCTGGACAGTGGAGACGGCATACAGGGCGCACTTCAGCGGTCGCTGGCTGGCGCGGCGGAGGGCTTCCATCACCACCCACAGCCCGGTCTTGTCGTCCATGGCTGGCGAGTTGGCCAGGCCGTTGCGCAACTGCTGGTAACCTAGTTGCAGCGTGACCGGGTCCCCGATGCGGACCACCCCCGCGGCCTCTTCCTTGTCTTTGGCGCCGATATCCAGCCAGAGGTCCTTCAGCTTGGGGACCTGCTTGCGTTCTTCGTCGGTCAGAAGGTGAATCGGCTTCCGCGCGATCACGCCCGGGACCGGACCGTCGGCCGCCCAGACGGTCAGCCGCTGACCGATCAGTTGTTGGGGATCCCAGCCACCGATCGGCTGAACGTACAGAAAGCCGCTGTCATCGATGTGCTGGACAATCAGGCCGATCTGGTCGCAATGTCCGGCCAGCATGACCCGCAAGGGGGCCCCGGGGTTCTTCACCGCGATCACGTTCCCGTGGCTGTCGGTTTTGACTTCGTCGGCAAATTCGGACACATAGCGGCGGACGACTTCCTGGACAGGTTGCTCGTAGCCGGACGGGCTGGGGGTTTCCAGGATCTCTTGGAAAAATTCGAGAGCCGCGGAGTCCATGGGGGGATCCTTGTGAGTCGGTGGGGAGGGGGGCGCGTCGGGCATCGTGTTGCCCGGCGACGGCCCGCTGGGGGTGGGTGGCCCGCACCGCTGACCGGCCGGCGCACCGGCTATTGTGCAGGAGCCGCACCGCCACGCAAGCCGCCGAGGCGGGGCGCGGCCGCCGGGCACAAGCCGGCGGTGGCGGCGGGTGGGTGGGGGGCGCGAGCGGCAGGGCCGAGCCGATCTGGGCGGGTCCGCTCGGACACGCCCTCCCGCGGCCCCCCGCGGCCCCCCGGTCGGTTGACGGTTCGGCCGAAGTCTATTTACGATGAGGGATTACGTCTTCTCTGCTGGTGCGTCCCCATGGAAACCACCCACGTCGCCATCATCGGGATGGGCACTGTCGGCACCGGCGTCGCCCACCTCCTGCTCGACCAAAGCGACCGGCTGGCTCAACACGCCGGCCGCCGGGTGAACCTGAAAAAGGTCGTCGCGCGGGACCTCAAGAAACCGCGGGATGTGCAGCTGCCCGCCGCGCTGCTGACCGACGACATCGCTCAGGTCACCGACGATCCGGAGATCACGGCCGTCATCCAGCTGGTGGGGGGCCTGGAACCGGCGCGAACGATCATGATTCAGCTGCTGGAGAGCGGCAAGGATGTGATCACGGCGAACAAGGCGTTGTTGGCCGAACACGGCCCCGAGCTGTTTGATCGAGCTCGACAACTGGGTCGCTCGATCGCCTTTGACGCGGCGGTGGGGGGCGGGATTCCCATGGTGACCAACATCAGCCAGTGCCTGTCGGCGAACCAGATTCTGTCCCTGCACGGGATCCTGAACGGCACCTGCAACTTCGTAATTTCCCAGATGGACACCGCGGGGGCCAGTTATGCCGACGCCCTCCAGGAAGCTCAACGACGAGGCTACGCCGAGGCGGACCCCACGATGGACGTGGACGGCAGCGACGCCGCTCAAAAGCTGGCCATCCTCGTTCATCTTGCCTTCGGCGCCCGCGTCCCCTGGCAGGAGATCCCTCGCCAGGGGATCGACACCTTGCAGCCGGCCGATTTGCAGTTTGCCCGCGAGCTGGGGTACCGCATCAAACTGCTGGCCGTGGCTCAGCTGGTCGAGGAAGGATTGGAATTGCACGTCGCCCCGCAACTGGTCCGGCACGATTCCCCCCTGGCCGAGGTCCGCGACGCGTACAACGCCATCCGCGTGGTCGGCGATGCGGTCGGCCGCGTCTGGTTCCACGGCCTGGGCGCCGGCCGGATGCCCACCGCCTCGGCCGTGGTGGCCGACCTGATTGACACGGTGGTGGGTCGAGCGGCGATAACGTTTCGCACCCTGGAGCTCTGGTCCCAGCGGCCGGCTCGGGTCATGCCTCGCGATTACGAGCGCGTCTCCAGCCGCTACTACCTGCGGTTCGACGTCGAGGACCATCCCGGTGTGCTGGCCGAAATCACCGGGATCCTGGGACGCCAGCAGATCTCCATCGCCTCGGTAATTCAGCACGAGGCGAGCGAGTCGGGGGACGAGATCGTGTCGCTGGTGGTCATGACCCACACCACGACCGAGGGCGGGCTGCGGAAAGCGGTCAGCGAAATCAACGTCTTGCCAGCCGTGCAGGCTCCCACCATGGTCCTGCGGGTGCTGGACTGAACGGGAGCCCAGGCCCTTCAAGGAACAAGATGACCCGTCCCGGCCCGTCGGCAGGGCACCCGGGTCCACAGAAGACAAGCAGGACGACAGGTGCCCGGTGGTGGGGCGGTCCCTGATGGAGATCACGACGTGAAGTACGCGATTGTCATTCCGGATGGTTGCGCGGACGAGCCGCAGGAGTCGTTGGGCGGCCAGACTCCCTTGCAGGCGGCGGCCACCCCGGCCATGGACCAGATTGCCACCGATGGAGTGGTGGGGCGGTCGAACAACGTCCCCCCTACCCTGCCCGCCGGGTCGGCCGTGGCGAATATGAGCTTGCTGGGGTACGATCCGCTGGAATACTTCACCGGTCGGGCCCCCGTGGAAGCGGCCGCCCAGGGAATCGAGCTGGACGAACAAGATTGGGCCGTCCGCTGCAACCTGGTCACCATCGAAGACCAGGTCATGCGCAGCTTTACCGCGGATCAGATTTCCAGCGACGAGTCGCGGGAACTGCTGGCGGCGTTGAGCGCTCAGGTGGATGACCCCACCTGGCAGTTCGTCCCCGGCGTCAGTTACCGCAACCTGCTGATCTACCGCAGCACCAGCGTGCCAGCCTCCTTCGGACCCGACACCCGCACCACCCCGCCCCACGATCTGACCGACAAGTCGGTGTTGCACGATCACCCCCGCGGACCGGGCAGCGACCTGTTGAACCAGTTGATGAGCCAGAGCGTGGAGGTATTTGCCGACCACCCGGTCAACCGGCGGCGGCGTGAGCAGGGAAAACTGCCGGCCACGAATATCTGGCTGTGGGGCCAGGGCCGGCGGCCGGCCCTGCCCCTGTTTGCTCAGCGTTACGGTCGCCAGGGGGCCATGATCACCGCGGTGGACCTCTTGCGGGGCCTGGCGGCCCTGATCGGCTGGCGGCGGATCGACGTGCCCGGAGCCACCGGCTATACCGATACCGATTACGCCGCCAAAGGAGCGGCGGCCGTGGCCACCCTGGCCGAAACGGACCTGGTCTGCGTGCACGTCGAGGCGACCGACGAGGCCTCCCACGAAGGGGATGTCCAGGCCAAGGTCCAGGCCCTCGAGGAAATTGACCGTCACATCGTGGGGCCGTTGTCTGGTGCCTTGAGCCACCAGGGGGAATTTCGGATCCTGGTCAGCCCCGATCACCCCACACCCCTGCGGACCAAGACGCACAGCCACGGCCCGGTCCCCTTCGCCCTGGCCGGGACCGGCGTCTTGCCGGACGACTACCGGACGTACGACGATGTGACGGCCGCCGCCTCCCCGCTGGCGTTTGCCGAGGGCTGGAAGTTGATGCGGTACTTTCTGGATCTGGTGCGGGAGGAATCGTAAGCGGGTCATCCCGGCCCGCCCGGATGGGTCAGGGGTTATTTCCAGCCCGCTGGGGTTGGGGATGGGTGAGTGGCGAATTGCGAGCAAGTGAGTGCTGAACGATGTCGATCATTGTCCAAAAATTTGGGGGAACCAGTGTGGCGGATGCAGAGAAGATCCTGTCCGCCGCCCGCAAAGCCATTCGAGCTCAACAAGCAGGCCACCAGGTCGTGATGGTGGTCAGCGCCATGGGCAAGAATACCGACATGCTGGTCGACCTGGCTCGGCAGATCACCGACCGCCCGCCGGCACGGGAAATGGACATGCTGCTGTCCACCGGCGAGCAAGTCAGCGTGGCCCTGATGGCCATGGCGATCGACGCGTTGGGTTGTCGAGCGGTCAGTCTGACGGGCGCTCAGATCGGCATCAAGACCGACAGTTCGCACACCAAGGCGCGGATCAAGTCGATCTCGACGGATCGCTTGCGGCAATTGCTGGACGAAGGCCACATTGTGATTGCGGCCGGTTTTCAGGGGATCGACGAAAACTTGAACATTACCACCCTGGGGCGGGGGGGCAGCGACTTGACGGCCGTGGCCCTGGCGGCCGTGCTGCAGGCGGAGGCCTGCGAGATCTATACCGACGTGGATGGGGTGTACACCACCGATCCCCGCAAAATCTCCGCCGCGCGACGGGTCGCTCAGATCAGCTACGACGAAATGCTGGAACTGGCCAGCCTGGGAGCGGGTGTGCTGCACAGCCGCTCGGTCGAGTTCGGCAAGAAATTTGGCGTGCCGATCCACGTCCGCAGCAGTTTTGTCGATCAGCCGGGGACGATGGTGGTGGCCGAACCGGAGGTGCCGGGCCAGCCGGTGGGGGGCGCCGCCCTGACGCAGGACGAGGCGCGGGTGACGGTCAGCGGCGTGCCGGACCGGCCCGGGACCAGCTATGCCATCCTCTCGCAGATCGCCGCCAAGAACATCTCGGTGGACATGATCGTGCAGAATGTGGGAGCGGCGGGGAAGGCGGATATCTCGTTCACCGTGTTGCGGGATGACCTGCCCCTGACCAGGGAGGCCGTGGGGGAGGCGCTGCGCGAGCTGGGAGCGGGGACGCTGGAGGATGACGATAACGTCTCCAAGGTCTCGGCCGTCGGCCTGGGGATGGCTCGCCAGACCGGCGTCGCCCACCAAATGTTCCGCGCCCTGGCCGACGGGGGGATCAACATCCAGATGATCACCACCAGCGAGATCAAGATCTCGGCCCTCGTCGCTCGGCCCTCCGCCTTGGACGCCCTCCGAGCGGTGCACGAGACGTTTCACCTGGAGACTCCCCCCGCCGGGACCCGCCCCCCGTCGGCGGGCGACCGGCCCGCCGCCACCCCGGATGCCCTGGCCGTGGTCACCAGCCTGGCCGGCATGGAAGACCTGGTGATCGAAGGGGTCGGGCTGGACGACACCCAAGCTCGGCTGACCATCAGCGATGTGCCTGACCAGCCCGGCATCGCGGCGACCGTCTTCGAAAAAATCGCCGGCGGCGGGCTGTTCGTGGATATGATTGTGCAGAGCTCGGGGCATGCCGGTCGAGCGATCCTGAGCTTTACTGTGCCCGCCGGAGACCTGGAAGCGGCCCTCCAGTTGACCGGCGAGATCGCGGCCGAGGCCGGCTGCGGACCGGTGACCAGCAGCCCCCACGTCGCCAAATTGTCCGTCTCGGGCGTGGGGATGCGCAGCCACACCGGCGTGGCCATGCGGATGTTCCAATCGCTGGCCGAAGCGGGGATCAATGTCGAGATGATCAATACCAGCGAGATGCGGGTCAACGTGGTGGTCGACGGCCAGCACGGCCCGCGGGGCCTGGCGTGCCTGGAGGAGGCCTTTGCGGACGCGCTGCTTTCCTAGGACTGCTCGCCGAGGACTTCGTTGAGGACTTCTTCGTTGACGTAGATGGGCAGAGCGGGTTCGCAGGTGACGGCCACGGCGATGGCGTCGGAGGGTCGAGCGTCGATTTCGATGAGTTCGCCTTCGTGACGCACGCGCAACAGGGCGTAGTAGGTATGGTCCCGCAGCTCGCTGATGACCACATCCTGCAGCTCGGCCCCCATCGCCTCGACCGTGTTGACCAGCAGGTCATGGGTGAGGGGACGCGGAGCGGGAATTTGCTTGACCCGCCGATCAATGCTGGTCGCTTCAAAAATCCCGATCAAAATCGGAAACATCCGCTCGCCATCGACCTCCCGCAGGTAGATCACCTGCTGGTCGTTGATCTCGTTGATAATGATCCGCGACAATTCCATCTGCAGAGGCATGACGACGACCTTTCACCGGATAAAGGGGGCATCGCATCACGACGCGGCTTGCCAGCCAGAAAGCCACTTTCATTGTAGGTGGCGGCCAGCCTGTTCGCCAGCAGCTGGGCGCTGGCAGACCCCGTGCGGTTTTGTGCCATAGGGGATGCCCTCCTCGGCCTCTTTTTTGCCTTCGCGTCGCAACTCGATGGCGGCTGAGCGTCCCCTAGCAGGGCATGGCGCCCCAGGGCTGTTGTGTGTCACCGCTGGGCGGTTTCCATGCTCTCGCTTCGCAACTCAATGCAGACACGGCGTCCCGTGCCTGGGGTCCTCGTTGTGCTGCAGGTGCCAACCGCGGAGCGGTTGCAGCGATTAGCCGGCGGTAAGCGCAGCGCCACCTCCGGACACGCGGATGCATAATAAGGTGCATCCCGAAGGGATGCCAGCCAATGGGCTTGCGGTATTTTGGGTCGTATCCCGCGCCGACCCCCTCCAGCCTTTCCACACCGTCCTCGTCAAAACACCGCGGAAGATGACCTTCGCGTGGAGGGGCAAGCCAGAGACTCGCCTCATCAACAGCCATTCGACGCGCTGGCATCCCTTCGGGATGCGGGAGAAACGGTTCTCCATATCCGGTGGTGGCGCTGCGCTTACCACCGGCTAATGGCTGGCATCCCTTCGGGATGATCCAATTTGCGTAGAACAGCCGCAGCCGGCTCTGATGCTCTCGCTTCGCAACTCAATGCAGACACGGCGTCCCGTGCCTGGGGTCCTCGTTGTGCTGCAGGAGCCAACCGCGGAGCGGTTGCAGCGATTAGCCGGAGGTAAGCGCAGCGCCACCTCCGGACACGCGGATGCATAATAAGGTGCATCCCGAAGGGATGCCAGCCAATGGGCTTGCGGTATTTTGGGTCGTATCCCG
>CAYFZZ010000363.1:0-8920 GCA_964347545.1 uncultured Planctomycetaceae bacterium | reverse complement strand
GACGTCGTTCAAACCGCCAGCTTCCACGTCGTACGGGGTCAGTGGTAGGGGTTAGGGGCTAGCCCCTAACCCCTACCACTGACCCCGTACGACGTGGAAGCTGGCGGTTTGAACGACGTCCTCGAGGCCCAACCGAACTTCGGGCGACTGCTGGACAATGGCCAGATAACTGCGCGGCGGGGGTGGTGGTTTCAGCGCCATCCAGTGCCGCAGGGCGTATTCCAGGCGGCTGGACTCGAAGCCCTGATAATCGTAGTCACCGCTGAAGTCGACCGTTTCCCAGAACTCCTGCTCCCATGCCATCGAGGCAGCCGCCGCCGGGTCGAGTTCCCCTGGCGACACAGGCCAATGGCTTTGGAAGAGGTCACGGAACTTGCGGCGGGCCGCTTCTAGGTCGAGGGGGCTGAGCGTCGTGGCGCCGGCCTGGGGGATCGCCTCGCCCCAGTACAAACGGCCCTCGTCGTCGCTGACCAACAGGTGGTCGATGGCGGTGTCCAGGTAGTTATCCGCGCGTAGCCCGTCGGGCGCCTTTTGGAAGGTCAGCCCTTTTTCGGTGGCCCGAGCGCCGATGACCAGGTATTGGGTGGGCGTGCGCGAGTCGAGCCACCCGCGGGTCAGCTGTTGCTGGTCGTTCCAGCGGATTTCGCGCGGTTTGCCAGGATCGCGGAGGTAGCCACGTCGGGAATATCGGATCGGGTAAACGACAACATCGTCGGGCATTTGCAGTCCCTCCGACGGGGCCAGACCGGCGTAATACGATTGACGCGACCAGCAGACGGCCTCGCCGGTCCGCTGGTCGATCTCGGTAAAACTGCGGACGCGGACCCGCGTCTGGAATCCGTCGGCCGCCACGGCGTAGAGGAACAGCCCGCCCGTCACCAGGGCCGCTCCCAGCGGCACGCTGACCAGCAGCAGGTGCAGCTTGCCGATCCGCCGCAAGAAGAAGTAATTCACAGGTCCGATGGCGATCACGAAGAGGGTGATTAGGACGCGGAATTCGCCGACGGGGGCCAGACCCACGTCGGGAATCAGCATCGACCAGAAGTCGTACGCAGGTTGGTGGAAGGAGACCCCGTGGCGCAGTGACCAGTGCTGGCGCGGGGGGGCCGGCACTTCGTAAGGCAAGTCCGGATCGAAATCGGCGGGCAGCGGGCCGGCCAGGGCCACCACGGCCCCCAAGCCGTGGTCGCGCCACAGAAATTTCGAGGAAAATTTTTGCAGCATCGGCTGATCCTGCTGATTCACCACCACCCGCGACTTTGTCCGCTGGCCACCCCCGCCCGGCGGGGCCTGCCGTAAGAGGGCTTGGGTCTGCCGATCGTGGTCCACCCGCCAGCCACGCGCCGCGGGCGGACCGTTTGGCTGGCGCGGCAGCCGCAGCGTCGCTTCCAGGGCGTCCAGGCGGCGGAAGTCGTCACCGACCGAGTGCACGAACAGGTTGCCACCGGCGGCCACCCACCGCTGGAGGGCCTCCAGTTTTTTCGACCGCCCCTGGCCGCCGGCCGCCCGGGCCGGCAACGCGTCTGCAGCGAGGAAGACCGAATCGAGGCCGCTGTAGTCCAGCCAACGGTCGGGCAGCTGCGTCCAGCTCAGTTCCACCACGTTCGGTATCCCACCCCCGGCCGCACCCCAATTCCAGCGTTGGCCGGGCGGGTCACGCGGGTCGGGGACCGGGACCGAAGGTCGGGGTGTTCCCCCCGCCGGAGTGCCCCTGACCTTCAGCACTCGGGGTTGGACTTCGTGGTAGCCGTTATTGCCGGCGGAGGGGCCCCGCACGGCCGCGACGCTCAACTCCGGGGCCTTCACCCCGTTGACATACACGGTCCAGCCCAGCGAATAGATGGGGGAAAACTGGGGCAGCCGCAGCGTGGCCACGGCGGTCTGTGCATCCGGGGGGAGGAGGATTTTTTGGTGGACGCCCAGGGGGTGGCGTAACGAGCGCCAATCCGCGCTGGCCTGCAGATGAATTTCTAGCTCGCGCTGGTACGCGACCGGCTTGACCGCGTTCACCTCGACCAGCACCGGGCGATACCCGGGTCCGTCGACCCAGGAGGTATCGACCACAAGGGTCAGCCCGTTGCGGGGTGCGATCTTGGGGTGGGGCGCGGTCCAGCGGTCGCCTGTGGCGGCGCAAGCGGGGGGCGGATGGCAGAGCCCGACCAGCAGCCACGTCGCCAGCGCCAGTGCCGTTCGCCCGAAATGTTCCCCTCGCCCGCTCATCCCTCCCGCTGCTCCCCGGCCGCCGCCGTCTCTGTGCCCGCACCCGGTCCTCGCCCGTCCCCCCGCATCCCCGCCGGGGGCCCGCCGACCCGCGTCTGCCAGACCAGCTGGTACAGCAACCAGGCCATCCCGAACGCGGCGGCGTGCACGAACAGCGTCGCGACCAGAAACAGCAGGGCGATGACCACGCCCGCCGCCCACAACTCCCTCCGCCACGCTGCGGCCATCATGACGAACAAGGGCGCGCAGCACGCGATGAGGATTAACAACCGACGAATGGAAAACCGCGGGATCAACATCGCTTCACGTCCCCGGCGGGGTCTGGGCGAGCGACAAAACCGTGGCGACGCTCGTCACTCAGCGGGTCCTCCCCCGCGGACTTGTGCTCCCCGTCATTGATACGTCGCCGGCCGATCCACCGCCGCGGCTCAGCCCCGATCCTTTCCCGACGCAGAGCGGGCGAAAGGGACCGCGGCATCGCCGCCGGTTGGGACACGGTTCAGCCGATGCCGCCAGAATCGCTGCCGAAGTTCTCCTCGACCGCGCCACTGCCCGCCGTCAGCAGCTGCCGACCGGCAAAGCCCGCGTCCAGCTCGTGCCAGTGCAGCACCTCCGGCTCGTCCAGCTTCCAGCACAGGTAGACGATCCGATCGTCCATGGCAGAGGGGAAATCGACCAGCCCTTCCACGGCGTTTTTGGGTTCGACGCCCAGTTCCTGCAATTCGTGGACGTACTCCAACAAACGCTGGTTGTCTTTTTCCAGTTCTTCTTCGATCTGGGACAGCTCTTCCGCGTAGAGGTCTTCCCGAGCACTTTCGCGGCGGGCCTGCAGCATGGAAAGCCGCTGCCGCCGCTCGATGACCTCCCGCGCCAGCTGGGAAAGGTCGCGGCAGATGGCGCGGACCAGCGGCAACATGGCGTTGGCCTCGTCGACGGTGAACAGGCGTTTGAAGTCGGAAGATTCCATGGTTTGCCCAGCAGCTGTTGGCGGATCGCCGAGGGGACTAATTCGGACCAGCGTGTACGGGTTCGGTAATTACTTTCGACTCGGACACCGCCGTCGGGTTCAAGCTCGCTCGACCCCAGGCAATGTCCAACGGCAGTCGCGAAAAATCGACAATGCAGCCGTCACGACTGTAACAACTCAAATCGTGCGTGGCCCCCATAAAGATACAATCGACCGGACACGGTTCCACACACAAAGCACAAAACATGCACTTGGAATAATCGATAGCAAAACCGGTGATCTTAAAACCCTTGCCATTTTCCACCCGTTGTTTGCCAATGTAGATGCAATCGACCGGGCAGGCCTTCGAGCACTGGTCGCAGGCGATGCACGTCGTCAAGTCATAACGATGGTAGCCGCGATAACGGGGGGCCACGGGAACGGGCAGTTCGGGATATTCGAAATGCTGAGTAAACGTTTTGCGATCGCGGTCGTAGGTCTTCAGCCAGTAGCGCAAGGTCACATACATGCCATACGCCACGGTGGAAACGCCCGTCACCACATCCCGAAACCAGTTTCGCATCTTTTGGTTATCCGTTATCCGGCCAGCGGTGGCTGACCCAGGAACCGTCGCCGCGGCAACAGGCGGCGAGCAAAACGCCCGCCGCCGCAGGTGCGACCCCCTGCTGGGCGCCATTTTTTAACCCTACGCTGAATTATAGACGCCCGTTGCGGCCTCGCAACGGTGCCACGCCACCGCCCCCCGATTTGGCAAATCGTGCGCCGGGCACATGTCCCGGCAGGGGACGTGCGCCGGGTCGCTGCCCCGCGGCGGCCCGCAAACCGCCGGCGGTCCCCCAGCAGGACAGGCACAGACACGCTGCCGACCGCGGCCCGCTGCCTCTCGGGGCCGGCGGGCTGGGCGGTCGGGGAGCGGACCGCCGGCAGGGCCGCACAAGCGGATTTGCTGATTTTTCGCCGAGTTCCCCCCGGCGGAAGGCGTGGGCAGAATGGGGGGGGCAGCGAGCCTGGAGGCGATTTGCGGAGGACGAATGTAAGATGTTTTTCGATAATAACTTAGGTTCGCAGCTTCTGCCCCGGTGACCGGTTTCGCCGGATCCGCTGCCGACGCCGGGGGGGTAAAGCTTCCCGAATCTCCCGCCCTAAGTCCTTAAAAACCAGGAATTCCGGGCCACCCAGACCCCGCTTTGCTTGACTCTTTTCCTCCAGCACGTAGAGTGGAAGGAAGAAATGGTCTGTTTGGATCGGTTCCGGCCGGGATGCCAACCACCGGGCTGGGGATCGGCCCCGCGGGCTGACCTACTAATTCACACCCTTTGATGTTTGTATCGCCCCGCACGGCAGCGTTCGAAGGAATCGAAAGATGTTAGTACTATCGCGCAAGAAGAACGAAAGTATTGTCATTAATAATGACATTACGATCGTGGTGGTCGAGATTCGCGGCGACAAGGTCCGCCTGGGTGTCGAAGCGCCCAAAGAGGTGCCCGTGCACCGGCGGGAAGTGTACGAAGCGATCCAGCGCGGAGCGGCGGCGGGCGGGGCGACGAAGGAAGCCCCCGAGCCTGGTCGAGCGGGGACGCCCGAGGCGTAACCTTTCGGGGCCTGCTGTCGGGGCCGGTCGGCCGGCTCACCTGTTTGGCAATTCTCGCGGCGTGATGCCCGCCGCGACCCTCTGATCGCTGGGCCGACTCTGGGCCAGCAATTCGCTCGGCCAGCCTGCTCAGTCCCACTTGACGCGTTTTGCCGAAACCCTTTAAAAACCGGGGGTCACCAGCCATTTTTTTCCCGCTCGCGGCGGCGAGCTGGGTGCGGCCCCATCGTCTAGCGGTCTAGGACACCGGCCTTTCACGCCGGTAACACGGGTTCGAGTCCCGTTGGGGTCATTTGCGGGATGACCACCGAGCGTCCCCCGGTCGCTCGGCTGTCGTTGATCCTGTCCGCCCTCCCCTTCGCGGGGGTCAGCGCGTGTGCCACGTTTCTGGCCGGCCGCGGCAACTGGCTGGCCGGACTCTCGGCTGGCCCAACCGGTTCAGCGGCCTGGCGGGGGCGGGGCAATCCGGTCTTTGCCCAACAGCGACTGCAGGGGCGGGGGGAGGCGGACCGAGCCGTCGGGTTGCTGGTGGTTTTCCAGGATCGCCACCAGAGCTCGGCTGATCGCCACGGCGGTGCCGTTTAAGGTGTGGACAAAGTGGGTCCCCCTCTGGCCCTTGATCTTGTAGCGGATCCCCAGCCGGCGGGCCTGGTAGTCGGTGCAATTGGAGGTGCTGGTCACCTCGCCAAACTCCCCCCCTTCCCCACGGCCCGGCATCCAGGCTTCCAGGTCGTACTTGCGATAAGCCGGTCCGCCCAGGTCGCCGGTCGGCGTGTCGATCACGCGGTAGGGGATCTCCAGCTGGTCGAACAGCTCGCATTCCAACCGCCGGAAATCCTCCAGCATCGCTTCGCTCTGATCGGGCAGCGTAAAGGCGAACATTTCCACCTTGGTGAACTGGTGCACCCGGTACAGACCCCGCGAGGCTCGTCCCGCCGCCCCCGCTTCGGTGCGATAACAATGGCTGACCCCGCACAGCCGCAGGGGAAGTTGTTCCGCCTCGAAGACCGTGTCCGCGTACATTCCCCCCAGCGTAATTTCCGCGGTGGCGATCAGGTTCAGATCGCTGTTTTCCACACTGTAAATCTGGGTCTCCGGACCCCGGGGGATGAAGCCGATCCCCTGGAGGATCTCTGTCCGCGCCAGATCGGGGGTGATGATGGGGGCAAAGCCCTCGCGGATCAGCAGGCTTAGAGCAAACTGCTGCAAGGCCAGCTCTAACAGCACGGCGTCGTTCTTCAGGTAGTAAAACCCGTTTCCCGCAACTTTGCTGCCGCTTTCAAAATCGATCAGGTCCAGCCGTTCTCCCAATTCGACATGATCCTGTGGCGGAAAATCGAAGGTGGGCAGCGGGGTCCGCCCCCGGTCCAATTCGACCGCGGCCTGTTCGTCCCCTACGGGAGCCGCGGGGTGGGACAGGTTGGGGATCTTCCGCTGCAACTGGTCAATCTCGGCCTCCCACCGATCGATCTCGGCCTGCACCCGCTCTTTTTCCTCCCGTTTCCGCCGTCCCTCCTCTTTCCGCGCCTCCCGCTGGTCCGCGTCCGGCGCTTGGCCAATCGATTTGCTGATCTCGTTTGCCTGCCGGTTCAGCTGTTCCACCTCGGCTTGCCGAGCCCGTCGCTGCTGTTCCAGCTGGACGAACTGCCGTACGTCTACCTTGACGCCGCGGTCACGGCAGTTCTGCTCCACCAGCTCGACATGGTCGACGATGTATTTGCGATCCAGCATGGTGAGGGGCTAGGGGCTAGGGGCTAGGAGCTAGGGGTTAGGGGTTAGGGGATGGCAGTTGGGCCAGTTCGGACCAGAGGTGGGCGCTGGTCTTGATTCCGCGGTGGAAGTCACGGAGGTTGAATTTTTCATTGGGGCTGTGCGTATTGTCGTCGTTTTGTCCCCAGCCCAACAGGAGGATGTCGGCCCCCAGCTGGGCGGCCATCTGGGTCACGATCGGGATCGATCCTCCTTCGCGAATGAAGACGGGCGGCCGGTCAAAGCCGGCCTCGATCGCTCGGGCCGCCGCCTTGATGTAGGGGCTTTCCAGGGGGACGAGGAAGCCGGGCGAGCCGTGAAAATCTTTCAGCTGGTAGGTGATCCCCGCCGGACAGTGCTGGTCCACAAACGTCTCCAGAGCGGCCGTGATCTCTGCCGGATTCTGGTCGGGGACCAGGCGAAAGCTGAATTTGGCGGCGGCCCGAGCGGGCAGCACGGTCTTGGCGCCCGGCCCCTGATAGCCGCTGGTCAACCCGTTCACGTCAAAGCTGGGGCGGGCCCAACGCCGCTCGAGCACCGAAAAGCCCGCTTCGCCCACCGCGCCCTCGACGCCCACCATCGCCAGTAGCTTCCCGTCGTTGAACGACAACCCTTGCAACCCCTCCCGTTCGCGGGTCGTCAACGGCACGACCTTGTCGTAAAAACCGGGCAGCTGGATCTTGCCGTCGCTGTCGACCATCTGGCCCAGCAACGCGGCCAGGACATTGGCCGGGTTGGTGATCGCCCCGCCAAACGAACCCGAATGCAAGTCTTGGCGGGGACCGGTCAACAGCAATTCATAGTAAGCAATCCCCCGCAAGCCGTAGGTGATCGCCGGCTGGCCTGGGGCAAACTGGCTGGTGTCACTGATCACCACGCAATCGCAAGCCAGCTGGTCCGCATTGCGGGCCAGGTATTCCTCCAGCCCCTCACTCCCCACCTCCTCCTCGCCTTCGATGAGGAATTTCAGATTCAGCGGCAAGTGTCCCGCGGTCTCCATCCAGGCCTGAGCGCTCTTGACGTGCGTCAACAGCTGTCCCTTGTCGTCGGTCGCTCCCCGCGCGTAGAGGTTGCCGTCGCGAATGGTTGGTTCAAAGGGGGGGGAGATCTATTCGTCCAGCGGGTCCGGCGGCTGGACGTCGTAGTGGCCATAGACCAGGGCGGTCGGCGCCCCGGGCACGCGATTCCCGCAGGCCAAGACCAGCGGATTGCCCGACGTCTGCACCAGCTGGGTCTCGAATTTCAACCGGCGGAAGTGGTCCGCCAGCCACTCGGCCGCCCGCCCCACGTCCGCCTGGTGGTCGCTGTCGGTGCTGACACTGGGAATCCGCAGCCACTGACAGAGATCCTCCTGGAAGACCCCCTCGTGGGCTGCCAAATAAGCGTGGATGTCGGTCATCAATCCGTCGAGCATCGAACTTTTCTCGCCAAACCCCCCCGTCCACCAAACCACCCCGCCGAGCAAGCCGGCCGACCCTGCCCTCGGGCAGCGGCGCGGCGCGCGGCGCCGTTGGCAACGCACTGGGGCTAGAATATAATCTTTTCCCGACGGGACGCCTATTCGGGACGACCGCGTGATGCGGTGCGGGCGACCCCGGCCATCGCGAAACTGCCCCGGCCACCCTGCAGACCAACGGATGACTGCCATGGATACCCTGGTTGCCACTTCCACCAAACCGCGTAAAAAACGCCGCAGCCAGTCCCAGCGGCAAGTTCGGCGGCAGCCCCGTTACCACGTCCTGCTGTGGAACGATGATGATCACACCTACGATTATGTGATTGACATGCTGCGGTCCTTGTTCGGTTACGCCGCGGAAAAAGGTTTTCAGCTGGCCGAAGAGGTCGACCACCGCGGCAAGGCCATTGTGTTGACCACCACCCGCGAACACGCCGAACTGAAGCGGGACCAGATCCACGCCTACGGCCAGGATCCCCGCGGATCGATGTCGGCCAGCATCGAACCCGAACGCTAGACGCCCGCAGGTTCCCCCCCGCTGCCTGCCCCCCCCGCACCCTACATCCCGCTTTCAACCAGTCAAGCACCTTGTTCGCGCGGCGGGCTTGTTCCTTTTTGACAGCTTGTTCATTTTTGACAGGATCGACAGGATTGACAGGATGCGTTGGTCAGGTAGAGGGCTTAAAAGTCAGTTGTCCGCGCTGTGTTCTCCCCCGGCCTCGAAGAGGCCGGCTACAGGAGTTGCCTCAGTGGTGAGTGGTGAGTGGTGAGTAGTGAGTACTGAGTGGTGAGTGGTGAGTGGTGAGTGGATCCCGCAACCCGCAACCCGCATCCCGCTCCCCCTCACTCATCACCCCATCACCCCATCACCCCATCACCCCATTACCCCATCACCCCCTCACCCCCTCCCCCCATCACCCCCCCCCCCCCTCCCCCC
>CAYFZZ010000362.1:0-8053 GCA_964347545.1 uncultured Planctomycetaceae bacterium | reverse complement strand
GGCTGGGGCCCCAGGCGATGGCATGCCGCCGCGTTGCGGCTCGTTTTTTTAACCGATCGCGGTTCCTGGGGCTGGCGCCCCAGGCTGGTGCATGGCGCCGCGTTGCGGCTCGGGTTTGGGGTTGCGGTCTGCGTCCTGGGGCTGGCGCCCCAGGCTGGTGCATGGCGCCGCGTTGCGGCTCGTTTTTTTAACCGGTCGCGGTTCCTGGGGCTGGCGCCCCAGGCTTTTTCATGGCGCCGCTTCGCGGCTCGCGTTTTGGGTTACCGGCTGCGTCCTGGAGCTGGCGCCCCAGGCGATGGCATGCCGCCGCGTGGCGGCTGGAGAACAGGCTGGTTGTCCAGGCAGCGGGATGGGGGCTAGCCCCAACCGTAGGTCCGGTAGAGGGTCTGCTGGACAACGTCCTTCAGATCAAACCGGCTGACTGGCTTGCGGAGCACTGTGAAGGCTTCGGCCTCTTCGGCCTCGGCCCGGATCCGCTCATCGATCTGGGCCGACATCAAGATGCAGGGCATGAGGGCTTTGAATTCCTTCATCATCCGCAGGGTCTGCAGCCCGGTCAGCCGTGGCATGTGCATGTCCAGCAGGACCAGGTCGATCTGTTCCTGCTGGACGATGTGGTACGCTTCCAGGCCGTCACCGGCCAGGTACGTGCGATACCCTTCCGGCAGCAGCACGTCGCGGATCGTTTCGCGCAGCTGCTGATCGTCGTCGGTGATCAGGATGGAGGGAGTTTGTAACACGGCAGTGGCCCGTACGTCTGTGTGACCTGCCCGGCGGAGGCCGCGGCGGGCACCGCGGGCTGTTCTGCCTGAGGGGCAACTCTGGTACCAATTTGCGGCCCGGCCCTCCGGCGGGTCGCTAAGCGCAAAGCTGACCCAATCTTACGCCAGCCGGTCCCGCGGGCGGCCCCCCGCCGCAGCCTGTCGATTTGGCAGGGCCCTGGCAGCCGGCCGTTCCGCTTTGCCCGCACGGCCGGTTCACGTGCGGTCGGCCTCCTGTACCCACTGCACGACCCGCCAGTCCATCCAGCGGCGGTCGGGGTCGTGTCCGCGGCGGCCGACGAAGCCGAGGTGGCCCCCATGATCGGTCAGGTGCAGCCGGACCTGGGTCGACCAGCCGTTTTGGTCGTATTGAGCGACGGGGACCAGCGGATCGTCCCGGGCGGCGAGCACTCGGGTGGGCAGGGCGGTGTGGGCCAGGTAAGGCAGCGCCCCGCTCTGCTGGTAGTAATCCGCCACTCCCGAAAAGCCCCAGGTGGGAGCGACGTACTGGTCATCCAGTTCGCGGAGACTGCGGGGGCGCCGGTGGTCGGGGATCACCGCCGCTTCGGCGACCCGCCGCTGCCGCTGCTGGTACAGCCGGTACAAGGCGGCCAGCAGATGCCGGTGGTAGAAGCGATTGGTGGGATGTTCGATTCGCCGGCTGGAGGCCTCCAGGTCGACCGGCGGGCAGACGGCGATCACGCTGTCCAGACCCCCGCAGGGGTTCGACCCCAGTTCGCCGGCCAGTTTCAGGGAGACGTTTCCTCCCAGGGAAAAACCGACCAGCGTGGTGGGCGAACCGGGGCAGACCACGGCGATGGCTTCCAAGGCGGCCACGAGATCTTGCGAGCGTCCGGCGTGGTAGGGTCGGCGGGCGAGTGCCAAGCCGGCTCCGCACCCCCGCTGGTCCATGCGAAACACCCGCACACCCCGCCCGTACAATTTCCGGGCGATGCGGACCATGTAAGCGCTCTGGTGGCATCCGCTGAGGCCATGGACCAGCAGGGCGGTCCGCCCGCCTGCGGTCCACGCGTCGGGACAGTCGTCGTGCAGCACGATCTGGTCGCCGTCGCCGACCGGCACGTGGTGGGGTCTTGCCGCATAGGGAGCTCGGCCGCCGGGCAGGTAGACGGCGGCGATCGTCTGGGCGTGGGGGCTTTGCAGCCAGCGATGCGGTTCGAAGGGGGGCAGCACAGGCAAGACTCCCGAATCCGGCCAGTATAGGGCAAATGTATTTCGGACGGGATGGACGGGATGGACGGGATGGCCGCAAGACACAGCCCATCCCCGGGGATCATCCCCTCCCGGGGACCCGCCGGTTGCGAGTCGCATCAATCGAGACGCAACTCTTTGGTCCCATAGCTGATCGACAACGTGCGTTTCGCCAAAAGTTCCGTCCCCAGCAGCGGAAACTTGCCCTCGTTCGCGATAACCTGGACGGGGATTCGCTCGCCGAACCAATCCAGGAAACCAACAAATGTCTCGAGGGCTACCTTTGATCCGTCAGCCAAGATGGCTTCCGTTTCGACCAGGGATTCGAGACCTAGTTGATCAATGAGACTTGTCGAGAATACGAGGTGGCCGTCAAAGCCGGTATCAATCCAGGCGACGAGATTCTGGTAATGGATTTTGGTAATGGCCGCCGATCTCGCGGCTGACTGAGATCGTGATGAGTGCGCGATTCCGTTCGTCGACATATCCCCTCACGACGTGCTCGCTCCCAGATGGAACGCCGCCTCATGACCAATTCTCAGCACAAATGACTTGCGATCCGGAAACGCAGACTTCGCGGCCATGGCCGCTTCCAGAAACGTCTTCCCCAGAAAATACGTCTTTGATGTGGGCTCGATCGCCACATACTCGTCGCGATGTTCGGCCTCCAGCGATTCACGCAATTCGGATTCGTAAACCTGTTTCGCATCGTCGGCAATGGACATTGGATCGGCTCCGCCTTGCCCGGGACTCTTTGATTCTACGCAGCGACGGCGCCTGGAGGTAGTCCAGAATCGAGGAACCGGTCGTTGAACAGGAGCGGCCAGGTGGTTTGCTGCATCCTGTCGATCCTGTCAAAAATCAAAAACCGTTTGCTGCCGCACGACTTCGCGTTGGTTCTGTTTACGGGCAGGCGGCGACCAGGGCTCGCACGCGGTCCGGGTCGACCGGATGGCCGACCTGCCCATCTTGCTTGAGCCAGGTGCCGACGATGAATCCGTCGGCGTGGGGGTGGAGGCGAGCGACAGCATCGGGGGTGACGCCGCTGCCGAGGTAGACGGGGTGACCGCCGGCGGCCTGTTTCACCTTCTGCAACGGTTCGGCCGCCGCGGCCTCGCCCGTCGCGGCGCCGGTAACGATCAGGCCGTCGGCCAGCCCCCGCTGGATGAGGTCCTGCACTTCCCGTTCCAGCGGCACCGCCGCCAGGGGGACCGAGTGTTTGACGTCGACATCGGCCAGGATCTGGATCTGGTCGGCAGCCAGCGTTTTGCGGAGGCGGAGCAGATCGTGGGCGATGCCGGGGAGGATTCCCTGGTCGGCCAGGCGGGCGCCGCACAGCACGTTGACGCGAATGAACTGGGCCCCCACGGCGTGGGCGATGGCCAGCGCCGCGCAGCCGTCGTTTCGCAGGACGTTGATGCCCAGGGGGACGTCAAACCGCCGCTTGACTTCGGCGGCGATGGCCGTCATGTGGGCCACCACGTGGGGGGGGACGGCGGCGGGGTAGAACGGCGTGTCGCCGAAATTTTCCAGCAGCAGCTGCGTGATCCCGCCGGCGGTCAGGGCCTCGGCGTCGGCCAGGACCCGCTCCAGCAGCGGGGCCACACGGCCTTCGTACCGCGGTGCGCCCGGCAGGGGGGGGAGGTGCAGCATGCCGATCAGGGGTTTACCCATCTCAGTCCTCGGCCTCGCGCAAGTGACCCTCGTCATCCGCCTGCCAGACCTGGCCGCGGGTCACCTCCAGGGCGGTCAGCCAGCCTCCGCCGTAGCAACAGGTGTCGATGCACCGCAGGTGTCCGGCGTCGAAGATTTCGCCTTCCGCGTCGGGCGTATGTCCCACGATGGCCAGGCGTCCCGAGCAGTGGGGCAGGGGGAGCTCTTCGGTCAATTTCCGCCAGCGGAGGGCGTGTTCGGATTGCTGGTCCAGCGGCAAGCCGGCGTCGTAGTTGGCGTGGACGAAGAAATGGGTGTCGGTGGCGTAGTAGGAAACGCAGTTTTCCAGAAAAGCGATGTGGCCTGCGGGGATCACGCTGAAATCGCCCTGGTACCCGTACGCCTCCAAGGTCGCATCCCCGCCGTAGGCCGACCACCACTGGCAGTCGAGTTCCCCGCGGACGACCTCCAGCAGCATCTGATCGTGGTTGCCCAGGAGGGGGACCAGCTGGCACTGCTCTTGCAGCTGGATCAGCCGATCGATCACGCCGGGCGAATCGGGACCTCGGTCGACGTAGTCCCCCAGGGTGACGATCGTGTCGCTGGCCCGGGGCTGGATGGCATCCAGCAGCGCGGCCAGGGCCCGCGCACAGCCGTGGATGTCGCCGATGGCAATCACCCGGTCGCCGGGAGAGACGGGTGGGTCGGTCTGGGAGGGTGTGGGCTGAGCGTGCGGGGCACCGTTCATGGCTGGTCGCGATCGCTAAATTCCCGCACAGGTCGCAGCACGGGTTGATCACCGCTGTTGTCGGCCGGCAAGCCGGTCAGCGTTTCGGAGACGTACCGTTGGAGTTCTTTCTTCTGCGACATCTTGAAGCGATCCCCCTTTTGCAGCACAACCTGGTGGCGGTGCAAGTGGCCGAAAGCATACTCTCCCAGCGATTCGCACGGAAACCAATACCCCTGACCCTGCTGGTCCTCGAGGTAGAATTCGGGATAGGTGTGCCCCGGGATCCAGACACTGCGAGCGGGGATGCCGTTGACGCGGCAGAGGGCGACGAACAGGGAGGTGTATTCCTCGCAATCCCCCTGCTGCTGGCGCAAGGCCGTCAGTGCCCCGTGCAGAGGGACCGTCCCCTCGTGCCGGATGTGCTGGCGTACCCAACGGTAGATGGCTTCGACTTGGGGCCACACGGGACGCTCGCTGTCGATCGCAAACTTCCGAGCGGCCTCCTGGATCTGAGGATGATCCGTTTCGATCCCCGGGCTGGGTTCGAGGTACCGCCGAAAATGCCGGGGCACGTGGCGGGGGGCGACCAACGTGTGGGGTGCGGCGGGGGCATAGATCCACCGCCGGTCGACATCCATGACGTAGACCACGCGAGCGGTTTCGCCGGCGGCCAACCGCGGGATGTGGATGACCATCTGCATCACGCCATCGGCCAGGACGTTGTTCCGGATCTTTGTCACCCGGGGCGAGAGTTCCTGGTCGACAACCTCCACCGACTGCTCGGGCCAATCCAGCGGCAAGGGAAACGTGGCGACCAGCTGGCGAAAGCTGGCCGTGGGCGCGGAGATTTCAACTCCCAACTTCACCCGCACTCGGCTGTCATTGCCGTAGGTGGGGCCGGGGGCAGGGGGATCGGCCGGGGCCCCCCGCGAAGTTCCAGCCGGGGCCTCCCCCACCGGGCCGGGCCACTGGCGCACGAAGGTCCGATCCGGGTCGCTCAACGAACCCCGGTCCACCTCGATCTGCTTGCCATCGGCTCGCTGGAGGAGGACCGTCTGGTCGCGGACCTCGATCAGGGCGGCGTTGACGGAATGTTTTCCGTTGCGGGAGTGCCACTGTCGCAGGCCCGGGGCGGGCTGGTCAGCCCCGGCACGCGCGACGGTCCACACCGCACCCACGCCTGCCGCCAGGATCAGCCAGACTCTGAGGGTCGCGATACGCGAGAGCATACTCGTCATTCTAACCCGAACGGGGCCCTGGGGAGGGCGCGGGGGGGCGGCGGCCGGCAGGTGGGGGGGGTGCCAGCGGAGCGGCCGCGGTTTCAGGCGATCGTGACCTGCGGTTCCAGAAACACGTCCTGGATGGCGTTCAGCAGTTTGACGCCTTCGGCCATCGGGCGTTGGAACGCCTTGCGGCCGCTGATCAGCCCCATCCCACCCGCTCGTTTGTTGATCACGGCGGTGCGGACGGCTTGAGCCAGATCGCCGGCACCGCTGGAGGCGCCCCCCGAATTGATCAGACCACAGCGGCCCAGGTAGCAGTTGGCCACCTGATAGCGGCACAAGTCAATCGGGTGGTCCGTGGTCAGCTGGTCGTAGACCAGCGGCGAGGTCTTGCCGAACTTGATGGCGTTAACCCCGCCGTTGTTCTCCGGGTGCTTCTGCTTGATGATGTCCGCCTGGATGGTGACCCCCAGGTGATTGGCCTGCCCGGTCAGGTCGGCGGCCACGTGGTAGTCCTGGTCCGCCTTGAATGCCGAATTGCGCAAATAGCACCAGAGGATGGTGGCCATTCCCAGGCGGTGCGCTTCGGCAAAGGCCTCAGCCACCTCGACAATCTGGCGATCGCCTTCGGCCGAACCGAAGTAGATCGTGGCCCCCACTGCCGCGGCACCCATCTCGTAGGCCTCCGCCACCCGTCCGAACATGATTTGATCGAACGAGTTGGGATACGTCAGCAGCTCGTTGTGGTTGATCTTCACGATGAAGGGGATTTTGTGAGCGTACTTGCGGGCGGTCATCCCCAGCACGCCGAAGGTGGAAGCCACGGCGTTACAGCCACCCTCGATGGCCAGCTGGACGATATTTTCCGGATCGAAGTAAGCGGGATTCGGCGCAAACGAGGCGCCGGCCGAATGTTCGATGCCCTGATCCACTGGGAGGATCGACAGATACCCGGTGTCCTTCAGCCGCCCGTGGCTGAACATCCGCTGCAGGTTGGCCAGCACGCGCGGGTTCCGGTCACTGTTCAGAAACACCCGATCCACAAAATCAGCAGCGGGAAGATGCAGCGACTCCTGGGGGAACCCCTGGCAACGGTGGCTGAGCAGATCGGCCGCTTCGTCACCCAGCAGATCGGTAATCGTGTCCAGCATCGGGAGGGACCTCGCGACGGGGGGTGGAGGCAGGTGGAAAGGGGGTGGATAGGCCCGCGAGCGTACTGCGTGGCAGGCGCGTTCGTCAAGTATGAGGCGCCTGCCGGTCGGGACCGGGCGGTGGCCGAGGCCGGGGTGCGGACCGGCGGCGGGCGGGGGGCGGGAGGGGGGGGGTGGGCGTAAATTCCCACGAACGGCCGGCTTGCTGAGCCTCGTCACCCGGGTCCCCCCCCGACCGGCGCGGGACGGTGCCGCGGGACCGCGGCACCGGACGACCGCCCGTGTTTACGCTGCGGCCGATTTCGCGTATAAACACGGCTGGATGGTCCGTCGAACGCTTTCGCGAAGTTGGTTCAATCAGATTGCCCTCGCCTTCAGCTCTTTCGTAGGTGCCACCTGGTGGGCTGCCAGTTCTGCCCCTTTCTTTAGTCGGCCAGGAAAGTGAAATGTCAGGCCGAGCTTGCCTTGCACAGGAGAAGTACCGTGGGCAAAAGGTTGTATTGTGGAAATCTGAGCTTCAACGTTTCTAGCTCGGACCTGGAACAGCTGTTTACGGAGTTCGGGACGGTAACCAGCGCTCAGGTGATCACCGATCGCGACACAGGCCGCAGCAAAGGTTTCGGCTTTGTGGAGATGGCCAGCGATGAGGAGGCTCAGGCCGCCATCTCGGGTTTGAACGAGAAGGAGCACGAGGGCCGACCGCTGACCGTCAACGAAGCTCGTCCCCGCGAAGAGCGCCGCGGCGGCGGCGGTGGCGGTGGTGGTGGTTACGGCGGCGGCCGTCGAGGCGGCCGGTACTAAAGTCCGCTCGTCCCCCGGGGTCTGCCGGTGGCAGATCCTCTGGTGACGAGATTGAAACTGCCCGCAGGGTAGGTGGCCGGCCGGATCGACAGGTTCCGCCGGCCGCCGGTCCCTCGCTCGCGGTCCCCCGCCTGCCTGCAGGGGAGGTTGGGAAGAACCACGAAGGGGGAGGGTGCGGGTCTTGGCAGGCGAGCCGGCCAAATCGGGGGTGGAGTCATCGGGCGCACGGCCGGGCCAAAAGCCGCCTGAAGGCGGCTCTGCGCGTTCCCTTGTCTCGCCTCGTTGGTTTTCTGAGCGGTCCCGGCGCGCCGGGACCGCTCACAGACAAGCCGGATGTTTTGGTTGGGGCCGGTGGCCGCCAGCGTGTCGTCTGCTGACCTCTTCGTGCTCTTCGCGTTCTTCGTGGTGGTTTTTGCCCTCACAGATGTGACGCCGCTCGGGTTAACCACGAAGGTCACGAAGGGGGAGGGTGCGGGTCTTGGCAGGCGAGCCGGCCAAATCGGGGGTGGAGTCATCGGGCGC
>CAYFZZ010000361.1:0-13554 GCA_964347545.1 uncultured Planctomycetaceae bacterium | reverse complement strand
GATCCCGCGTTAAGGGCTCGAGCCGCGAGCCCTTCCCGCCGGCCAGGATCACGGCCAACACGCCCTTCATGATCGTTCCCGTGACGTGAGGATGGTGCGGTGAGCCGGTCCGCGAGCGGGAAATCCTGAACCGCGGGGAACCCAGCCGTCGGGGACCCCAGGCGCAAGCGGCCGGGTTTCCATAGTCCAGTGGCAAAAACTCGGTGCCGGCCGAGCCGCCCTCGACGGCGATCGTCGTGGACCCAACCACCAGCCGTCATTTTAACCGACCGGTCACACAGCGGACAGACGGACGGTGCGGCGGGCGCCGGCCGGGCCGCGGGCCGCCCGGGGGACCAAATCACGCGACCCACCGGCGGTGCCACAGTTCCAGGACCAGCAGGGCCCAGAGCCGGTCGCTGTGATCGCGGTGGCCGCTAGTGTGCTGGTCGATCAGCCGCGTGACGGCCGCCGGGCGAAAGTAACCGCGGGTCTGGGCCCGCGGGTCGGTGAGCAGCTCGCGGACTAGTGGTTGCAATTCGTTCCGAAACCAGTGGTCCAGCGGCGCGCCGAATCCCTGTTTGGGGCGGCGAAATACGGAGGGGGGGACCAGGTCCCCCAGGGCTTGACGCAGGATCCATTTGCCCCGGCCCCGCCGGTATTTCAGCTCGATCGGCATCCCCACCGCCAGTTCGACCAGGCGATGGTCCAGCAGCGGCTGGCGGCATTCCAGCGAGTGGGCCATGGAGGCCATATCGACTTTGTGCATCAGGTCGCCACACAAGTAGGTTTGCAGATCGGCCAGCGAGGCGGTGGTGACCGGATCGCGGCCGCTGGCCCGCTGCCAGGCACGGTCCAAAAATTCACAGGGATCCGCGTCGGGGAGCCTCTCCAAAAAAGTGTCGCTGTACAGCTCGGCCCGCTGCCGCTCGGCGAAGATCGCAATCCACTCCAAATAGCGCCGCGCGGGGGGAAGTTCCAGCGGGCCCACCAGGCGCTGAAGGCGTCGCAGGGCCGACTTCCGCCGCGGGCCGGGGATCTTCTGCCACAGCGGGGCGGCCGCCAGGTGGCGGCAAGCGGGCGGGAGGCGGTCGACCAGACTGCCGACCCGCACGGCCCGGTACCGCGGATATCCGGCAAACAGTTCATCGCCCCCATCGCCGGTCAGGGCGACCGTCACTTCCTGGCGAGCCTGTTGGGCCACGCACCAGGTGGGGATCGCGGAACTGTCGGCAAACGGTTCGTCAAACTGCCCGACCAGCTGCGGCAACAGCTCGGCCACCTGGCCCCCCACGTGAAATTCATGATGGTCGGTCCTCAGCTGGCGAGCGATGGCTGCCGCGGCGGGCGATTCGTCGTATTCCGGCTGGTCAAAACCGATGGAAAACGTTTTCACCGGCTGGGGAGCAAACTGCTGCATCAGGGCGACGACCAGCGATGAGTCGACGCCGCCAGAGAGGAACGCGCCCAGCGGCACATCGCTGCGCATCCGCAGCTGGACCGCCTCGGTCAGCAAGGCTCGCAGCCGCCCCCCGTAGGAGTCGACATCCCCCGCAACTTCCCGGTTCCAGTCGGGCGACCAGTAAGGGGTCACCGTCAACTGCCCGTCACGATATTCGGCCAGGTGTCCCGGCGGCAGCTTGAAAATCCCCTCAAAAATCGTGTGGGGATGGGGTACGTACTGGTAGGTCAGGTATTGATCCACCGCGGCCGGATCGACGTTCCGCGGGACGTCGGGGACTTCCAGGAGGGCCTTGATTTCGCTGGCGAACAACAGCCGGCCGGGCTGGTGCCAATACACCAGCGGTTTCTGCCCCAGCCGGTCGCGGACCAGGATCAGCCGCCGCCGCGGCTGGTCCCAGAGGGCAATGGCAAACATGCCGACCAGGTGCTGGACGAAATCGGTTCCCTCGTCTTCGTACAGATGGACCAGCGTTTCCGTGTCGCACTGAGTCCCAAACACATGCCCGGCGCCCTCCAGCCGTTGTCGCAGCTGGCGATAGTTGTAGATCTCGCCATTGGCCACCACACGGACGGTGCCGTCTTCGTTGGCCAGCGGCTGGTGCCCCCCGGGCGGATCGATGACGGACAGCCGTCGAGCGGCCAGGGCGATGCCCGGCACAGGTTCGTAAGGGGGCCGGACCTGTCCTTCCTGGTGATAGAACCCTTCGTCATCGGGGCCCCGATGGACCAGCACCTCGGCCATCCGCCGCAACTGCTGCGGGTCCAAGCTCAGATGGGGGTCGTCCCAGATGCCACCGGCGATGCCGCACATAAAGTTGTTTCGGGTTTCGGGTTTCGGGATGCGGGTTGGGGGATGCGGGTTGCGGGATGCGGGATGCGAGATGCGAGATGCGGGATGTGGGTTGCGGGTTGCGGGATGTGGGTTACGGGATGCGGGTTGCGGGATGTGCTGGGTCCTGGGGCGGCCAGGTCCTGTGGCTCGCGCCCCAGGCTATCACATGCCGCCGCTTCGCGGCTCATCTTCTGTGGGTACATGCGTCCTGGGGCTGGCGCCCCAGGCTGGTCCATGCCGCCGCTTCGCGGCTAGGGATTCGAGATGCGCGATGCGGGATCCAACCACCAAGCCCGGCGCGCCGGCATTCACCCCCCATCCCTCACCATTCACCATTCACCCTTCACCCTTCACTCTTCACCATTCACTCTTCACCACTCACCACTCACCACTCACCCTATGCAATAACTCGGCCGGTGGCCTTGTTGATTCAGCAGCTGGCGGTAGAGCGTGGCGTGGGCGTCGACCATCCTAGCCACGGGGTACTTGTCCTGGATCTCGCGGCGGGCCTTTTCCTTAAGCGGCACGTGCCCGGCAGGATCTTCGACGATCTGAAAGGCGAATTTTGCCAGCGCGGCTCGGTCGCCCACAGGGACGAGGTAGCCGGTTTCGCCGTGCCGGACCAGCTGCCGGTTGCCTGGGATATCGGTCGCCACCACGGGCACGCCGGCAGCCATGGCCTCCATGAGGATGTTTGGCAAGCCCTCGTAACCGCTGGCCAGCCAGAGGACGTCGAAGTGTTCGATCAGCTGGGGCACGTCGTCGCGGTGTCCCAGCAAGTGCACCCGTCCCTGCAGCTGGACCTGGTCGCGAAACCGCTGCAGTTGGGCCCGTTGCGGGCCGTCGCCAATGATCAGCACCTGGACGTCGTCGCGGGCGACGGTCAGCAGTTCTGCCGCCCAGATCACGTCGCGGATCCGTTTTTGTGGCCACAGCCGGGCCACGGTGGCCACCAGGCGGGCGTCGGCCGGCAGGTCCAAGCGATCCAGGACCTCGCGCCGCGACCAGGGGCTGGGCTGGTGCGGCGGGACGCCGTTGGGGATCACCACGAACTTTTCCTCCGCAATCCCCGCTCGACAATAAAATTTACGCACGCCAGGGTCATTGACGATGATCCGCGCCGACCGGTGGGCCAGGCAGCGATCGATGGCCAGCTGGTGCCACCGTTTCCACGGGTCGGCGCACTGTTCGCAGCCGATCACGATCGGCACCCCGCAGGCCACCGCCGCCGCTCGACCGTACGCGTTGGCGGCGAACAGCCAGGTCTGCACGATGTCGGGCCGCAGCCGCCCCATCAGCCGCTTCACCGCCCGGTAGGCCCCCGGATCGATTTTGAACCGCTTGCCGATCACCGTCAGGGGCACATGGTGGTCGCCCAGCAGCTGCTGGTAGGGGCCCCCCCGGGTCAAGGCACAGGCGTGGACTTCGAACTGGTCCCGTGGCAGATGGGCACACAGGAGGGCAAACTGCTTCTCGGCGCCAGCCCGATCCAGGCTGGGGATGATCTGCAAAATACGCATGGTCGACTGGTCGCTGAGGCGAGGGGAACCGCCGCCGGGCCTCCCGGGGTGCACGCCCCATCACCCGGATTCCAGGCGGAACTCCTTACCGCCTGCCGGGCCAATCCGCTACCACTTTAGCTCAGTAGCCACGCAGGGGGTAAGTCCGCTGCCCGGCGGTGGCCAAAGCTTGTTCCCTGCCGCGGGGCCTCTTACAATCGCCGCAGCGGCTCGAAAAAATCGAACCGCACGATCCGCAGTGCTGGCAAGCCAATCCCGCAACGCGGCGGGGCGGGACGGGGGCTGGGGAGGTGTCGCCGCCAGCGGTCCGCGGACCGCTCGAGCGTGATTCGCCACCGGGAAACCCGGATGGCCATCCGCCGCAGGGGGCCGCGGGCCACGCCGCCCGCCGCGGCCCACGGCAACTTGGCAAGCGATGATCGCCCCGGGACAGATTCCCGAGACGCGGTTCGCAACAGGTGGCTCAGCGTCAACATTAACCGCTCGGTGCCCACAGTCATGGGAAACTGGTCGCAAATCGAAATCCGCGGACATGCCTGCGACGTGTTCGAGCCGGCGGTGGCCAGCCCGCATGGTTACGTGGTGATCTACCTGCACGGGGTGCACCTGGGACGGCTGGAGGACCAGGCAGCCTTTGTCGAGCTATTGGAGACGCACGGCTTGCCGGTAGTCGCACCCTGCACGCAGCGCAGCTGGTGGACCGATCGAATCTGTGAGGAATTTGATCCGCGGCTGACCGCCGAACGACACCTCCTGGACAATGTGCTGCCGTACATCCAGCGGCGTTGGGGCAGCCAGCCGCCCCGGATCGCCCTCCTGGGGACCAGCATGGGGGGACAGGGCGCATTGCGGTTTGCCTTTAAATATCCCGACACGTTTCCCATTGTGGCGGCCCTGGCGCCGGCCATCGATTACCAGTCGCGGTGGGAAGAAGGCGACCCGTCGCTGCGACAGATGTATCGGGATGCCGAAGCGGTCCGGCAGGATACGGCCACCCTGCACGTGCACCCCTTGTACTGGCCGCGGAACACCTGGTTCGCCTGCGATCCGGACGACACGCGGTGGCACGAGAGTGCCGAACGGCTGCGGATGAAGCTGGCGGCCCTGGGCGTTCCCCACACGTGCGACCTGGAAACCCGCGGCGGTGGCCACGGGTTTGCGTACTACAACACGATGGCCCAGCCGGCGATCACGTTTCTGGTGGAGAGTCTCGAGCGGGAACGGACCCGCGGGGGGTGATGCGGGGGTCCGGGATGCGGGATGCGGGGTGCGGGATGCGGGGTGCGGGATGCGGGGTGCGAGCTCCCGGATGGCAAACCGCCCGCCGCAGAGGGCCGGAGTCTGGCTCCTTTTTCGGCCACCGACATCTGGCCCCCGCGCAAACCCGCTCCCGAAAAAGGTGCCTGACTCCCTGGCGGGGGAAAATCCGAAATTCGAATTTCGAAATCCGAAACAAATGCAAAGCACGAATTTCCAAAACATCAGCCGGCCGTTCCTTCCGCTCTGTGACCTCCGCGTCCTCCTGTTCAAAATGAGGGGCTAGGGGCTGGGGGTGAGGGATGCGGGTTTCGGGTTTCGGGATGCGGGATTCGAGATTCGGGTTGCGAGTTGCGGGATTTTCTCAGGGCTGCGCCCTGGGCTATAGGGGCACGGCCCGTTGGGCCTGGGGTGTTTGCCCCGAAGGGGCGAGACCCGATAGCCCAGGCCGGAGGCCTGGGTAGGCCATTGGGGAAACCATCCCAGCCCCGAAGGGGCGTGACTCCTTTTTCCCCTGGGCTACCGCGCTCGCGGCCCATGGGGCCTGTGTTGCGGGTTGCGGGATGCACGGGGGATATGCCGCCCCAGGCCACGTGCTCAGGGAGGGCTCGGCATGTTACAATGCAAACCTGGTGCGGGATGCGGGGGATGCGGGATGCGCAGAAGGGTGCCTGATGAGCGGCCATGATTGTCCACAGCGACCGGTTGGGGGGGGCCGGCCGGCCAGCGGCCTGGCCGCTGTGGGGGGTGTCCGCCGTTCGCGGTGGGCCAGCTGGCAGGGGGCGCTCCTGGTGTTTGGCTGCTGCGCGCTGCTGCTGGCCGGGTGTGACTTGTTCGAGGAGATGGACCCGACCAAGCCGAAGCCGAGGCCGCGGAAGACGGTGCAGCCCCAGCCGGTCGAGGTCGCTCCGCCCAAGCCTCCCGCGCCGCCGCCGCGGTTCATCGAGCTGAACGTCGGTGGCCAGAAGCGGACGCTGTCCAGCTGTTACCTGAAGTTGGTGCCCTCCACCTCCCGCACCCCGGCGGTGTTGATGGTGACCAGCTATCGCAGCGCACAGGACGAGTCCTATCCGTCTTTCTTCATGAGGGTGGTGCTGGTCGGTGACGACCTGAACGCTTTGTTGGGCCAGCCCATGCAGGCTCGGATCTTTTTCGCCGCCGCGCCCAACGATGTGGTGTTGTACACGCCGGATGCCGAGCCGGCGATGGTGACGATTCGCAATACGGACGACACGGGGCGTGTGTTGGGGACGATCATCAACGCCCGCCTGCTGAACACGGCCAACGACGAAAGCCTCCCGATCACCGGTCAGTTTGACGGCGTGCTGGAGTAGTCCTGGTAATCTTTTTCTTCGACGATGGCCGACCCCAGCAGCTCGTTGATTTGCCGCTTGAGTGCCGCTCGGCGATCGTTGGTCTGATAGACCGCTCGGGCCAGTTCGATGAACCGCGGCCCGAATTGCTTGTCCCGCTCGCAAATCCGGATTTCGTCCTCAATATCCCACAGCTGTCCATTCACGTCCCGCAGTTCGTCCTGGATTTGCTGCAGCTGTTCTGTGCAGTCGAGATGGCAGCGGACCGCTTCGTGCAGCACGTTTAATTCTGTGGTGACGTTGCGCTGCTTTTCCTGGTCGCGGATCCGCTGCTGTTTGATCTCGAGGATCGTGATCTTGTCGATCACCTCGCCGGGTGCGACGTCGACCCGAATCGTGGCTCCTTGAAGTTGCCGGCTGGTCATCGCGATTACCTCCCTGTGTGGGCTGTGTAGGAATCGATTGGTGGGGGGCAAGGCGGGCTAGCGATCCGCTTCCCAGCTGCCGCTTCCGAACCGCACTCCTTGCACCTCGACCCGGTTGGTTCCTCGCCAGTAAAGGATCTTGTCCGCGGCGGCGCGGGCGGGCGCGGCCCCGGGGCGTTTCTGTTGCACCAATTCGGCCGGCGTCTGGCCGGCACCCTCCAGGACCAGCAGCTCCTTGGCGGTTGTGTAGGTCAGCCGCTGGCCCGTCGCCGTAAACGCCGCCCCCTCCACCCTGGCACTGCCGGTCGCTTCGATCTCCAGGGCTGGACGATCTTCGCCGGTCGGTCCCATTTGACGCAAGGCCAACTGGTCGCAGGTCAGCAGGAACTCCTGGCCCACCGGCCCGCTGGCCTTCTGCGGGTCCAGCTCCTCCGACCAGTCGCGGACCGGTCCGTAAATGCAGCGGGTCTGATCGCCGAAGAAGAGTTCGCGGCGGTGCAGGTTGCCGGTGATCGCTCGTTGGAAGTCGACCTGCAGGAAGACCAGCCCTTCCGCGGGGGGGTCCCCGGCAGGGGGGGCCGCCTTTGGCCCGGCGGGCGCGGGGCCAGCCAGTTGCGCGGTCGAGCCGCGTCGGACCGATTTAATCCACCCGGGCCCACTGGCGTGAATCTTGCCCGTCGCCTGATTGATCGACATGTTGGCCACGTACAATTTCTCCCAGCTGGTCTGCGTCATGCCCGAAAAGCTGGCCGAATCCAAGACAACGCCACCACGACAGATGACCCGGTCAACGTCAATCGGCTCCTGGACCGACTGGCCAAAGAGGATTTGCTGATTCAGCTTCACCTCCAGCTGTCCCGTCTGCAGCTGTTGGGATTGTGCCGAGGCCAAGATGTTGTGTTCGAATCGCGCTGTCTGGCCGTCAAAGACCATGCGGTCCTGCCATTGGACGTCCAGCGCCTGACGCTGGGCCAGCCGGTTGCCTTGCAGGTCCCGATCGATGGGCAGCGTCATCTTGCCGGGGCCCTCGACCCACAGCTTGTTGTCCCCTTTCGTGAGGTGGACCGCGGGGCCGAAGATGGCCAGTCCGCGAGCGGTGACTTCGGCGGGCTGGCCGATCACCGACAGGCCGGCCTGCGGCGTGTCGGCCTGGCGGATCTCCAGCTGCTGCCCCCGCACGCTCAACGGCGCCTCACCCGCCCCCGCCCCCTCCCCCGGCTGCTCGACCAGGCTCACGTTTCCCTCCAGCGCGGCGTTTTGCAGGACCGGTTTGCGGTCCAGCAGGCCAAACTGCAGCTGCACCGTCTGGCTGCGGAGGTGGTAATGTGGGGATATCCCCCGGGCATGCGGGCTGCTGGCCAGCCCCGCGATGCCTGCGCGATCGGCGACGTCGGGGCGGGCGGGGGCGGTCAGCGGTTGAAACCAGGCTTCCAGGCGGTCAAACGCCCCCGAGAGGGGCGTGGAATCGATGGCGACGTTCCCCGTGGCCATGATCCGCTCCGGCTCGAACCGCGCCGGTCCCTTCGCCGCCGGCTGGCCCGCCGGGGCGGGGATCGGCCGCAGCCAGATCCACGTTTCGTCGCTCTGCAGGTTGCCCGTCTGCGTCGAACCGATCTCCACTTTTTCCACCAGCGACAACAGCTGTTTCCCTTCGTGGGGCCGCAGCTGCAGCTGGCCCTGCCAGGAGGTCTGAAACGTCTCGCCTGCGCGGCCCGGCAGCTGGGCCCGGAAAGTGCCGGGCCCGGAGGCCCACAGTTTGCCCAGCTGGCCGTCGGGGCCGGCGACGTAGTGGACCTGAGCGGCCTGCAGCTGCGCGGCGTCGTACCGGACGGTGACCTCGCGGGGATCGTTAAGCAAGACGCTTTGCGAGCGAAGATCGAGCTCCAGGTATGCCCCTTGCACAAATGCGTTGGCACTGGCCGCGCGGGCCTCGGCCGGCTGTCCCCGCGCCTCGATCCGCGTGACCTCCCACGATCGCTTGCGGGAGGCGGTGGCGGGTGGGGGCGAGTCGTCGGGCTTGTCGAAATAAATCGTCAGCAGATCACAGTGCAGTTCGTCCGCGCCGCCGTCCGGCAGGGGTCGGACGACGTCCACCTGATCTTCGAAGTTGGCGGCCATCTTCTCGACGTCAAAGCGGAAGCGGCCGCGACAGCGGACATCGACCGGTTGCTGACCCGAGGCCTGCGCCGCGGCCTGCGGCTGGTCACGGCCCGCATCCTGGGCCGCTTGGCGGTCGCGGGGGCTGTTGGGCAGCAAGCGGTCCCAGGGGACGTCCCCCTGCAGCTGGACGTCGTGCAGCAGCTGAAAGGATAGCAAGGCGGAAGTCTTGTTGTGGACGCTGCCCTTGGTCCGCAGGCTGCTGGCCAACTGCATCCGCATATCGCGGCCCTGGCCGCGGTGGGGACCCAGACGGAACGTGACCGTGTGAGGAGTCCACACCCGATCGCTCCGCAGCTCGACGTCCCGCGTGGCGATCCACAAATCGTGATGCTCCCCAGGTCCGCGATCCGAAAGGGGCCCCAGGTTGCCTTCGATCGTCACTTCTCCGACCAGCCGGCCGCCCTTCAACCGACCCGTCTCGGCACGGCTCAGGTCGATCTCGTCCTCGAAATCCAACACCGCCCCCGCGGGGGCCCGCAGGATCAGGACGCGGGACTGGGGGGACGGTTGCGGCGGGCGGCCATCGGGAAAGAAGAGCAGCGTGCAGGGGCTTAACCTCACCTGCCCGCCGGGCAGGCTTTCGTATTTGCCCAGCAACAACGTGAACTGGGGATTTTCGATCACGATCGGCTGCTGCAACTCCCAGTCCGTCGGCCGAAAAAAAGGCCGTAAGCGTTCCAGTTGCAGGGGCAGGCGGGCGGAGTCCCTTGGCGAAGAGGACGGCGCTGAGGACCGTGCGGCCTCAGCCGGCTGGATCCAGGGCACGACCAGCGTCTGATAGGCCAGGTAGGCCGTGACGACGACTGCCAGGCTGGTCAAGACACGTAGATATCTGGAAACCATCACATTCCGACGCCATCGGCGGCGGGCCACGCGGTGGGGCACGACGAGCCCCGGGGATGGATGCCCCGCGGCGTGGCCCTCACCCCCACGCGGCCTATTCCCGATACTTTTGCACTAACTCGGACCAGCGGCCCTGGGCCTTCAACAGACGCTCGATCAGCTCCCGCACCGCCCCTTTGCCCCCCCCCAGATCGGTCACCAGGTGGGCGGCTTGCCGCACGTCCTCGGCAGCATCTGCCACGCTGGCGGCCAGGCCGACCAGGTTCATGACCGGCAGGTCGGTCAGGTCGTCGCCCATGTAACAGGTCGCCTCAGGCGGCTGCCCCAACTCTTCCAGCATGCTACGCACCACGGCCAGTTTCTGTTCGAACCCCTGCCGCACCAGATCAATACCCAGCTCGCTGGCCCGCAGCTGGACGACGTGCGAGGTCCGCGCCGTGATCAGGCCAAAGCGATGGCCGACCCGCTGCCACAGCTTGATGCCCAGTCCGTCCCGGATATGGAACCGCTTGCTCTCGATCCCCTGGTTGTCGTAGATGATGCCGCCATCGGTCAGCACCCCGTCGACGTCGCACAGGATCAGTGTGATTTGTTGGAGTCGGTCTTCCAGCTTCATGGCATGCCGTGCGGGTCAAGAGTTGGGGGGAACAAAGGGACGCAGGCGGGGTGGGGAACCGGCAGATCCTTCCTCGGCCTCGCTGCGCCCCACCAGGTCGGTGATGTCCAGCAGCCCTACCGGATCGCCTTGGTCATCAACCACCGGCAGCTCACTGATCTTTCGCTGGGCCATCATCTCTTCCGCCTCTCGCACCAGCGAACCGCAGGGGATCACCACCGGATCGGGCGTCATGACTTGGGCGATGGCCTCATCCAAGGCGGCGTCGCGGCGATTTTCCAGGAGGCGAGCCAGATCGCTATCGGTGAAGATCCCCGCTAATTTCCCCCCCTCGTCAACAATCATGACGGCGCCGCTGCGACGACCGCTGGTCCGCTGGTTGGCCAGCACGCTGCGGACCACTTCCGAACAGGCGGCGACGCGACATTCCCGTAAGGGACGCATCCAGTCCTCCACACGGCTCAGCTGCCGGCCCAAGCTGCCCCCGGGATGAAATTGGGCGAAATCTTCGGCGGTAAACTGACGCATCCGACTGACCACCAGGGCCAAGGCGTCGCCGCAGCCCAGCATAGCGGTGGTCGAACAGCTGGGGGCCAGGCCCAGCGAACAGGCTTCGGTCAGCGTGCCCAGCTCCAAGGTCACTCGAGCCGCGCGACCCAGGCTGCTTTGGCGGCTCTGCGTGATCGCCACCACGTCCGCACCAATGCCGGCCAGAGGGGACAGCAGGCGAAGAATCTCCTCCGTTTCGCCACTCTGCGACAAGATCAAGAGCACGTCTTGCCGCTGAATCCGGCCCAGGTCGCCATGCAGGGCCTCGGACGGATGGAGGAAGTGGCTGGGGGTCCCGGTGGATGCCAGCGTGGCAGCGATCTTTTGACCGATCAGGCCCGCCTTGCCCATCCCCGAGACGATCACACTGGTGGGACAGTGCAGAATAGACGCAACCGCTTCACAGAAAGACCGGTCGATCCGCCCGGCGACCGCCTCCAGGGCCGCTGCCTCCAACCGCAACACCTCCCGCGCATAGCGGATCTGTTGGAAGGGGTTCAGCGTGTTGACGGCCGGTGGTTGCGTGCCGAGGGCACGCCGGCGGGCTTCCATGCGAAGTGCTCCGTCATCCTTGACTGCCGGGCCTGCAGGCCCGACGTGAAGATCGAGCGGTCGAGCAGGGGGGGGCTCGAGCCCGGCGGATTGTAGCGGCGGCGGTTGTTGGCAGCAACGCAGAAACCGCCCTGGGGCAGCCATCCCCCGCCAGCCGGCCGAATCGCTGGGCAAGGCGCCGGAGAGGGGGACAAATGGAGCGGCTGAGCGACGAGGGACGGTCGGTCGGGGGGTGCTAGCAGATGGGTCCCCCGGGAGGGACCCGCCGCCAGCCGCCCCCCACCGGAAATCGCCGCGGGTTGCGAGGCGGGAATCTTGTTGCCGCCCGGCGGTTGGGTCATGATGAAGCCATGCCGCTGCGGACCGACCGATTTTTGGACCTCCTGGAAGAGCGGGGGATTCTGTCCCCCAACGATGTGGACTGGTTGCGCCAGCAGGCGGCCGAAATGGACCCGCCGGTCCATCCCGTCTTTGTCGCTCGGCGACTGGTCAAAACCGGCTACCTGAATCCCTATTACGCCAAGACGCTGCTGAGCGAACTGGCCAGCGTGGCGGAGGACCAGCCAGAGACGGCCGAATCCTCGGGCGGCGGTGGATCGGCCGGGGATCTCTCGAACGCCGCCCAGCTGGACGATACGCTGTACACCCTGGACGACCTGGGCCTGGCACCGATCGAGACGCAAGACCTCTTCAGCGACGCGGACGAGGCGGTACCCATGATGCCTGGGCTGCCCCGGGGGAACCGCTGGGCAGACTGGATGCCCTGGGGGCGGGGGCGAGGACGCCAGCCGCTGAACCTGGAAGGGCCCGGCTACGAGCGCTGGGTGCTGCCCGCCGTTTTCGCCCTGGCCGCGGTCCTGCTGGTGTGGCTGGGGTGGTTGATCCTGCGGGTCGTGTGGGGTTGAGCGAACCCGGGGGGGCGGTCGCCGTGAGAGGGCCGCCGGCCGCAGCGCGGGTGGTTGCCTTGGGCGACCGTCAGCCGTTATCGTAATCGGTTTGCTGGCAACAACTCGCGGCACGGTCCCCGCCGTTGGAGATCCAAGGAGTGGCAACTGATGGGCGCATTTGAAGGCAAAAAAGGGCTCATTCTGGGGGTGGCCAACGATCATTCCATCGCTTGGGCCATCGCTGAACAGATCATGAGCCAGGGTGGGTTGTGTGGATTTTCGCACCTGCCGGATCGGCCGGACGACGAACGTCAGCGAAACCGCCGGCGGGTGGCGCTGCTGACCGAAAAACAGCAGAACGCCCGCTTTCTCGTCCCGCTGGACGTCTGCCAGGACGATCAGATCCAGGCGGTCATGGAACAGGCCCAAGCGGAGTTTGGCAAGATCGATTTCCTGCTGCATTCGATCGCCTTTGCCAACCTGGACGATTTGAAGCGGGATACGATCGAGACCAGCCGCGACGGATTCAAGATGGCCATGGAGATCAGCGCCTACAGCCTGCTGGCGGTCTGCAACGCCGCGCGGGATGTGCTGGCCGATGGGGCCAGTGTCTTGACCATGACGTATTTCGGCGGCGAGCGGGCGGTGCCGGGCTACAACGTGATGGGCATCTGCAAGGCCGCTCTGGATGCCGCGGTCCGTTACCTGGCCTACGATCTGGGGCCCCGCGGGATCCGGGTCAACGCGGTCAGCGCCGGCCCGGTCCGCACGCTGGCCGGCCGCGGCGCGGGCGTCGAAGAGATGTTGGTCCTGTACGAAAAAATGGCCCCCCTGGGCCGCAACGTGACCCACGCCGAAGTCGGCAGCAGCGGAGCGTTCTTGCTGTCCGACGCCTCGAGCGGCATTACCGGCGAGATCCTGCACGTCGACGCCGGTTACAACATCATGGGATCGCCGGGGCGGCTGTTGGATCAGTACCAGTAGCCCCCACCCCCCAGTACCGTGCCCTGGATGACCGGTCTGGTCGCCAAGGGCGAAGCGGCGACAGGAAAAAGCCTGGGGCGCCATCCCCAGGACGCCGACGGTAACCTCAAACACGAGCCGCAACGCGGCGCCATGCAACAGCCTGTAGCGCCAGCCCCAGGACGCCGACGGAA
>CAYFZZ010000360.1:0-4302 GCA_964347545.1 uncultured Planctomycetaceae bacterium | reverse complement strand
AGGCCTGCAGCCGACGTATACGCTTGGCGGCACGGAACTGTACGTCCGAGCGGTCGTGACGTCCAGCCGGGCGCACCGGGATCCCTCCTTCAAGGGCCAGCGGCAACAAGCCTGGACTCAGCCGGTCGGCTGGCGCGACAAACTGGCGCCCTGAATCGGACGGCCCCGCCGACGGTGACCAAACACGAACCGCTAATCTTCGCTGATAGACGCTAATAAGAAAATTAAAAAAATATCAGCGACTATCAGCGTTCATCAGCGGTGAAGTCACCCTCCGCACCGCGGTCGGTGATGTTCATCGGCGGTCGTCCTTACCACACGCCCGGAATCAGCTTGTACGGGACTGTGCCAGTGTACTCCTTGTATCCGGTCAATTCTGCTTGCAACATCTGGTCCTCCCACTGGATCCGCACGAACAACACCCGCCTCATCCCCCTGCCTGTTCCCTTCACAAATCAACAATCAACAATCGACAATCATCAATCGCTCGTGAGGCGCGATTGAGGCAACACGATGCAGGCGCACCCCTGTAGCCGGCCTCTCTGAGGCCGGAGGATGCACCCATGCCAAAGAGGTACCCGTCCCCTGTTCCTCTCTGTTCCTCTTCTCTCTTGACTTCTGTCGCTAATCACTCTTCTTTTGCCATGGCCAATGCCCTTCAATCTCAAGGTGGATAGTAAACACGAGCAAGGTTCGGATCAGGACGAGCAGTCCCAAACTAGCCACTCCTGTCAGTGAAGGATCGACGGTCACCGTTCGAATGACATCGCCGGCGACAAGAAAATCCAGACCCAGCAGCATGTTCCTTTTGATATCTGTTCGAAAAGCACCAACGGGGTTTTCACTTCTATTTTTGTTTGCGATATCCCTGAAAAATGCATAAACAAACCCAACAATAATGATCAGGACGCCAATCAATTCGACGACCTCCCCCATGACGCCAGCGACTTTGATTAACTCATGAACCATGGTTATTTCTCCTGCTGCGTAGGATCAAAGGATGTAAAAGAAATAGAAGACCAACGAGGCGACCACGACGCCCAAGACTGGCGGGAAAATGGTTAGAGCACGCCGCTCCAGAACCTTCGCGTCGTCCGCCCGCCCGACACTCTCAATTCGTTTTAGATACAAAGCCAACAACAGGCTGCTGATCGATGCCACAAAACCGGTAAGCATGATCGAGTCGAGAAAAGTGAGATAACCGAGCCGCGGTAGGCTGTCGCCCACGGTAAAGTTGAAGGCGATGAAGACCAGCAGATTTCCACTGGCGGCGGCGATCTGGGTGTTGTGATCAAAGATAAAGAAAATCCCCCAGCCGATGACCACGATCAGGGCCATGGGGAACAAGATACGGAAGAGGTAATAGGTCGTGTGTCGTTTGGCCTTGATGTCAAGACTAAAACGATAGTGGCCTTCGATATCCGTGATGGTGGGGACGGATTCAAGGATCACCCACTCTTCCTCCCCGAGCTGCTTGCCGATCCGATTGAAGTCCGGGTTTTCGTGCAGCGCCAACGTGGCGAACGTATGGGGTTGCTGTGTCTCGATCCGCAGCCAGAAGTCCTGATGGTCAAACGGAAATTTCCTGAAATCAAACTCGGGCGCCTGTAACAACGCAAAGAAGTGCTCCTCGTAAAAGACATGGCCGTCGCTGTTGATATTCAGAACCCGGTGTTGAGTCGATTTCGTTTGCTGGTTGACGATCCGGAAGTCGGGCCAGTCAATCTTGTTCTGCTCCAGAAAGCTGACCAATTGACGGTCGGCGTAGGTCAGTGTTGCGGTGTCATGATCAGAAGCGTCGAACGCCAGATTGTGATCCGTCCATTCGGCTCTGAATATCCCCACAACGCCGAATCTTTCGCTCTGCTGGTCAATTTCAGTAATCTGTTGCAGTTCAAAACCGACACGGATCTTCTTGGGCTCCCTGATAATAGGATCCCCAACACTGCGGCCTTTCCCTTCCATGACTTCCGGGGAGTCTATGCCGAGGAGGATACGGTAATCGCCCGTTGCTTTTCCATCTGTCGCTTTCACTACCAGGTCGTAGTGGTCCCCTGTCTCGATGATGGGAAATTTAATCTTGGTTGTATGAGTCGTGGTGTCAGGCAGAACATCACTGAGTACCTTGCGTTGAAAATCCTTCAGCAATACCTCCAGTTCGAGACCGGGTGTTAGCGCCTCGGCGAAAATGTACAGCGTATGGCCGGCCTTGAGATGGACAAGTTCGTGTTCGTAGAAGTCTCCCGGCGTTTTCAGCGAACCACGCAGTTCCTGTACCGCCAGACTCGGATGCGACCGTTCTATGTTCAGAGTTGCCAATGGGCTAGTTGCAGCCTTGGCAGAAGTGCGTTCAACCGCAAGCACATATTCTCCAAACGTCGCGTCATTGTAAGGGGAAATCTCTATGTCATAGGTCCCACTCCGCGGTGCGACAAATTGGATAACCGCATCCGAGCCCGGTCCGGAATCATCATCAACGAGGGAAAACTCCCCCAGAGACACGCGCAGGAAGGGATCAAGGTTACCGCTGACGTTGTTCAGGCTGATGCGAATAGATTCTCCAGCTCGGACATCGTGAAGGTCATAATGATACCGGTCTTTCGGATGGAGATAGCCGTTGTAGACTTCCTTCTGCGCCTTAACGTCTTCTGCCTTGATGGAGGACGGAATGGTCAGCAACAGTGCCAGGCCGGCAAGGATGGGCCAACGATCGCGGATCGGAAATATTCTCATTGTGGCAACCTCAATTATGTCCTTGTTCCTCTTTCCGCTGCGGACGAATATCGCCAAGATCCCGTACAGAAATCCCAGGACGATGATCGATACCCCAGCGATCTCTACCAGCGCTCCGATGATGCCGGCTATGTAGATCAGCTCTTCAACCATTGACCGTCAGTTACAAGTAATGTAGCGAAGCGCTCGGTATCCGTCACGAAGAGGTCATCATACTCGATCGAGTCGCAAACTCCAGCAATCATCGTGACCACTGGCGGCAAGATGTGAGATGCGTCTCGAGCCATGCGTTTGGCCGCATTGTCGAGTGGCCGCCAGACGGCCTGCAGATCGCTTGCAGAATCTGATCGAATCGCGACGGCGAACAAAATCCTGTACGAGCCATCGGTGATTGGCACGTCCGCTGTTAAGGAATACGAACCTTACCGCGGGCTCAACAACAGGGTCTTCCCCGGGGTTGGATGACGGTATTTTAAGAGAACGGAATCGGGGGCGAACCAAAATTCCCGCGGTGAAAACAGCTCGTAATAGCTCTGGGCCGAATGCGACGCTGTAGATGGGGCGCTTTCACCAGCTCGAAACCTACCCCCTTGGGCTCAATGCTCGGATAGAAGAATGGGAAATAAGGTTCGCTCACAAACCCGTCACTTGACATCGCGAAGCCTTCATAGAACAGCAATTGTCCCCAATTGCTCCTCGTCCAGAAAACGTCCTGGCGCGCCGCGACGGCTGTCCCTCCCCCGCGGCTCAGCCGTCGCGCGGCGCGGTGCCCTGTGCGGCATCCTGGGTCTTTGGGGACGCAGGCGCGGTCCCGATCGGCTGAGCAGCGAAGGCAAAGACGGGCCAGCCGTTCTTGTCAGCCAGGTTCGGAATGGCGTGATTATACCAGCCCATCCGCACAAATTTTGGGGACGCGACCTCCTGGGCGCTGACCTGCACCGTCTCGCCGTCAATGACCGCATCCGCTTTCACAAACGTCTTGCCGTCGCTCGACAGCTCAAACCAGGACGGCGGCTGGCCATCGTGGGTCGTCAGGCCCTGGTCCAGATCGTGGAAACCGACGATCACCTTCGTTCCGTCGACCGTGGCCCTGGCAAAACTCGGGCCGGTTGCCACCACCGGTTTGCCGTATTGATTGGCCAAAGCCTGGGCGGCCAGACGCTCGCCGACCGTGCGTTTGTAGTTGGGGTGAATATCGTGGATATCAATATTCGTGTCATGCGTCGGCACAATACTCATGTTGGGGATCTCTTTCGCGCCGCGATACTGGGCGGTCCAGACGTTGTTGCACAGCATCGAGCTGATTTCGCCTTTGCCGCGGCTGTAATCAAAAGGAGCAATTTGAACCAGGTGGATCGGGATGTCCTGCAGGTTAAAAACCCGTGACCAGCCCAGCGACAGGCCCTGCAGCTTTTTAAAATAGTCCCTGGATCCCAGGTTCGATTCGCCTTGATACCAGATCGCGCCCTGGATGGCATAAGGCGCAAGCGGAGCGATCATGGCATTGTAAATTCCGCTATCGAAGGCCCGTTTATTGGGCTTCAACCCGATGGCAGCATAGCCTTCCC
The DNA here is from genome assembly GCA_964347545.1 of uncultured Planctomycetaceae bacterium. Lineage (GTDB taxonomy): Bacteria > Planctomycetota > Planctomycetia > Pirellulales > UBA7805 > CS4-C045. The sequence continues at coordinate 1 of CAYFZZ010000360.1, read as the reverse complement.
G
>CAYFZZ010000359.1:0-5346 GCA_964347545.1 uncultured Planctomycetaceae bacterium | reverse complement strand
GCCGTGCGGCCCCCGCCCAGGTCGACTTTGGCCACCACCGAGCGGCCGGCGACCTGCTGGCGGCTGTGCTGGTTGATATTCACATACCCCTCCACCCTCAGCTGATCCATCCGCTGGATCCGCAGCACGGGGTCGCCCGGGTGGACCCATTCCCCTTTGCTGCGGCGGATTTCCACGATCCGGCCGTCCATCGGCGCCCGGATTTGGCGGCGGAGGACTTCGTCTTTGGCCACCTCCAGCCGAGCCTCGTTGGCGTCGACGGTGTATTTCAGGAGGTCTTTGTCCATTTGCGCTTGTTCGATGCCCAGCGTGGCCCGCGTGACGCTTAACTCCAACCGGCGGATTTCGGCCGGGGGGATCACCCCGGGACGCCGCTGGTTGGCATCCTCGGCCGCCTGCAGTTCCGCCTTGGCCACGGCTTCCTGAGCTCGAGCAAAGCGGATCGAGACGTCGCTGGCGGCCTGGTCCTCGGCCGACTGCAGTTCGATCTTGGCCAGCTTGTAGTTGGCTCGGGCCTGGCGATCGTCGATGTTGCCCAAAAGTTCCCCGGCCTCGACGTCATTGCCTTCCTGGGCCTTGAGCACCAGCACGACCCCGGCCACTTCGGCCGGCAGTTCGACATCTTCCAGGAGGGTCACATAGCAATCGGGGATCTCGACCTGAGCCGCGGCGGTCAGGGGGGAGAGGGCCAGCACCAGGAGGGGCCCCCAGGGGGCCCGCAGGGAGGGGGAGAGGGATCGGCAGCGAGTCGACCGACAGCTCATGGTTGGCTCCTCGTCCGCCCGCCCGGGGCGGGGGGGCAAGCGGGTGTTACAGGTTACAAGCGGAAGAAGATGTTTTTGTGAATCCAGTCCCACAGTTCGTGGAACCAGACGTATCCCAGCGCTCGATATCCGCAGTCCAGCTTGGCGGTCACCTCGGTCCCGTCCCGCAATTCGGCCGCATCGATATCGTCCTGGTTGATGTCCACGCGAATCAGGACCGTGTTGCCGTACTGTTCGCGGACTTCGGCGCTGGTCTGGATTTCTTCCACCTCGCCCCGCAACTCACGCTCGGGATCCGTCGCCAGGATGTAGGTCACCTCCAGCGGGCTGGCGGTCGATCCCTTGCCGGCCGCCTCCAGCTGGTTCATCCGGCGTTGCACGTGTCCCATCCGGTCGTCGCGCATGAAGACTTCCAGTTCCCATTCGCCGCTGGGGTCGGCGATGGTCATCAACAGTTGCCCGGGCGCGACGGTCCGCCGCAACAACCGCCGCTCGACATTCCACGTCGTCACCTGGCCGTCCCGGGGGCTGGTCACGGTGAGGAACTGGCGTTTGCGGTCCAGCACCTCCAGCTGCCGGGAATAGCTTTCGAATTTTTTCTTCAATTCCATCAGCTGGCCGTTCATGCGTTCCACATCGACCTTGTTCAGCTGTCCGCGGTTACGAGCCAGCGAGTCGCGGACCGCTTCGATCTGTTCGAAGGTGGCTTTTTGTTCGCCGTCCAGCCGAGTGATTTCGCTTTCCAGGTCGAGGCTGGTCAACTGGGCCAGGGTTTGTCCCGTCTGAACCTCGTCCCCGTGCCGGACGTCGACGTCGGTCACCAGGCCTCCTTCGCGGACGAACACGTTCTCGCGGACGGCCGGTCGCAGTTTGCCCTGCGCTTCCAGCTCGAAGGGGGTCGGAATGAACAAACAGCCGATCAGGCCGGCGACCACCAGCAGCACGGCCACGGTTTTGGGGAGGGTCCGAGCCTGGACGACCCATTTCAGCCGCCCGATCGCTCGCCACAACGGCATCAGGAACACCCGGTTGTGCTCCAGCGCGTTGGACAGGGCCGAGGCGGCGTGGTCCTGCACGACTTCCACCCGCTGGAGGGTGCGGTTTTCCAGAGCAGCGTTGTCAAACTGTTCCACGATTAACGTGCCGATCACCCCCCGCGACCGGTGCGGCTGCAGTTCCTCCTCGCCCGTATCGGGCTGGTCCGGTTCGAACAACGGCAGAACCCCCACCACCTTGGCATGGGATTCGTCCACGTACTCCTGGAGGGCGTCTTCGACCTGGGGCGGCATGTCCTCGGTGCTGCCGGTGTACCACACCACGTCCCCCGTGGCCGCCACGCGGGTGGCCAGCCGGGAGAGCAGCGAGGCGACGTTGGACCGTTTGTCGATCTGGTCCTGGTGGCTGATCGCCTCGATGCGGCACTTCCGTCCCCGCTGGATCGCCACGCTGACCCGATCGCACTCGATCAAGCGGCGTCCTTCGTTGACGATCCGGTAAGCCGTCTGGCGGGGATCGAGGCTCTCGTGAACCGACTTGGTGAACCGTTCCAGCTGGCCCCACAGCGTTTCCCGGTCGGCAAAGTGCCGCAACTGCCGCGAGGCCAGGTACCCCCCCGCCAGCTCGCACAACTGCAGCACGAACCGCAGGTAGCCCCGCTGAGTCACCGGGCCGGCGCCGGGACGCTGGAAAATCTCCACCAGCCCGTGACGCTGCTGGTTCGTCGTCAGGGGGGCCAGGATCAACAGGTATTCGGTCGGGTTGCCCGCCTCCTGGTCGTCTTCCGGCCCGGCGTGCGGCGCCACCAGCATCCCGTCGGGCTCGTGAATCGCTCTGCGCAACAAGCGGCTGTGCCGCGCCTGAGCCTCCGCATCGCCAGCCAGGCCCGATGACTGGAGGTTGATCTGGTAGCCGACGTCCCAACCCCCCTCGTCGTCCACCGTCCATACCACACCCCCGATGGCGACCAGAGCCGATACGGCCCGGCTGAGCAGGGCTTCGTAGAATTCGGCCGGCGCCAAATCGGACTTGGCCAGCTGCGCCAGCTCAGCAATCATGTTGCGGACTTGCTGACGCGTCGCTTGGACGTATTCCGATTCAATCGAAGGAGAAGGTTCGCTGGACATGTCGGTCTCTGCTGGACACGCATCACGGCCCGAGGTTCAGCCTAGCGAAAGTTGCCCATCAGGGCGAGATTGCTTGGCCGCCGGGCCCTCTCAAAAATTCGGGGTCGGGGGGCGGAAATTGGCCAGATCGATCGAGCGGAACCAGGCAATCGTCTGCTGCAAACCCTCCCGCAGCGGCACCACCGGCTGCCAGCCCAGGTTCTGCTCAGCCAGCGAGATGTCGGGGCGCCGACGGACCGGATCGTCGGCCGGCAAATCCCGGTAGACCACCCGCGAGGAGGAACCGGTCAGCTGGACCACCAAATCGGCCAGCTCCCCAATCGTGAATTCCACCGGGTTGCCCAGGTTCACCGGGCCGGTGAAATCATCAGGCGCGTTCATCGTGCGAATGATGCCGTCGACCAGGTCGTCGCGGTAGCAGAACGAGCGGGTTTGGGTGCCGTCGCCAAAAATGGTGATGTCTTCGCCCTGCAAGGCCTGGCGGATGAAATTCGAAACCACCCGCCCGTCAAAGGGATGCATCCGGGGGCCGTAGGTGTTGAAAATCCGCACGATGCGAATGTTGACGCCGTTCATGCGGTGATAGTCCATAAACAACGTTTCCGCCGCTCGCTTGCCCTCGTCGTAACAAGCCCGCGGCCCGATCGGGTTGACCGCTCCGCGATACGATTCGGGCTGAGGATGGACTTCGGGGTCGCCATAGACCTCGCTGGTCGAAGCCTGCAACACCTTGGCTCGACAACGTTTGGCCATCCCCAACACATTGATGGCCCCCATCACCGAGGTCTTGATCGTCTTGATCGGGTTGTACTGGTAATGGCCCGGCGCCGCCGGACAAGCCAGATTGTAGATTTCGTCCACCTCCAGCCAGATCGGCTGCGTCACGTCGTGGCGAATCAATTCGAAATTGGGACGGTCCAACAACCCCGCCACGTTCGTCTTCTGACTGGTGAAAAAGTTCTCCAGACAGATCACGTCGTGCCCGGCCTCGACCAACTGCTCGCAAAGATACGACCCCAGGAAACCGGCCCCGCCGGTGACGAGTATCCGTTGGATGGTGGGCATGGGTGCGGGGGTGATGGGGTGATGGGGTGATGGGGTGATGGGGTCGCGGGGCGGTTCTTAAGTATAGAGTATAGAATACTCTGCGGCGGATCGGCATGTGGGTCGGGGATAAGTCGCGGGGGTTTGAGAGTTTGGATCAATTACGTCATCCGCCGGATCTGGAAGACCTGTTATGGCGGATGGTACGCCAGGTGCCGGCCGAGCGGGTGACGACCTACGGCCGCCTGGCCAAGGCCCTGGGAGACCCCGTCGCCGCTCGCTGGGTAGGACACGTCCTTTTGCACCACGATCACCAGCCCGCCTGTGGCTGCCACCGCGTGGTCCGCGCCGGGGGTGAGGTGGGGGGCTACGTCACGGGCGATCCGCAGGACAAGATCGGGGCCCTCCGCGCGGAGGGGGTGACCGTAGTGCGGGGGCGGGTCTCGTTAGGAGAACACTTGGCAGCGGTGGCGTGCGAGGCACCCCCCCTGGCCGCTCTGCGCCACCTGCAGGACGGCCTGGCCGACCGTTTCTGTTCGCGACCACCCACCGGCCCCCTGGAGACGGTCGGCGCGGTGGACGTCAGCTACCGATCCTCAACCACGGCGGTCGCCGCCTACGCCCTCTTCGCGGTTCATCGATCCGACCCGTCCCCTTGGCGGGTCGCCGACCAACCGACCTTCTCGACGACCCTCCAGCGACCGATCTGTTTTCCCTACATCACCTCCTACCTGGGGTTTCGCGAGCTGCCGGTGCTGCTTGAGCTGATCCAACAAGTCCGCGGCCAGGGCCGCCTGGCAGACGTCCTGCTGGTCGACGGCAGCGGGATCCTCCATCCGCGTCGGGCAGGGGTGGCCACCATGCTGGGCGTCGCCGCCGACCTGCCCACCATCGGCATCACCAAAAAACGGCGCACCGGCAACGTCGACCTCGCCCTAGGCGGGCCCGGCCAGGTGCGGCCCGTCCTGGTCGCCGGCCATCCCACAGGCTGGGCCGTGTGGCCTCGATCTGGCAGCCAGAAACCGTGGTTCGTCTCGCCGGGTCACCAAGCGGACCTGGCCTTGTGCCACGAACTGGCCCAGGGGCTGATCCGCAGCGGCCCCCCCCGGCGGCTGCCCGCGCCGCTCTATGTCGTGGATCGGCTCAGCCGACAGGCGGCGGGGAAGAGTGAAGGGTGAAGAGTGAAGGGTGAAGGGTGAAGAGTTCCTCCTGAGCGGTCCCGGCGCGCCGGGACTAGCCGCCGGTGGCGGAGGGAAGAGGGAAGAGTTCCTCCTGAGCGGCCCCGGCGCGCCGGGACTAGCCGCCGGTCGGCGTGAGGCAGGGGGTGGGAAGGCGGAAGGGAAGAGTGAAAAGTGAAGAGGGAAGAGGGAAGGTGGAAGAGTGAAGGGTGAAGAGGGAAGGTTGAAGAGTTCCTC
>CAYFZZ010000358.1:0-4371 GCA_964347545.1 uncultured Planctomycetaceae bacterium | reverse complement strand
CTGTTTGATGCCGGGCACGCCTGCACGGTGCTGGACGGCCAGCAGATGCGGCTGGGGATCAGCCGCGATCTGGGCTTCTCGGCAGACGAACGCAGCGAGAACATGCGGCGGGCGGCCGAAGTCGCGCGGCTGATGAATGACGCGGGGATCATCACCATTGCCAGCTTCGTCGCGCCCAGCGCGGAGGTACGGCAGCGGGCCCGCGAGGTGATCGGCCCGGATCGTTTTCTGGAAATTTATCTGGACGTCCCGGTCGAGATCTGTCGCCAGCGGGACACCAGCGGCATGTATGAGAAGGCCGATGCGGGGGAAATCAAGAGCGTCGCTGGCGTGACCGCTCCCTACGACGTCCCCACGTCCCCCGACCTGGCACTCAGGCCGCACGAGACGTCCATCCCCGCATGCGTCGACGCGATCATGGCCTATCTGCAAGCGCAGAAGATCATCCTCTGACGCTCAGGACGCCGTGCGCATTGCGAAGTCCGGAAACTCAGTGAGTGAGTTGTGAGGGGTGAGTGGTGAATGGTGAATGGTGAATGGTGAATGGTGAATGGTGAGGGATGAGGGGTGAATGCCGGCGTGCCGGGCTTGGTGGTTGGATCCCGCATCCCGCACCCCGCAACCCGCATCGCACATCTCGAATCCCCAGCCGCGAAGCGGCGGCATGTGATAGCCTGGGGCGCCAGCGCCAGGACCTGGCCGCCCCAGGACTCACCGCATCCCGCATCCCGCATCCCGCATCGCGCAACCCGACACCCGAATCCCGCAACCCAAAACCCGCACCCCGCAACCCGCATCCCGTATCGCGCAACCCGAATCCCGCATCACGAATCCCCAGCCGCGAAGCGGCGGCATGCGATAGCCTGGGGCGCCAGCCCCAGGACGCATGTGCCCCAGGAAGATGAGCCGCGAAGCGGCGGCATGTGATGGCCTGGGGCGCCAGCCCCAGGACCCACCGGATCCCACATCCCGCATCGCGCATCCCCCACCCCGCATCGCGAATCCCTCACCCCCGGCCCCTAGCCCGTCATTTTGAACAGGCGGACGCGGAGGTCACAGAGCGGAAGGAAGGGCCGGCTGATGTTTTGGAAATTCGTGCTTTGTATTTGTTTCGGATTTCGAAATTCGAATTTCGGATTTTCCCTCGCCAGGGAGTCAGGCACCTTTTTCGGGAGAGGGTTTGCGCGGGGGCCAGATGTCGGTGGCCGAAAAAGGAGCCAGACTCCGGCCCTCTGCGGCTGGCGGTTTGCCATCAGGGAGCTCGTGTCGCGCAACCCGCAACCCGCATCCCGCATCGCGCATCGCGCAACCCGCACCCCTCAACCCTTAGCCCGCTTTCCGCAGGGGAGGATGCTCGGTGGGCTGGTACAGCTTGACGGTCGCCGCCGGTGGCGTGCGGCGTTCGGGCATGAAGCCGTGCTGGCCGGTCGCAAAAAAGCGATGAAATGCGGCCGCCGGGCCGTCGGGAAATTCCTGCGGTAACCGCTGCAGGACCTCCTGCCAGGGCAACCCGCTGCGGTAGATCAGCCGATAGGCGGCCTTCAGCTGGTGGATCTCTTTCCGGGTATAGCCCGCTCGGCGAAGCCCAACCAGATTCAGCCCCACGATGCCGTTCGCCTGGCCGTCCAGGACCACGTAGGGAGGGACGTCTTTGGTGACCCGTCCGTAGCCCCCCACGGTGGCCGCCGTGCCGACGCGGCGAAACTGCTGAATGCCCGCTCCTCCGGCCAGGTAAGCCCGATCTTCGATCGTCGCGTGCCCGGCGATCATCACGTTGTTGATGATCACCACGTGATTGCCAATCTGGCAATCGTGGGCGATGTGCGCGTTGACCATGATCATGTTGTGATCACCGATCCGCGTCACATCTTCTTCTGCCAGCCCGCGATGGATCGTGACGTTTTCGCGAATGGAATTCGCTTGGCCGATGATGAGGCGACCTGTTTGATCCGTGGCGCCGTGGTGCTGGGGAGACCCGCCCAGGACGGCCCCCTCGCAGATGTGGTTGTGCTCACCCAGCTGTGTATACCGTTTGATGGTCACGCGGCCTTCCAGATGGCAGCCGTCCCCGATGACCACCCCCGGCTCGATCATGCAAAAGGGACCGATGGTGACTTGGCTGCCGACCTGAGCGGTCGGATCGACGCAGGCGCTGGGATGGATAGACAAGGTGGTGGCCTCTGGGTCTGTTGCCACCCCGCTTGCGGCCGACACGGCGCCAGCCGCCAGGTTGCCTGCGAATCTGTGGCCCTTCGCACCTGGTGCGACGGGTTGGTCCGCACGGGTGGGACGGACCCGCGACGCAGGCGTCCTCCGGCGGATAAGGGTCTGCGATCGCCACGACGTGCAGGCGCGGGGGCCCTGGGTCGCAGCGATGGCGTTTCCGTGGGCAGCGGGCGATTTTCCACAGGTGTCAGATGGCGGGGTCTAGGGTTGTTATCGGATCCGGAATTCGTCTGCGCTGAGCAGAATATGCGGGATTTGCGGCGGCGGCGGGGGGGCTGCTATCATCCGACACTTGCCGCCGCCGGGGGGATTCAGTTCAATAGGCAAAGGTGGCCCGTCGGCAGCCGGACGTCCCGCTGCCAGAGCGGTGGACGCCTGCCCCCGTGTATCTGGAAGCCACGTTTTTTTCCCTGCTGCGTGAGGAGTCCTGGACCGATGGCGACCTGCCGAGAACTTTACGACGAGGCCGACCGGCTGAAAGACGACGGCAAACTGGAGGACGCCGTGGCCAAGTACCAGGAGATCCTTGCTCAGGACGAGACCTACGCCCTGGCCCACGCCGCCCTGGCGGTGGTTCTGGGACGGCTGGACCGGCATGCCGAGGCGATCCAACACGCCCGGCGGGTCAGCGAGCTGGAGCCGAACGACGCCTTCAGTCACGCTCAGCTGAGCGTCGTTTACCAGCGGGCCTTTGCGGCGACCAACAACCCGCAGTTCATCCAGCTGGCCGAAGACGCCATGGGCCGCTCGCGAATGATCGAAGGCGGGATGTAAAGGGCCCCTTCGCGGATGTGGGCGGTGGTTGATCGCGAATTTCTAAATCCGGCGGGATGGGGGCCGGGATGGGGGAGGGGGCCAGGGTGAGAGGGCCCTCCGCTGCCGCCCCCTCACCCTAACCCTCTCCCCCACCGTCCCGGCGGGCCGGGACGGCGGGGGAGAGGGGACTTTTATGGGCCGAACGTGAACTCTTGTGGGCGACGATGTCCAATCTCAACTTACGGTAACACGCGGCTGCTGCCAGCGACTGAAGTGTTACTACGTTCTTTATGAGGCAGTTCGTGCCTCGGATGGGGGAGCGACGAAGCTGCCCTTCAGCGTGCACCGTCAGTGAGCGTTTCGCACCAAATGCCGCCAGGCATCGATCAGCCACGTGGCGGCGGTGTCGACTTCCTCCTCGGTGCTGAACCTCCCCACGCTCAAGCGGAGCGTCCCCCGAGCGACCTCTTCGCTGACTCCCATCGCGGCCAGGGTCGCCGAGATCTTGGTGGTGCCGCTGTGGCAGGCCGCGCCGGTCGAGGCGCACAGCTGGGGAAGGCGAGCCAGCAGGTCGGCCCCCGCCACGCCCGCAAAACCAACGCTCAACGTATTGGGCAACCGCGGGGCGGCCGCGGCATGCACAATCAGCTGCTGGCCGACCCCCTCGACCAGGGCCTGTTGCAGTCGATCTCGCAGATGGGCCAGTTGCGGTTCTGCGGTGGGTAATTCGTCCCCAGCCAGTTGGGCGGCCGCGCCCAGGGCGACGATTTGAGCCACGTTTTCGGTCCCCGGCCGCCGGCCCCCTTCCTGCCCCGCTCCGCGAAGCAGCGGTTCCAGGACCACGCCCCGACGGACGTAGAGGGCCCCTACGCCCTTGGGGGCGTAGAACTTGTGTCCGGCCAGCGTCAGCAGGTCCGCCCCCAGCGACTCGACGCGGACGTCGATCTTTCCTGCGGACTGGGCCGCGTCGACGTGCAGCAGCACGCCCGCCTGGTGGCAGAGCTGAGCGATTTCCCGGATCGGCTGGATCGATCCGACTTCGTTGTTGGCGTGCAGGATGCTGACCAGCACCGTGCGGTTACCCATCGCGGCCGCCACATCTGCCGGATCGACCACGCCGCCGTCATCGCAGCCGACGACGCTCAGCGGAAAACCGTCCTGCTGCAGCCACCGCGCCGGTTCGACGGTGGCCGGATGTTCCACGGCAGAGATCACCAGATGGCTCGGTCCCGCGGCCGCCGGCTTGCGGAGGATCCCCTGGATCGCCAGGTTACTGCTCTCGGTCCCCCCCGAGGTAAAGACAATTTCGTCGCTGTGGCAGCCCAGCAGCTGGGCCACCTGCTGGCGTGCCCGCTGGACCGCCTCCAGGGCCTCTTGGCCCAGCCGGTG
>CAYFZZ010000357.1:0-3399 GCA_964347545.1 uncultured Planctomycetaceae bacterium | reverse complement strand
GCTGATCGCCAATAGACGATAACCGCTGACATAAGTCATCAGCAAGCGGCACGATTCCGGCGCCCCCGGACACTTTGAAGGCTGCTCATCCCACCAGCCAAGCCACCGGGCTACCTGGCGCACGCTGCCAGCGACAGCAGCGCTGGCAGCCTCCCACAGGGGGCCATACGTGTCGACGTTTTTCCGCCAGGCCAGGTAACGAGTATAAGGGGTGGCCAACCCAAAAGCTTCGGGGACATCCACCAGAGGATTGGCCTGGTATTCCACCATCATTCGCCCGCGAAATAAATAGTCGAAGATATCATGCGATTCGCCGCCGGGCGCGACAGCCATTAGAACCCCGGAACAAGCCAGCCAGGTAATAAAAATGAGAAGAACCTGCCGATGAGAAGGCCCAGGCAATGTGTCATCCCCTTTCGGAGGAGACAGGAGTCGCAACGCCGCCAGGTAAAGCAGGGTGAGCCCCAGATAAATTGCGAGGTGTTGGACGGCATTCAGCCCGGTGGGCGCTACCAGACTCGCCCATGAAGCCCGGGGATCGGCCAGACTGGGGCCTAACGGGTAACGCCAGGCCAGCAGAAGATAAAGCCCCACCGAACCCAAGCCAATTCCGCTCAGCCAGAACAATTTTCCATTGGGTATACCTCCATTTAACCCCACAATACTGGCACTGTCATGGCGTGGGCGCATGACTTAACCCGGCGGAACGCAATATAGGGGCAGTTCGGACAGCAAAGGCCCGAGGCTTGCGGCCTCGTTCAGGGCGCGGATAATCAACGAGAAGCACATATTTTACAGGCCGCGCCATTCCGTCTGCGCCAGCCAGCGGCGGGTGGTGGCGGCAATTCCGCTGTGGTTTGCGGAAATCTCGCTGTCGAGCTGGCGCAGATCAGTTATCGTGTCCACGTCGTACCAGGTTGGCAGCAGGGAAACGGTCAGGCTGGTGGCCTCGGCCAGGGCCAGTGTGTCGGTCAGGACGTGCGGGGTGCTCATTTGCACCTGGCGCAGCAAATGGGGCTGGGGCTGTTTCATGCCGATCAGGTAGTAGCCGCCATCCCGGGTCGGGCCAATAACGACATCGGCCTCATTGAGGCGCTCAAAGGCCTGGATGACATAGTTATGCGGCAGCGTGGGGCTGTCACTATCCATGACCACCGCTCGCGGGGAGCCGCCAGCCAGCGCCTCGTTCAGCAGGTGATCGAGCCGCTCTCCCAACGACGCGCCGCGCTGGCTGGCTAGCTCCATATCGGGCGCAAGTTGACGGAAATACCCCTGGGCATCCTCAGGCAGAAAGCCGATCACGCGCCGCACGCCCGGAACCAGGCGCATCACCTCCAGCGTGTCGCGCAGGAAGCAATCATATAAGTCCGCCGCCTGGGTGGGCGTCAGTGGCGGGCAAAGGCGTGTTTTGGTTTGTCCGGGGGCGGGTTGTTTGGCTACGACCAGCAGGGCATCGGGCTCTGACATATATCTGTGTTTAATCTAAGTGAGCATGAGGCCAATTTTGGCGAGACGGCTGCCGCGCTTGGCCGGGCCAGCCAGCCTGCGGCGCAGCCAGGCATCCACGCCGAAGGTACGCCCCGCGACTGCGCCCAACATGGCTATCGAAAGTAGTACGATCGTGCCGTAGCTCCATTCCCATTCGAATGGCCGCGGGATGTTCGCCAGGCCAACGTAGAGCTGCAGCGATACCCCAATGGAGACCAGCGCCCCCAGCCGCGTAAACAATCCCACTAGCATGGAGAGAAAAATCCAGAACTCAGCCAGCCAGATCAACCAGCCGAACAGTCGAATCTGCGGAATGAGCAGGTTGTCCAGCAGCACGGCGTTTAAACTGGCCAGGGGCGTGATGTTGACGCCGATGTTTGGCAGACCCGCGGGACGCATATCTGCCACCAGCACCCGGCGCGGCTCCGGGGCGAAGACCGACTCCACGCCCATCCAAAAGCATAAACCGCTACTTCCGTTGGCCTCCCAGTGATTTTCTTGTGCCGGTTTGGGGAAAGCAAAATCTGCGCCACAGCCAAAACTCGGAGGCAGCTTCCAGAAGAGTTGGGTAAAAAATAGATAGGCCAATCCCAGGCGAGCGATCACTATACAGATTTTGTACAGCGAGGAATCCAGGCGGGTGGTTTGCGAATCGAACAGATTGAGCATGTCAGCCTCCTTGAGCTTATCGGTATCATATATTCTTCATCATGCTGCCTGGAAAGTGACACAAAGGAGAACAAGATTTGTACCCCTTCGGGTGAGCCATTTTTGAGGGGCTAACAACTCAGCGCTTAAGCGCTATTCGCGAGCGCTTCGACAGCCACAGTCGCACCGATCATTTGCGTGCCTTCGATAGGTTGATCGGAGGTGATGTGGCGCGGTTTGATGCAATCACCACCCAACCGGATCTGGCCGTGGTTCTTGACGAAAGAACTGATTGTGTGCTGCTGCACCAATTCTACCATAAATCCACGACTTTGGAAATAGGAAGCCAGAAAACGACAGGGCGGACATTTGTGCATTACACAGAGATCAAGCCACTGATTGACACCAGCGCCGTGCATCTGTCAACCGCATGGTTGCCTAACAAGGTTTGATCACTGACAACCCCAACCAGTACTCCTGATCCTTCTTCTGTATGTCCACCACTCACCTTGCTCAAGCCGTTTCCCGGGCCCCTTTTGTTTTGCTTCAGTTCTCATTCGGTTCAAGGTAGGCTCAGAACACAGGCCAGGACTGAGGTCAAGGGCGTCTGCAGACCGTCCCGAAGGGATCGATGACCCTTGACCGAATGACCAGGCCAGATGCTCGACAAGCCAGGGCCAAGTCAGACTTGGCCCTGTTAGTTGCGCTCGGGCGAATGGTTGGGGCGGTGAGGCGGTAGAGAATACCAGAAAAAGGGTAAGGGTAGCCCCACGACGCGGATTGATATCCCTGCGATTTCTGTCTGCTCATCAAGCGGCTTGCGCCTTGTGGCTTCCTGGCGTAGATTTTAACAGCAAACGAGCAGACAATAGAAAGCCTATTTGTCCATTGTGTCTATCAAAACAAGATCCAGGATCCGGCCAAACTGCGCCGCTTGATCACCCTCATTGAAGGTGAAACTTGGATCGGGCTGGGTATCGACGTCAAGGCCGACATCTACGAGGGACTGCTGGAGAAGAACGCCCAGGATATCAAAACGGGCGCCGGGCAATACTTCACGCCGCGCCCGCTCATAAAGGCTATTGTCGATGTTATGAGTCCCGCTCCTGGCGGAATCATATGCGACCCAGCCTGTGGAACGGGCGGATTCTTGCTGGCCGCTTATGATAACATCGCAGACAATTACAAACTAGACCGCGACCAGAGCCATCATCTCACCCACGACGCCTTACACGGCTGGGAGATTGTGGACAGCGCCGCCCG
>CAYFZZ010000356.1:0-4523 GCA_964347545.1 uncultured Planctomycetaceae bacterium | reverse complement strand
GGTGGGGAAGAGGGCCAGGGTGAGGGGGCCCTCCGCTGCCGCCCCCTCACCCTAACCCTCTCCCCCACCATCCCGGCACGCCGGGACGGCGGGGGAGAGGGGACTGTTGTTGGCCACAGGCTAGCGGTCGGGTGCGACTTTCACCAATGAACACTCGCCACCCTACTCGACCGCGACAAACGGCTCAGGTGTTACGGATCGGCAAGGAGGGCCCCGGTTGCCACTGCTCGCATTCTACTCAGCCAGTCCAGGAATCGCTAGAATCACATTGCCCAGCAGATCGCTTCCCCGGAGACCACCGGTCATGACCAAAGGCCAACGCCAGACGCCGCGCAAGCCGGCGACGAAGTTCATGCAGCTGCGCAAAAAAATGCAACAACGGAAAGGAGCGCAGAATGTGAAGACGGGCAAGGTCGCGGGCAAGACAACCGGCCGGAAGAAGTGATGCAACATCCGGGCTGGATTCTGGTAACCCTGGGCGTGATCCTCGCTGGCGTGGGATTGATCTGGCTGCTGGCGCCGGGCGTGCCGTGGCTGGGGAGGTTGCCGGGCGACGTTAAAATGGAGCGGGAAAATTTTCGCTTTTATTTCCCGCTGATGACCTGTTTGTTGTTGAGTGTGGTGTTGAGCGTATTATTGAGCGGGGTGATGTGGCTGGTCCGCTTCTGGACCCGCTAAGCCCGCGCCGCCAGCCGGGGCGGACGAGCGGAAGGTCGAGCCGGCTGGGCGGGGCAGGGGAGGGAGGATCAAGCCCGTGGGGCCGCAGGCGGCCAGCGGCCACCGCAGTCCGGCCGGCCGTCCACCGGCCCCTGGTAAAGATACGTCTGGACCTCCTGCTCCTCGTAGTCTTCCAGGGTCACCCCCTCGCGACGGTACAGGCGGGGGACGTCTTCGATCTGGTCCAGCATCGCGAGGCAGGCTGGGTCCACTTCCCACAACTCGCCAGCGATCCGGTTGCCGTGGGGGTCGGGAACCAGCCCCGGATGGGGGCCCAGGTCGTAGAGACGGTAGACGGGCCGCGTGACGACGTTGGCCAGGAAGCGTTGCCCGGCCAGCAGACCGCTGCGGGAATGACCCCGCTGGAGCGTGCCGTAGATGAAAATCTTGGTAGGCCTTGGCGGCAAAGATGACATGGCGAACCTCTCTTCGGCCCAGCGGGGCTGGCCATGCCCCGCGGGGCAGTCCCCCCGACGGGCGGCGGCCTGGGTGGGCTGGGGGTCGCGCGACGGCTGTGGTGCACTCCTTTCTTGCTCTGCCTCACCGATCCCCGTCTGGTGGGTGGCGTGGCCGGGGGGTTAGATTGGCGGGTACTGCCACGGGCCACGCCCCGCCCGCTCGATTCTAGCAAACCGTGGCCGAGGACTGCAAAACAACGATGCCCTGCCTCGTCCTGGACACCAACGTGCTGATTGCCGCGGCCCGCGCGCCCCGTTCGGCCAGCCGCAAGATCGTAACGGCCTGCCTGGAGGGCCAGGCCACGGCCGCGGTCAGCCAGGCCGTGCGTCGCGAATACGAGTTGATTATCCGGCAGGCCCTGGCCGGCGTCCCCTACTGCGCTCAGCTGGAACAGTTCGTGGAGGGTTGCGTGAGCGTCGAACCCAGTTCGGTGCCCCGAGTGGTGCCTGACGATGCGGAAGACGACAAGCTGGTCGCCCTGGCGATCGCCGCCAGGGCCGATATGCTGGTCAGCAGCGACAAGCACCTGACCTCGTTGGGGACGGCTTGTCCGATCCCGGTTCTGACCCCCACAGCGGCCCTGGCGCGGTTGGTCGAGCTGGGGGCGTGACTCGACAGGCCAAGAGGACAGTGGCCGCACCCGAACGGGCTGTGGCCGCCGGGATGTCGATCGCGACGCAAAGCACCGCGTGGGGCAGATGACGCGGTGTGGCGCCGCGGTGAAAGTGCTATTTCGCCAACCCGGCTCGGGCGATAGGCTGACGGTTCGTCTCCCTGCCGGCCTGATATCACCTCTGCCCGCGAAACCGATTTGTGTCCAGCTCCCCGGCCTGCCGCGTTGCCCGCCTGCTGATCGACTGGCGGTGGACCTTGCTGCTGTTGACCGCGGTCCTGTTGGTCATCTCGTCTGGGCCGGCTGGGCGGTTGGACTTCGACCGCTCCCTCGAGAAGATGTTCGCGGAGGACGATCCCCTGCTGGTTCCTTACCGGCAGTTGCAACGCACCTTTGGCGGCGATGCGGTGGTCATGGCCGCTTATGTCGATCCCCAGCTGATGACGGCTGCGGGAATACGGCGGGTCCAGCAGTTGACCGATCGGCTGGCGGAGGTCCCCGGCGTACGCTCGGCGGTCAGCTTGACCACCACCCCCCTGGGGACCGAGATCATCAGCAACCCGCAGCGAGGGCCGGCCTTTCTGGAGTTGATGGAAGGTTACAACGTGGGGGCCGATCGCCGCACGGCAGCGGTCACCTGCTTGTTGGAGCCGGACATGCCGGCGGCCGAGCAAGAGAAGACGCTGGCGCGGATGAAGCAGCTGGTCCGGCAGCACGACAGCCAGGCGGTGCTGGTCGGCGGCCCCGTCATGGTCGCCGAAGGATTTCGGCTGGTCGAGGATGACGGCAATCGCCTGGGCTGGATCGCCACCGTCCTGCTGATGCTGACCATCATCGCCTGCTTTCGCAGCCTGCGGTGGGTTCTGGTGCCCATCGTGATCGTCAACATGACGCTGCTGCTGACCAAGGCCACGCTCTGGGCCAGCGGCTTGCAGCTCAGCATGGTCAGCTCGATGCTGTGGTCGATCATTACCGTGATCGGGATTGCCACCGTGGTCCACGTGGTGGTTCACTTTCGCGAAGCTCGCCAGCAGAACCGAGCCCCCCGCGAGTCACTGCTGGTCGCCGGGGGCACCCTGGCCGCACCGATCATGTGGACCTGTTTCACGGATGCCGCCGGATTCGCTTCGCTGCTGGCGGCCGAGGTGGGGCCAGTCAGCGACTTCGGGGTCATGATGGCCGTCGGGTCGCTGCTGACCCTCGTCTGCCTGGCCCTCCTCCTGCCCGGGCTGGTCCTGTGGGGCAGCCAGGATGTCGATCCCCACTGGGCCTGGGGGGAGTCGGCGCTGAGCGTCTATTTGCGGCGGTGCATGGACGCGGTGTTGAACTGGCCCAAGGCGATCGGCTTGGTGGCCCTGGTCGTGGTAGGGCTGGCGGCGTGGGGCTGTACGCGTCTGGAGGTGGAAAGCGATTTTACCCGCAACTTTCGCAGCTCCAGCGAGATCGTCCGGTCCTACGGGTTTGTGGAAACCAACCTGGGTGGGGCCGGGGTGTGGGATGTGATCGTGCCGGCCCCGCCCCCGGCGAACCTGGGCCAGCGCTACCTGCGGATCCTGCGGCACCTCCAGGGCCGCCTGCGGGAGGAGGTGACGTTGGCCACTCCGGAGGGGACGACCACCCCCGGGCTGACCAAGGTGGTCAGTATCGTGGATGGCCTGGACACCGTGCCGACGCCGCCCTACGTGGCCCGCAGCGTGCTGGTACGGGTCAAGTATCGCCGGCTGGTGGAGGAAATGCCCGATGTGGCGGCCAGCCTGTACGCCGAAGACCCCCAGCAACCCGGCAAATATTTCGCTCGGATCATGTTGCGGGCCCGCGAGCGCCAGTCCTCCCAGCAGAAACAGCGGCTGATCGACCAGGTCACCCAGATCAGCCGCGAGGTCTTTCCCGGGACCGAGAAACTGGCGGCCGCTGAAGTGACCGGGTTCTTTGTCCTGCTGACCAACCTCATCGACAGCATGTTGCGCGACCAGTGGGTGACCTTTGGCGTAGCGACCACGGCGATTGGGCTGATGATGCTGGCCGCCTTTCGCAGCCCGCTGCTGGCGGCCGTGGCCCTGATCCCCAACATCCTCCCCATCTTCGTCGTGACCGGCATCATGGGCTGGCTGGAACTGAAGATCAACATGGGCGCCGCCATGATTGCCGCGGTCAGCATGGGGCTGTCCATCGATTCCGAAATCCACTACATCACGATGTTCCGGAGGTTGCGGGGCGAGGGACACTGCGTGCGGGAAGCGCTGTACGCGGTGCAGCAGAGCGTGGGGCGAGCGGTATTCTTTTCTACGCTGGCCCTGGTCGTCGGATTCGGCGCGCTGTGCCTCAGCGACTTCATTCCCACCGTCTACTTCGGCGCCTTGGTCGGCCTGTCGCTCCTGGGCGGCCTGGCCGGCAACCTGGTCGTCCTGCCGTTGTTGTTGAGCCTCGTGGTGCGGGATGCCAAATCGTGAATGCCCTGCCGGGAATGCCCAGACGCGAAGATTAGAGAACAAGTGTCCCACTTGTTCCTCTTTGAGAAGACGCCTCCCTGCAGTTACCGTCACCCGCCGTCCTCCGTGACCTCGGATTCCGGAACCGTTGAGACAACGGTTCTCCACTCCTGGTCCGCCGACTGAGGTTGGGTGGCGAAGATTGTAGAACAAGTGTCCCACTTGTTCCTGTTCCATCGCCAACCGTCGGCGTGTCGGACCCGTTGCGAGGGTCCTGGCCGGTTAGGGGTCGGGGTTGGCGGCAG
>CAYFZZ010000355.1:0-11696 GCA_964347545.1 uncultured Planctomycetaceae bacterium | reverse complement strand
CCCTCACCCCCTCACCCCATCACCCCCTCACCCCAACACCCCCCCCACCCGCCACCATGTCCCCGACCCTGAAGACCGCCACCCTGGGATGCAAGGTCAACCAGTACGAGACCGAACTGGTCCGCGAGGGGTTGCGGGGTGCCGGCTACGAGGATGCGGGCCCCCACCAGGCGGCAGACCTGTGCGTGGTCAATACCTGCACGGTGACCGCCGAAGGGGATGCCAAGAGCCGCCAGGTGATTCGCCGCCTGTCCCGGGACAACCCCCAGGCCCGGATTGTGGTCATGGGCTGCTACGCCACCCGCGCTCCGCAGGATCTGCGACGGTTGCCGGGCGTCGTCGAGGTGGTGACGGACAAACGCGAGCTGCCGGACCTGCTGGGGCGTTTCGGCGTGATCGAGTTTCCTCGGGGGGTCAGCGGCTTGGGGGATCGGCACCGAGCCTACGTGAAGGTGCAGGACGGTTGCCTGCTGAACTGCAGTTTTTGCATTATCCCCCACGTGCGGCCGCAGATGGTCAGCCGCCGACCGGACGAGATCGTGCCCGAGGTCCAGCAGCTGGTCCAGCGTGGCTATCGCGAGATTGTGCTGACCGGGATCCACCTGGGGCATTACGGCGTCGACTTCAACCGGCAGTTACCCAAACGCCACTGGACGCGGTTGTCGCACCTGCTGCAGCGCCTGGCCCACCTGCCGGGCGAGTTTCGCCTGCGGCTGTCCAGCATCGAAGCCACGGAGGTGACCCTCGAACTGCTGGAAGTCATGGCAGACCACGCGGATCGCATCTGCCCGCATCTGCACATTTCGATGCAGAGCGGTAGTGATGCGGTACTGCGGAGGATGCGGAGGCGGTGGGGCAGCCGTCGCTATGTGGATCGCTGCCTGATGTGTCGCGAGCGTTTGGATCGAGCGGCGATTACGACGGACATCATTGTGGGCTTTCCGGGCGAGACCGAGGAGGACTTTGCTGCGACCTGTCGCGTGGCCCGCGAAGTGGGTTTCTCCAAGATCCACATCTTCCCCTTCAGCGCTCGGCGAGGAACCCCCGCGGCCGAAATGCCCGCTCAGCTTCCCAAACGGGTGAAACGGCAGCGGACCGGGCAGCTGGCCCAGCTGGAAGCCGAACTCCGCGACGATTATTTCCGCGGGCTGCTGGGCCGACGGCTGCAAGTGCTGGTGGAAGGGACCAGCCGTCACGACGCTCAGACGCTGACCGGGACGGCCTGCCGCTACGCCCCGGTCGATCTGCCCGCGGGAAGGGCCCGTCCGGGAGAATTGGTCGAGCTGACCGCGACCGCCACCTCCCAGGGCCGGGTGCGGGGGGTTTAACTGGGCCGGTCGAGTGGGGCCGGCGGCCGTTCTGCGGCGGCGCCCCATCCGGGGCGTCTGCCGGAAACGGCGGGGGAGCGAAAAGCGTGCTAGCACCGACCGGTGATCTTCCCGGGTCCCCCGGGCCGTCTTCGGTTTCCCGCAATGGCCTCCCGCCGGCTGGCCCGAAGACGGGTTTGTCAAATGGCCGCTTTCTGACATGATACGCCGCCGGTCGCTGTCCCCTTGCGCCCCTGCGGGCTCGAGCCTGCCTGACACGGCGGGAGAGCTGGCCGCCTGTTCGCTGGTTTGTTCCACCCCGAGTTGCAGCTCGACGGTATCGTGTCTGGTTTTTTCTTCACAGTGGCCGGGACGGTCGTGGCCGGGGGATGGTTGTATGCCATCCTCCTGGGCTGCCAGGCCTGGGAGTCCCGACGCTTTGCCCGCGGCCGGCAGCGGCAGTTGCCCATGCCACCCCCCGACCACCCGCGGGTGGCCCTCTTCGTCCCCTGCAAGGGCTACGACCTGCAGCTGGCCGATAACTTGCGGGCGTTGTTCAACCAAAGCTATCCCAACTACGAACTGGTGTTTGTGGTGGAAAGCGGTCACGACCCGGCCTGTGCGACGATCCGCGAGCTGATGGTCCGCCGCCGCGAGATCCCCTCCCGGCTGGTGATCGCCGGCCAGTCCACCGACAGCGGCCAGAAAGTCCACAACCTGCTGGTGGCCACAGCCCAGGTCTCTTCTCGAGTACAGATCCTGGCTTTCGCCGACTCGGACGCGCGGCCCCACCCCGGCTGGCTCGGCTGTCTCATCTCGGGGCTCGACAAAGAAGGGGTCGGGGCCACGACCGGTTATCGCTGGATGTTCCCCCTCCGCCGCAAGCTGGCGAATTATCTGTTGTACAGCATCAACAGCGCCACGGCGGCCTTGTACGGACCGCGGGGCCCGGTGCTGGTCTGGGGGGGTTCGTGGGCGATCCGCACAGAGACGTTCGAGGCCATTGGCTTGCGGGACGCCTGGGAGGGGACGTTGAGCGACGATATGGTGGCCAGCCGCACGCTTTACGACGCCGGCTACCGCATCCACTTTGAACCCGGCTGCGTGACCGTTTCGCCCGTGGATGCCACGTTCGGCGGCGTCCTGGAATTTCTGCGGCGCCAGTTCCTGATCGGACGTCGCTATTGCGGTCCCATGTGGATCGGGGCCTTCGCGGCGTTGGCCTTTTCCCAGCTGGCCCTCTGGGGCAGCCTCGCGGTCGGCCTCTGGGCCGTGGCCGCCGGCAACCTGCACGGCCTGCTGGGCCTGGTCAATTTCGCCGGCTTGTACGCCGGCACCATGTACCGCTGTTGGCTGCGGCAGGAGGCGGGACGCGCTTGTTTACCCGAACGCCAGTCGCAGCTGAACCGAGCGCGGCGGTTCGACATCCTGGCCGGCCCCGCCGTAGGACCGCTCAACCTCCTGGCCTTCCTGGCTGCCTGCTGGGGAAACTGTATCACCTGGCGCGACGTCCGCTATCGCATCGACCGCGGCGGCCAGATTGCTGTGCTCTCCCGACGCGACACCCCCCCCGCCACACCGGCCATCGAGTTCGCCCCGCCGCCGCCGCTCCGCCGCGCCGCCTGAGGCTCCCGCGTTCCGCTGCTCCAGCGCCCCGGGGTGCTTTGGAGGGAAGAGGGAAGAGGGAAGGTCGAAGGTCGAAGGTCGAAGGTCGAAGGTCGAAGACGGAAGACGGAAGACGGAAGACGGAAGACGGAAGACGGAAGGGGGATGCTGATTTCCTGGGCCACCGGCGGCTAGTCCCGGCGCGCCGGGACCGCTCACAAAACGGGTGCGGACCCGAGGGGGTCAGGCAAATGCTGTCCAACACCAGCCCCAGCCATGTTTCCTTGGCGCCTTTGCGTGAAACAAAAATCGAACAGAAGATCGCGAAGGCCGCGAAGAAGCAGGACGAGCCGGCGGGGGTTTGCGTCCTTGGTGCTTGGAATTTGTTTCGGATTTCGAAATTCGAATTTCGGATTTTTCTCCGCCAGGGAGGCAGGCTCCGGCCTCGAAGAGGCCGGCTACAGGAGCTGCCTGAGTGGTGAGTAATGAGTTGGATCCCGCCACCCGCATCGCGCGACCCGCATCTCGCGCCCCGCAACCCGCCTCCCGCCTCCCGCAACCCGCCTCCCGCAACCCGCAACCCGCCTCCCGCAACCCGCATCGCGCAACCTGCTCAAAGAATTTCGGCCAACTGATCGACCAGCTGGTCGAAGCGGCCCAGCGCCGTGGCGATCGGCTGGGGGCGGGTCATGTCGACCCCGGCATCCTCCAGCAGCTCTAGCGGAAACTTGATACAGCCGGCCTTGAGGAAGTTCAGGTAGTCGTGCAGTTCGCCCCGTCCGCCTTCCACGACACGATTGGCCAGGGCCATGGCTGCGGACATGCCGGTGGCGTACTTGTAAACGTAGAACGCTCGATAGAAATGCGGGATCCGCAGGCACTCGCGCAGCGTGTGGCCGTCGATGGCCAGCTGGGGTCCCAGGTAGCCGATCAACAGCTGGCGGTAGACCTCCTGCAGGGTTTCCAACGTCAGCGGCTCGCCCGCTTCGCACATGGCGTGCGTTCTCTTCTCGAATTCGGCAAACATCGTCTGTCGGTAGATCGTCCCGCGAATATTGTCGATTTCCCGGTTCAGCAGCATGGCCCGCTGCTGGTCATTGCGGGCGCGTGCCAGCAAAAAACGGGTCAGCAACTGCTCGTTAAAAGTGCTGGCCACTTCCGCGACGAAGATGGTGTACTGGTAGTATTGGTAGGGCTGGTGCCGAGCGGAGTAGTGGCTGTGCATCGAGTGGCCGGCTTCGTGCGTCAGTGTGAACACGTCGTTCAGCACGTCGGGCTGGAAGTTCATCAGGATGTATGGATCCCCGTCGAACGAGCCGGCGCTGAAGGCCCCGCTGGCTTTGCCCCGATTCGGATAACGATCGCACCAGCCGTCATTCAGTCCCCGCTCGAGGACCCGACAGTACGCACCGCCCAGCGGCCTGAGGGAGGCCAGGATCACGTCCACCGCCTCCTGCCAGGTGTGGCGCATCACGGCTTGGGGGACCAGCGATACGTACTGGTCGTACAGCGAAAACTTTTTCAGCCGCAGCCGCTTGTTCCGCAAGGCGTAGTATTTGTGCAAGGCAGGCAGGTGCTGGTTGACCGTCGCAATCAAATTGTCGTACACGGCCAGAGGGACATTGTCGCGGAAGAGCGCGGCGGCCAGGGCACTGTCGTATCCGCGAGCTCGAGCGTAGTAGACGTCTTTCTGGATCGAGCCGATTAGGGTGGCGGCCAGGGTATGTTCGTAATCGCCGAACTTGCCGTAATACGTTTCGTACGCTTTTCGTCGCACCACGCGCCGGGGCGATTCCATGAACTTGGAAAGGTTGCCATGCCCCAGCTCGATCGACCGACCCCGCTCGTCCCGAACCACCCCAAACCGCATGTCCGAGTTGTGCAGCTGTTCGAACGCGTGATGGCTGACCTGCGCCATCTCGCTCTGCATCGCCAACAGCCGCTCCTCGCTCTGGGATAGCGTGTACGGTTGGAAGCGGACCAGCCGTTCGACGGCCAGTCGCCAGGGGGCCATGACTTTCTGAGCCAGGAATTTTTTCAAGCGGGCGGACGGAATCGCCAGGATCTCTGGCCGCAGAAAGCTGGCCGCCTCCTCCGCTCGGCTGGCCACGTTCAGAAAGCGAGCCATCATCCCCTGGTAGTGGGCGTTGGCCGAATCCTCGGCGGTCTTCAGATGAGCGTAATAGGCAAGCCGCTCGGCGGCCCGGTCCAGCTCGCTGTCAAACTGCAGCCCCGCGGCCAGGGTTGCAGCCGACCGACCCAGCTGGCCCCGGTAGCGGTCGTAACCGGCGATCTGCCGTTCCCATTTGGCCATCGCCCGCTGCCAGGCCGCGTCGCTGCGGAAGAGACTCTTCAGGTCCCAGCGATCGCTGGCCGGCACCGCGTCCCGGGCCGGTAACCGCTGCACCCGGGGCTGGTTGCGTTTCGTCGCCATCCGTCTCGCTCCTTCGAAATCCCCCGCTCCCTGAATGAATACCCCAAAACTGGTCGCAGGGAGTCCGTGAGTGGTGAATGGTGAATGGATCCCGCATCCCGCACCCCGCACTCCATCACCCCATCACTCCATCACCCCCTCGCCTCGCCCCGGTTACCACTGCAGCAGACCCGTACCCCAGGCCAGCCCCGCGCCAAAGCCACACAGCATCACTCGGCTGCCCCGATGGATCTGGCCGTCCCGCCACAGTTCGTCCAGCGCCAGCGGGATGCTGGCGGCCGACGTATTGCCGTAGCGGTCGATATTGACCGCCATTTTCTCGCGGGGAATTTCCAGGCTGGCCGCCGCGGCGTCCATGATCCGCGCGTTGGCCTGGTGCAATACCAGGGCATCGATGTCTTTGATCTCCAGCCCGCTGGCCGTCAACACCTCCCGCACGGTCCCGTCAATCAGGCGGACCGCCCATTTGAAAATGGGGCGGCCTTCCATTTCCAGGTAATGCAGATTACTAGCCAACCCTTCGGCGCTGTGCGGAGTCCGAGAACCCCCCATCCGCCGACATAACAGCTCGGCCCCCGAACCGTCGGAACCCAAGGTGTACGCCAGCAGTCCTTGGTCGTCGTCCCCAGGGGCGATCATGACCGCTCCGGCCCCGTCACCAAACAAGGGATACGTCTTCACATCTTGCGGGTTGGCGATCCGGGAATTGATGTCGGCGCCGATCACCAGAGCTCGCTGGCTGGTGCCGCTGGCGACGTACTGCATCGCCGTAATCAGGGAGTAGATAAAACCGGCGCAGGCAGCCACGACGTCGAAGGCCGGTCCGTTGAACCCGAGCCGGTCCTGGACGAGACAAGCGGTTGAGGGGCAGAGCAGATCGGGAGTAAAGGTGCCGACGACCAGCAGGTCGATCTGGTCCACCGAGCACCCTGTTGCCTCCAAACACCGCTGGGCCGCCGCCACCGCCAGATCGCTGGTCGCCATCTCGGGCGGCGCATGGCGGCGTTGCCGGATCCCCGTCCGCTGCACAATCCATTCCGGATCGCAGCCCATCGCCGCCAGATCTTCGTTGTCCACCACGGTGTCCGGCACGTAACTGCCGGTGCCCACAATCTGCACGCCCGTTAACTGGCGGAGGAGGCTGGGTCGCATTTGCAGAGCAGTTTCGGGCATGGAAGAACGGTCAGCTGGAGAACGGGCAGCTGCCTGAGCCGTGTCGGCGGGGAAAAACGCTAGGGTACGGGTTTGGTGTATTTTTCACAAGACCAGCGGCAGGGGCAGGCCGCGCGGGAAAAGGGCCGCCCGCCCATGACAACGCACGCTCAACAGCGAGACATCTCCACGAACACCATCCACCGCGGCAGGCGGGGCCCCAGGGCGGGACCCGCCACCACGTCCCGTCTTGCCCGGCTCAGCCCGCTTTTACGGATAGCTGTACAACAGCGCATTGCCGCGCTTGCCCACCTGCCGTACGGCAGCCGTCTTCCGCATGACGTAGGCGATGCGTTGAGCGATCCCGCGGTTGGTGTTCAGCCCGCGGGCCAGGTCGCCGGTGTGGAAGGGACACTTCAACCGGCAGCGGGGCAGCAGCTTCCACAAATCGGCCGCCTCGGCCAGGCGGCATTTCTGCCGGACCTCCACCAGTTTCTGGTCCTCGACCTGAAAATCGCTGGCCCGCCGATACCGCCGGCGGCCATGGCCCGGATAGCGCCATTCCTCCACATCCACCAACACCGCCTCCACCGCCAGGTTCGGGTGCGGAAAGACCCGCGTAAAATAAACCAGCTCGTCAAACAAATCCAACAGGCTCCCCCGCCGAGGGCTCCGCCGCCGGGAAACCACCGCCCCATCCTTCCGCTTCCGCTTGATCAGCTGCTTGGTCGCCACAATCGGTTTGACCACCAGCACCCGATGGTCCCGCAGCAGATCCTGCACCTTGTCGCGAATCGCCGCCAGCGAACCGTGCTGGATCTCGATCAGCCAATCACGTGCCACCGCGTCGATGCGGTAGTCCCCCCAGCGAACCTCCACCTGCTGAGGGTCGTCGGCATACAGGGACTTTAACTGACGATGCAAAGACGTTTCCATGGCAGAGCGGGGCGAAAGCGAAAAGAGCGGACCGTTCGCTGGTCTTATCGACGAGCGACCGGGGGGGGCATGAGCCCACGGCCAGCACGGCCACCGCCGCAGCCTACAGGGACCCGCCAGCAGTACTGGTCCGGCTGTCAACGACAGCAAGCCGGGAAAAAAGATCGACGTCCGGAACCACCGGTAAAATGGCTTCACGCCGCGGGCGGTTCCAGCCCGAAGTCGCGGATCGTCAGCAGGCTGTAAAACGGATGCCCTGCCGCTTCAAAGGCACCCCGGCCCCCCTCCAGACGGTCGATGATCGCCATCACCGCCTGGATCTGCAGGCCAAACTCCTCGCAACGCTGGATGGCCAACAAGGACGACCCCCCCGTGGTGACCACATCCTCCACAATCACCACCCGCTCGCCCGCGTGAACCGGACCCTCCAGGTACTTTTGCAGCCCGTGCCCCTTCGCTTCTTTGCGGACCATGAAGCCCCGCAATGGCAAATCGCGGACGCCCGCCAGGGCGACCACCGCCCCCGTAATCGGGTCCGCCCCGATCGACATGCCCCCCACCGCGTCGGGCAACGCATCGCCCAGCAATTCCAGGATGCCAGCCGCCACCAGGCTGGCCCCGGCCGAATCCAGCGTGATCTGCTTGCCGTCCAGGTAGTAACTGGCCTTCTTTCCCGAGGCCAGCGTGAACTGGCCAAACTTCAGCGCCTTTTCCCGAACCAGCTCGATCAACGCCTCGCGGTCGTACATCCGCCACCCCCACGTTTCCGTTTCCCTGCGCCCGACAAACGGCCAGCATTCTAGATCACCGTCCGCGGAAAACCGAGGGGGTCGGCAAGTCTTTTCGCTGAGCGAACCGGGGGACCTGGACCCGATCCGATAGTGGCGGTGAAACCCCAGCGGGACCCGCCGGTCGCCGGCGGCCCGCCGTCAGGATCCAGCCCCCCCCCTCCTCTGCGGTCGGGGCAGAACCCCGTGCCGCCGCCTGCAGCCGGCAATCGGCACAGCCACGTTGGGGGCGCTTACCTGCGGATCGTGATCCGCGAACCCTCCGAGAGGATGTCGACCAGGTCGTCGGCATCCCGCGTCGAGACACCCACCCGCCCGGCGACCTGGCCACCGCGGGCATCCTCGGGGTTGGCCATCCCGGCGATGGCCAGTTGATGAACCGTCGGCGTGGGCGGCTGCTCGCCCGGATAACCCATCCCCAACTGGATGAAGGGCTGATTGTCGTGGGCCGGATGCGTCCGCATCTTCTGCTTGACCACAAACGTCCCCACAATCTGCTCGAATTCGGGACCCACATGAGCGGGGAAGCGGCCTGCGTACCGGTTGGCGACCCACAAGGTGAGGATTTGCTGATTGGTGTCGATCACACCGTAAAAAGGCCCCCGCACGACTTTCAGTTCCTGGCCCGCGGTCAGCGGGTCGTCAACCGCCACCCCGTTGATTTTCGCCAGCAATCCGGCCGGGACCTTGTAACGGGCGGCTACCTCCTGGAGGCTTTCGCCGGCAGTGACCACGTGGGCCGGCTCCAGCAAATGCTGACGCGAATAAATGGCCGAACCCGCCACCTGGTCTAACAGCCCCACCAGCTGCTGGTGGTCCTCCGGCGCAAGGCTGGGGTCTTCGTACCACATGGACAAGGCCAGCAGCGCCGTGGAGAACTGGCCGCTGGCCAATTGCTGGCGGGCGGCCGCCATCGTTTCTTGAAAAGCACGATCGCCCACCGACGTGTTCCCTGCCGGCGGCGAGGGATCGGCAGCGGTCGGCGGATCCGAGCTCGCCGCGGCGTCTGCCGCCGACGGAAGACCGCCACTGGCCTCCGTCGTCGTGTCGCCCGGCACGCCGCCGCTCGGCGGTGGGTACGTCGCGGCGAGTGGCTGAGCCAGCCCGCTCGCCAGGGGATCACCCGCGCCGGCCGCGCCGGCCGCAGCGGGGTCACTGCCAGGTATGGTCCCCGCGGCACCCGCCGCAGAGCCATCCGGTGGCGGACCGGCCGCCGTCGGCTCCTCCGGCGGAGGATGGGCCAACATCCCCGGATACCGGGCGGCCGCCGGTGGCGGACCGCCGGATCCCGCCGACGGCGGGACAGCGGAACCGCTGGGCGGAAAGTCTGGCGGAGCGTGAGACGTGGGCGGGGCAGCCGGAGAGGAAAAACCGCCCAGGTCGACCTCCGGCGGGACCGGCCCGCCGCTCTGCGCGGGGCTTATCTGCTGCTGAATCCAATCCGGGATCTGCGGTGGCTCGTTAAAGCCGCCGTTTAAACCGAGGTAAAGACCGTAGCCGACGATCGCCAGCACAGCCAACACGACGAGGGTCTTCAGCGTTTGCACGGGTATCCTCCTTGACCTGGCGGCTCCGCCGCGGGCACCCGTCCGGTGTCACGGGACGTTCCGCCTGCCATGACACCTACGATCTTGCGGCCACAGCCCCCCGCGGCGTCGCGGGATCATAGAAAAACCGCTCCCCCAAAGCTACCTCAGCTCGGCAACCACACCCCGACGCAAAAGTGCTAGCAACCGATGCCGGGATACCAGACGCCTAGATGCCAAACGTCGGGTCGGCGTACCAGGGGAAAGGGTACAACTGGTAGCAACGACCCCTTTGACCAGCCGCCGCCTGCGACGAAGCGGACTCCGCCGTCGTGCTCTGCTCACCCTCCGCCGGCCGGGTCGCTGCCGGGACGGACGGACCGGCCATCAGTCCCGCGGCCGGGAGGGCCAGCCCGGGATCACCCGCCCAGCCACCTCCCTGACATCCGCCCCCATGACACCCGCCACCGGCAGGGCCCTCCCACGCCATCGGCAGCGTCACGTCACTTTCACAGCAGGCATCCGGGACATGCGAAATCACCTGGCAGGGCCTGCAGCAGTAGGTGACCACCGGCACACATCGGCGGATCACCCGGGGGACACAGATGGTTTCCTTGCGAGCGACGTACTTGCAGACCCGCACCGGAACCTGTTCCACACGTTCTTCACACACCAACCGGGTGCAGGTCACCGGCACCATCCTCACCCGCTGCTCGGCCACCGCCCGACAGACGCGGACCGGAATTTGCCGTTCAACCCGTTCCACCACCTGGCGGGTGACCGTGACCGGCACTTGCCGGACCTTTTCCTCCCGCACCAGCTCTTGCCAGGTGACCGGGATTTTGTGTTCCACTTCCTCTTCCACCCAGCGAGCCACCTGGCGGGGCACTTTCACCGTCTCGACCACCTGCTGATAGGTGGTTTGCGGGACCTGGACGGTCACCGGGTTGGGGACCCAGACTTGGCGAGCGACCATTTTGATCTTGCCCGGTTTTTTCTCCCAGGCCAGGCCGGGCAGCTGATAGCGCGGTTTGCCGGTGGCCGGGTCGATACCCCAGCCGGCCGGCGCCCAACGCAAGCAGTGGGGTGCCCATTTTTCTTTCTGGACCCATTGCGTCTGCAGGCTGCCCTGGTCGACCACGGTGTCGTGGTAGGTCGTCACCGGCTGCCACCGCGTCTGCTGGACCTCCTCTTCGATGGTTTCCGTGACACAGCGGCGGATGGTCTGCCGTTGAGTGCGAACTTCGCTGCGGGTGACGGCCCGGCACTCGGTATATTTCTGCTCCTGGTAGTGCGTCTCGCAGATGTTCCGCACCCGGTTGTAGCTGGCGTCGTGCATCTGCGTCTCCCAGACCGGGGTGACGACCGTGTACTGCTGCTGGCAATAAACCGTCTCGGTCTCCGGTCGCAGCACCGTGTACCGGCACTCGCGGACCTGGGTCTCCCAGACGGGACAGTAGCGAGTCACCTCTCGCTGGTCGTACACCACCTCACACTGCTCGCGATACGTTGTCACCGGCTGCCAGGTAAAGACGGTCTGGCAGCCGACCTCACAGCCCGCCAGGCCACAGGGGGTGGGGAAACCTTGAGCGAACAGGGGGGGAGGCCCTGCCGTGGTCGCCAAACCGGCCCAGATCGCGAGAAGGTAAAAGCGAGCTTTCATGACGCGTGTGCACTGCCGGAAAGGCAGTCTCCTAAAACCGAGGGGGCACCGCCGGCTTGGGGCAGCCGGCGGACGTTGAACTTTGACAACCGTTGGGGAAAGTTAGGGCGCAATCCGCCCCCGCTCGGTCCGGTCCTGCCGATTCGTCGAAAAAAAACGAGGCCCGCCCTCCCCAATCCGCTCGGCCCCTACCAAAAAAACCGAGTTTGCCGGAAGAAGGGGTCGGGGAAAGACGTCGGGGGGGCTAGGGGTGAGGGGGTGCGGGGGTGATGGGGTGATGGGGTG
>CAYFZZ010000354.1:0-3728 GCA_964347545.1 uncultured Planctomycetaceae bacterium | reverse complement strand
CTGGCGTATGCCCTGAACCGCGAAGCGGTGAAATGCAACAGCCTGGGGCGCCAGCCCCAGGTCGAGGGTTTCCAAATAAAATCGAGTCGCGAAGCGACGGCATGGAAGGCCGAAGGGGTCCAGCGCGCGCCGATTTTGTTTTGCCGGATGACCAGTTCAGCCCCTCGCGGCACCGTCGGGCTGGTCCCGCTGGTGGCCGCGCGCGGGTATGGCCACGGGGGGTGGCTGGTAGATCACAGCCGGGTCGTCAGCGACGATTTGGCCGCTGGGTGTCCGAAAAGTGCATGTCCGCCGGCGATTTGCCCGCATCTGCCGCATGTGGACAGAGAGGGGCATTTCGCGTAAAATGCCGGTAGTAGTGCAGCAAAGGTGTCTGTGTCGCACCGCTGGAGATGGAAACCACCGATCGTCGTTATTGCTTCTTTTCCTTCCTTTCTCCCCCGGCTTATGTCTGCCGCGGGTGTCATGAAGGGGATCGAGCGGGAATTTGGGCGCTCGATTCCGTTTCCCGACTTGGGCCAGGCGTGTGACGCCGCGCGGAGACGTTGCTGTTGAGCTGTGCACTGTCGCGTCGCCCCAAGACGCGCGTGCGTCGGTCCCTGCGGGATGCGGCCGCGGCGGGTGGGGGGCGTGGAGGGGACACAGTGGGGACCACTGGTTTTACCGTGGGAGGCACGAAGTATGGGCGACAAAAAATCGACTTCCACGGCGACGGCGACGGTGAGCGTGCGAAAACGCTGTCCGATCTGTGGGGAACCATCCTATTCGGCGGCGGGTATCCATCCGCAGTGTGCGACGGTCCAAGCGGAAGCTCCGCGTCTGGAACAGCTGAAGGCCGACAAGAAAGCTCAACAAAAAAAGCCCCAACAGCGGTCATGGAAAAAGAAGTGCCTCAAATGTGGCACCGAGGTCCATGTGCGGCGGAAGGTGTGCGACTGCGGCCACGATTTCTCCCCGCGGGGTCCCGCCCCCTATTGAGGTGCCCCATGGCGAAAAACCAGAACACGTTTGCCAAACGCCAGCGGGAGATGGAAAAGAAGCGGAAGGCGGAAGAGAAGCGCGAGCGTCGTCGGGCTCGGAAAGAGCAGGCCGAGCCCGAGGAGGTCCGTCCGCCGCTGCCACCGAAAGAGGCGTCGCTGGAGTGAGGCTGATCGTTCGCGGGCTGCGGGGGGGACGGCGGGTCGCCCACCGGGCTGCCCGCCCCGCCGTGCTATTCTTCGTCGCTCCGCAGTTTGGCCAGCACGCTGTAGTCTTCCAGCGTGGTCGTATCCCCCACGGTCTCTTTCCCCGCGGCGATATCGCGCAGCAGCCGCCGCATGATCTTGCCGCTGCGGGTCTTGGGCAGCGTCCCGGTGAAGCGGATTTCGTCGGGTTGAGCGTGAGCGCCGATTTGGCGGCGAACGTGCTGTTTGAGTTGCTGACGCAGTTCATCGGTGGGGTCGCCGGAGGAGAGGGTGACGAAGACCGCCACGGCTTCCCCTTTGACCTCATCGGGCCGCCCCACGGCGGCCGCCTCGGCGACCGACGGGTGGCTGACCAGGGCGCTCTCCACCTCCGTCGTGCTCAACCGGTGCCCGGCCACATTCAACACGTCGTCCAGCCGGCCGTAAATCCAGTAATAGCCGTCGGCGTCGCACATGGCGTTGTCGCCCGCCAGGTAATGATTAGCGATCTGGCTCCAGTATTGCTGGCGATACCGTTCTTCGTCCCCCCAGATACCACGCAACATCCCGGGCCACGGTTGGCTGATCACCAGGATCCCTTGCTGGCCGGGGCCCACTTCGGCCCCCTCCGGATCGACGATCTTGGGCACGACGCCCGGTAGCGGTTTGGTGCAGCTGCCCGGTTTGGTCGGGGTCGCCCCGGGGAGGGGGCTGATCAGGATCCCCCCCGTTTCGGTCTGCCACCAGGTGTCGACGACGGGGCACCGCCCCTTGCCGATTTTTTCGTGGTACCACAGCCAGGCGGCCGGATTGATCGGCTCGCCGACCGAACCTAGCAGGCGGAGGCTGGAGAGGTCGCGTTTTTCCACGTGCTGGTCACCCCACTTGATAAACGCGCGAATCGCGGTGGGGGCGGTATAGAAAATCGTCACCTGGTGCTGGTCCACGATATCCCAAAAGCGACCTTCGTCGGGCCAGTTCGGCGCTCCTTCATACATCACGGCCGTGGCCCCGTTGGCCAGCGGGCCATAGACGATGTAGCTGTGGCCAGTGATCCAGCCGATGTCGGCCGTACACCAATAGACGTCGGTGTCCTTCAGGTCGAAGACCCAGCGGCTGGTCATCTTCGTGTACAGGTTATACCCGGCCGTCGTGTGCTTGATCCCCTTCGGTTTGCCGGTCGAACCGCTGGTGTAGAGGATGAACAGCGGAGTTTCACTGTCCAGAGGCTCGGCAGGACAGTCGGGCGAAGCGGATTCCATCACGTCGTGCCACCACAGGTCCCGTCCGGGGACCATGTTGACTTCACTTCCGGTCCGCCGGAAGACAATGCATTTTTCCACGGTGGGGGATTTTTCCAGGGCCTTGTCGACGGTCTCTTTCAGCGGCAAGGGCGATCCGCGCCGCCAACCCGTGTCGGCCGTCAGTTGGATCTTGGCCGAGGCATCGTTGTTGCGATCAGCAATCGCCTCGCTGGAGAACCCGCCAAAGATGACCGAATGAATCGCGCCGATGCGGGCACAAGCCAACAGGGCGATGGCCAGTTCCGGCACCATCGGCATGTAGATCGACACCACGTCCCCCTGGGAGACCCCCAGCGACTTGAGGGCATTGGCGAATTTGCAGACTTCGCGGTGCAGTTGCCCGTAGGTCAGCGTCCGCGTATCCCCCGGTTCGCCCTCCCAGATCAGGGCCGCCTTGTTCTTCCGCCAGCTGTCCAGATGGACGTCCAGGCAGTTGTAAGAGACGTTGGTCTTGCCCCCGCAAAACCATTGGGCGTACGGTTCCTGCCACTCCAGGACCTTGTCAAACGGCTGGAACCAGTGCAGTTCCTCCTTGGCCAGCTCGCCCCAAAAACCTTCCGGGTCCTCAGCCGCCTGGTCCCACAGCTGCTGGTATTGGGCCATCGAACGGACATGGGCCTGTTCGGAAAAAGCCTTCGGCGGCGGGAACAGCCGCGTTTCGGTATCTTGTTGGCCAGCTTCTGCAGTACCCATAACAGACCTTCCTCTCGCTTGACAAATTTTCCGCTCGCCTTCCACGAAACCCGTGATTGTAAAGCTGGATCTTGCTCCGCTTCAAGTATCCTCCCGCGTGCGGGGTGGCGGCCGCGGCCCCATCCCCACGGCGGGTCGGCCCGAGGGTTGGGTCAAAACTGGAAATCAGGGTTAACCGCGAGTTGGTGAAAAGGGGTCATTTGCGAAAAAAAGGGTCACCCGGGCTCTGTAGAAAACCCCTCTTAGAGGATCTCGTCTGCCTGTCACTCGTGCTCAGCGCAGCGGTGCTCGTGCTCGTAATCGTAATCGAGCGGACGATGAGGCAGGAACAGGGTGGCGATTACGAGTACGAGCACCGTCCTGCGGACTGAGCACGAGCACGACCCGGGGAAGCCGCTTTGCGGGCTTTCTACAGAGCCGGTCACCCGCAAATGGTCACACTTTACCCGCTGGCAGGAGAGGGAAAGACAGCGCGGTTTTCACTTCTCGCCAGGCACGCCTCCGGTTCCCTCTCCCCCGTCCCGGCTTGCCGGGATGGGGGAGAAGGGACTGTGGTGGGCCAGACGTG
>CAYFZZ010000353.1:0-2805 GCA_964347545.1 uncultured Planctomycetaceae bacterium | reverse complement strand
TTAGCCGGTGGTAAGCGCAGCGCCACCACCGGAATCCACCACCGGAATCCACCACCGGCACAAGAAGGCACGGAGGAACACGAGAAATCACCAAGATGGGGAACGCCGCCTGTCCTTTTCACGCCGCCTGTCAGGGAGGGGACGGGCAGGAGTGCCCGTCCTACAAGAAGGCGCGCGGGAACACGGTTCCCGATTCGTCCTCTCGAAACACTCCTTCGACATGCTGCGGTTGATCATGCGACATGCTGCGGTTTACTCGGCCGCGACCGACCAGCCACGAAATTCCCGGACGAACCCGGTCTTTCTGATCCGCCCCGGGCCGCTCTGCAAAACGGCGGCGGTGCGGTATAGTGGTCCGCATGACTGCGGACCCGCCCGAAGCTTGGCCCCCCTCCCCTGCCGGAAATCGATTCGGGGATTCCCCCGCCGCGGCTTGGGAACGGCCCGATTCCCCCTACGTCTCGCCTCCCCCCGCGCCGCCGGCACCTGCGGCCCGGCACCGCAGAGCGCTGCCGATCCTGCTGTTCGTCGCCACCTGTTTCAGTACCTATCTGACCGGTGGTCTGGCTTTTGCCGTGGCCCTGGTGGGGACGCTCTTGGCGCACGAAATGGGCCATTATCTGCAGGCTCGCCGGTACGGCGTCCCGGCCAGCCTGCCTTACTTTATTCCCATGCCGCTGAGCCCGATTGGGACGATGGGGGCCGTGATTGTGATGGCCCCCGGGATGGGCAACCGCCGCTCGCTGTTCGATATCGCCGTCAGCGGGCCCCTGGCCGGACTGGTGCCCGCCCTCCTGTGCTGCATCCTCGGGCTGCGCTGGTCCGAGGTCGTGGTCCTGGGCCAGCAGCAGGTGGGGTGGATGCTGGGCGAGCCCCTGTTGTTCAAATTGCTGGTCTACTTGACCTTCGGCCCGCTGGCGGAAGGTCGCGACGTGCTCCTGCACCCGGTCGCCTTTGCCGGTTGGGTGGGGATCTTCATTACGGCCTTGAATTTGTTTCCCATTGGTCAGCTGGACGGCGGGCACGTGCTGTACGCCTTGCTGCGCGAGCGGGCCCACGGGTTGGCTCGAGCTCTGTTGCTGGCCGCGGCCGCGGCGGTCGTCCTGGGCGGATACTGGGGCTGGACCCTGATGCTGTTGCTGCTGATCTGGATCGGCCCGGCCCATCCGCCCACCGCCAACGATCACGTCCCCCTGGGGACGGGCCGTACCGTGCTGGGCTGGGCCTGCCTGCTGTTCGTCCCCCTGGGATTTACCCCGGTTCCCTTTTCGCTGGCCGGCTGAGCGTACCTGCCGCGGTCGCTTTGCGGCGGTCCGGCTGGGAGGGGCGGGGCGCAAAAAAAATCGCCGCCGTGGCGACGACCCCCCGAGCCCCATGCCTGCCGCGGAGGACGCTTAACCCGCAACGGGGACGCGACACACACCTTTGTGCCGCCACTTATTTGCCAGCTCCGCATCCACACGGGGCTCCCTTCCGACATTTTCGAAGCATCGAGTCTGGCTACCCTCCTTCAAGGAACTGATCCGAGCCGCCGGGCGACCGACCCCCGCGGCCCATCCCGACCTTCTCTGCTCCTTCCACCCTTTCTACGGTCGCGGCCCTCCAACCGTTCATTTTCGGCCGCCCCGCACGCCTCCGGTCCCCTCTCCCCCGTCCTCTCGGCCCCCGGCGCGCCGGGATTCCCTCTTCCCTCCTCCCTCTTCTATCTTCTACCTTCTACTTTCCGTCCCCTGTCCCGGCGGGCCGGGATTCCACCCTCCACCCCCTGTCCCGGCGCGCCGGGATTCGACCTTCCCCCCCCCCCTCCCCCATGGCCGCCGGCGCTCAACTCAACCTGCGTTCCCGCAGCTTTACCGCCCTGCTGGTCACCCAGTTCCTGGGAGCGGCGAACGACAACATGATCCGGTGGCTGAGCATCGGGATTGGGAAGGAGTTTGTGGCTCAGGAGGACAGTGCCTGGATCTTGTCGTTGGGGCTGGCCTGTTTTGTGGGGCCCTACCTGTTGTTGGCCGCGCCGGCCGGGTATCTGGCGGACCGGTTCAGCAAGCGGAACGTGATCGTGGCCTGCAAGGTGGGAGAGGTGGCGATCATGCTGCTGGCCATCCTGGCGATTCTGGTCAGCGATCGGTTCAGCGGCGAGTTTCCGCGGCTGTCGGTCGCCATCCTGTTGGCGGTGGTGTTGTTGATGGGCAGTCAGAGCGCCCTGTTTGGTCCCTCCAAACTGGGCTCGATCCCCGAGATGCTGAAGCCCGAAAAGATTTCGGCGGCCAACGGCATCCTGGGACTGGTGACGGTGATTGCGACTTGTGTGGGCACCGCGGTAGGGAACCTCTTGTACCACTGGACGCACGCGACCCGCGATACGGGCTGGTGGATCCTCAGCGTGGTCTTGCTGGGCACGGCCGCGTTGGGGCTGGTGGCCAGCCTGGGGATCGCGAGGCTGCCGGCGCTCAACCCCCACATGCCCTTTCCCTGGAACGCGGCGCAGCGGACGTGGCACGACTTGCGGACGTTGGCTGCTGAGCGGGCCATGTTTCGGGTGGCCCTGGGGATCGCCTTTTTCTGGTCGCTGGGTTCGTTGTGCAACTTGAACATTGACCAGTTCGGCTACGAGGGCGAGTTGAACCAGGCCCAGATTGTCCCCTTGCTGGTGGCCCTGGTGGTGGGCGTGGGGTTGGGCAGCGTGCTGGCCGGCGTCTGGTCGGGCGGCAGGGTGGAAATGGGCATCCTCCCGCTGGGCGCGTTTGGGTTGGCCCTGTTTCCCATGTTGTTGTTCACCGTGGAGGGGTACCTGTTTGTCGACGA
>CAYFZZ010000352.1:0-3482 GCA_964347545.1 uncultured Planctomycetaceae bacterium | reverse complement strand
GCTCACCCGGCCCCGGCGCGCGCTCTTCGTAGGCAGGCGAAGTGCGGATCAGACCGGCGGCGGATTCGAGGAGCAGGCCGGTCGGACGGCCCCGCGCATCCCGCACGATAACGCCGCCCTCGGGGTCGGACGTGCGGCCGGTGATGCCACAGCGTCGCAGCGCGAGGGTGTTCACCCACAGGGAGTGCCCGTCGCGGGACACCAGGGCCACCGGACGGTCCGGCACGACGCGGTCCAGGTGCTGCCGCGTCGGGATATCGCCGCCCCACCGGTTCTTGTCGAACCCACTGCCGAGGACCCACGCGCCAGGCGGCGTCTTGCGGGCACGCCCGGCAACTCGGCGCAGGACCTCCGCCAGCGTGCTCGCCGAGCGCAGCCTGAGGCGGGACCGGCTCAGAGCAAGAGCGCCAAGGTGCACGTGGCTGTCGCTGAATCCCGGCAGCGCAAGGCGCGCGCCGAGATCGATCACCTGTGTGCCCGGCCCGCGGAGAGGCGCGACCTCCTGCTCCCGACCGACCTCCACCACGCGGTCACCGATGACCGCCAGCGCCTCCGCGCGGGGCCGGTGGGCCATGGTGAGGATGGAACCGTTGACAAGGATAAGGTCGGCTTGCATGGGATCGAAGGCCCAGTTTCGGTCCGTGAGGGATGTGCGCCTGCCCCATGGCGGGGCGCCGACGGGGCGCGCCAAGCGCCGCTCTGGCCGCTCTCGACGCGGCCCCTTATCTGGCGGGGGAGGCCGCGACGGACTCGGCGCGCCGCCGGCGCGCGCCGGCTCGCCGTCCCCGGGGCAGGATCTTCTTGAGCACCTTGCCCGTGTGCGATCTCCGGTTGGCGGCCACCTCCTCGGGCGTTCCGGTGGCAACCACGTAGCCGCCCCCGTCACCGCCCTCCGGGCCGAGGTCGATGATGTGATCGGCGCACTTGATGACATCCGGGTTGTGCTCGATCACCAGCACCGTGTTGCCCGCCCCGGTGAGCCGCCGCAGCACCTGCAGCAGCTTCTTGATATCGTCGAAGTGCAGGCCCGTGGTCGGCTCGTCGAGGAGGTAGAGCGTGCGGCCGGTGTCTCGGCGGGAGAGCTCTGTCGCGAGCTTCACCCGCTGCGCCTCGCCGCCGGAGAGCGTGGTGGCGGGCTGCCCGAGCTTGATGTAGTCCAGCCCCACGTCGTTGATGGTCTGCAGCTTCGACGCGATGCCCGGGATGTTCCGGAAGAACTCCAGCGCCTCGTGGACCGTCATGTCGAGCACATCGGCGATGCTGCGGCCCTTATAGGTCACCTCCAGGGTCTCCCGGTTGTAGCGGGCCCCTCGACAGACCTCACACGGCACGTAGACGTCCGGCAGGAAGTGCATCTCGATCTTGATGATGCCGTCGCCCCGACACGCCTCGCAGCGCCCGCCCCGCACGTTGAACGAGAACCGCCCCGGCCGGTACCCGCGCATGCGGGCCTCGGGCGTCTGGGCGAAGAGCTGGCGTATGCGTCCGAAGACTCCCGTGTAGGTGGCCGGGTTCGAGCGCGGCGTGCGGCCGATCGGGGACTGGTCGATATCGATCACCTTGTCGATGTGCTCAACTCCCTCGATGTCATCGTGCGCGCCCCAGGTCGTGCGCGCGCCGTGCAGCCTGTGCGCCAGCCGCCGATAGAGCACCTCCTCCATGAGCGTGGACTTCCCCGAGCCGGAGACGCCGGTCAGGCAATTGAGCAGGCCCAGAGGGATCTCCACATCGATGCTCTTCAGATTGTGCTGGCGGGCGCCGATGACAGACAGGACGACGCCGTCGTTCTTGCGCCGTGACGGCACCGGTATCGCGCGCCGGCCCGCCAGGTAGTCGCCGGTTATGGAGCGAGGCTCCGCGCACACCTCCTCCACCGTTCCGGCGGCGACGATCTCGCCCCCGCTGTCCCCGGCCCCGGGGCCGATATCGATGATCCAATCGGCGGTGCGCATGGTCTCCTCATCGTGCTCTACCACGAGGATGGTATTGCCGAGGTCCCGCAGGTTGCGCAGCGTCTTGAGCAGCCGCCGATTGTCCCGCTGGTGGAGGCCGATCGACGGCTCGTCGAGGATGTACAGGACCCCCATGAGCCCGGAGCCGATCTGGGTGGCGAGGCGGATGCGCTGCGCCTCGCCCCCGGCGAGCGTGGCGGCGGCCCGGTCGAGGGTGAGGTAGTCGAGGCCGACGTTCACGAGAAAGCCGAGGCGAGTGCGGATTTCCTTCATCACCTGGCGGGCGATCTGATGCTGCCTGGGAGTGAGCGACAAATTCTTGAAGAAGTCCATCGCCCGCCCGATCGAGAGGCCGGCGACCTCCGCGATATTGCTGCCGCCGACCGTCACGGCGAGGCTCTCGCGCCGAAGGCGCGCCCCGTTGCAGGCCGGGCATGGCTTCGTCGCGGTGAAGGCGTCCAGATAGGCCCGCGCGCTTTCCGACTCGCCCTCCTGGTACTCTTGCCGCAGGTAGTGCAGTATCCCCTGGAAGCGGACGTCGTAGACCCGCAGCCGCCCGCCCCGGCCGCGATAGCGGACGCGAACCGGCTCATCGCCGCCGTGGAGAAGCACGTCGAGCTTCTCCGCGGGGATCTGCCTGACCGGGACGTCGCAATCGATCGCGAGCTCGTCGCATACCGAGCGCAGCAGCGCCTTGTGATAGCGGGAGCTGAGGCCGCGCCAGGGCAGGATCGCGCCCTCGCTGATGGTCAGACGGGAGTCGGGGATGATGAGCGCTTCATCCAGCTCGCTGCTCGTGCCCAATCCCATGCACTCCGGGCAGGCGCCGTAGGGCGTGTTGAAGGAGAAGAGCCTCGGCTGGAGCTCCTCGAAGCTGCGCTGGCAGTCGGCGCAGGCGAAGCGCTCGCTGAACTGCATCTCGTCGGGCGCCTCGCCGCCCTCCTCTCCCGACGCCGGCAGCGGCTGCACGGTGGCGATCCCGTTGCCGACGCGCAGGGCGAGCTCCATCGAATCGGCCAGCCGCTTCCGCGCGCTGGGCCTCACGACAATCCGGTCCACCACGATCTCGATGGTGTGCTGCTTGTAGCGCGCCAGGCGCAGCTCGCCGGCGTCGGCGAGCTCCACCACTCTGCCGTCCACCCGCACCCTCGCGAATCCCTGCTTCCGGATATCCTCGAAGATGTGCCGGTACTCCCCCTTCCGGCCGCGCACCACCGGGCCGAGGATGACGGTGCGGGTGCCCTCCGGAAGCGCCAGCACCTGGTCGACAATCTGCTCGACCGTCTGCTGCACGATGGGTCGACCGCAGTCCGGACAGTGCGGCTGCCCGATGCGCGCCCAGAGCAGCCGCATGTGGTCGTAGATCTCCGTCACGGTGGCCACTGTAGAGCGGGGGTTGCGCGTGGTGGATTTCTGGTCGATCGACACCGCCGGGGAGAGTCCCTCGATCAGGTCCACGTCCGGCTTGTCCATCTCGCCCAGGAACTGCCGGGCATAGGCGGAGAGGGACTCCACGTAGCGGCGCTGTCC
>CAYFZZ010000351.1:0-3379 GCA_964347545.1 uncultured Planctomycetaceae bacterium | reverse complement strand
GCCTTCTTCCTCAGCGGGAAACAGACTGAGCCGTCCATACTCACGCGTGCGGCATAACAGCCGGTCAGCAAGGCCGCGCGTGACGGTGAACACGCGGTGGAAGCGAGGTAGAAGTCGGTGAACTTCAGGCCCTCGGCCGCCATCCGGTCCAGGTTCGGCGTCTTGTTGATTCTTGATCCGTAGGGCCCGATGTCGCCGTAGCCCAAGTCATCGATGAAGAAAAGGACGACATTGGGTTTCGGAATCGTATCGGTGGCGAACGCCGATTGCTGGGAATCGGACTGCCCATCTTCAGCGGCATCCGACAGGGTCGTCATGAGAGACAAGCAAGTGATGGCAAAATAGGAACCGTGTTCTTCACTCGAATCATTCTCCCGTCGATTGGCTTGATTGGCGAACGTTTGAGGTCTGCCACCCGCTACTGGGGCCGTGCCTCCGACTCGGGCTCAGGTTTCGAGTCACCCTCCGGCTTCGACTCCAGAACGGTAGCGGGCTGGTCAGCACCGCCTGGTTCGGCGTCCCCAATGGTGTGACGTCGTCTGCGCTCACATCCCGGCGGCGAGGCTCGCCCGCTGAACCTCCTCGGGAGGTAGATACCACTTCAGGCTGTCGTGCGCACTGCGCACTAGAACCACGTTTGTGAGCGCGGCGCTCGTCATGAGTCGATCTGCGTGCACGGTCTTGATCTGCACTCGCCCTGTAACTGTCGTGCACAGGAGATTGTCCTCGTCCGTGACCACCCGCGCCACCTCGCTCTCCGAAGCAAAGGGCTCCTTCCCAGCCCTGCGCCAGAAATCTGCCGGGCCTTCCCGGTCGGGGGCATCCAATGGGGTGCGCAGCACGAGTTGCTCGTTTTGGTAAATCTCCATCGGAAGAAGCTTCATTTCGCCGGGAAGACATCCGGTGATAAAGGTCGCAGACGACGCGACGATGAGGATGGCCTTGACCGTGTCCGAGGACGCAAATGATCGCTGGCCGTTCATCCTACGTGTCACGCCGAACGTCATGGGTCACCCACCCACTACCTGGGGCGATCTGCGACGAAGGGGTTAAGGGTTACAGCGATCATAAAATCAACTACTCAGCGGTTAGCCGCCGACGGTTCGGGGTTTTCAACGGGTTGGGTGCGCCGCCTTGTTCGGCCTTGGTTTTCGCCTTGCGTGCGAGCCGGAAAAACCGCGGCGATAAGAGTTCAAACGGTGAAGTTTAGAGTCATTCGGCAGCTTTCACATCCTCTGCCGCCTTTTCTGCTTCATAGCGCTTCATGCCGGCCTTGGTGTAGATGACCAGCTGATTCCCTCCGATCCAATAGGCCTTCAGTGAATCCGTCTCCCATCTTTTTAGTGGCCCCCTATCTACGGTTTGTTTTTGATTCTTGGTTTGGCGCCAGTCTTTAGCCTCCTTGGATAAAAGGCTTTCCAGCACTTCGTCCGACAAATTTCCATCACCCTTAACGTAGTGGATTTTCCAGCATACCGATTCACGGAACAACGCCACAATCAGGCATTTATCCGCATAATATTCCCGACTGCCGTCAGGCCATGCTTTCGTAGGCCCACCGTACCGCTTTTCACATGCTTCCGGCGTCTCCCCAATACGAGCGAAAGCCATTTGCGGCATCAACAGGGCGAGAATCAGGGCAAGGTATTTCATAGAGCCTCCACACTCAGGCCAACCCGGTTGGGGTGGCAAGGTTCCATTTGGTGCCGCGGCAGGACGCGGGCGTGACATCATCCGACATTCTGCTTGAGGGACTGTTGGTTAATTCACGCAGGGTCAATGGCAAGCTGAGCAAGACCCTGGCCTCTGGTTGCGGGCCCACTCCGTTCAAGGTGTTTCAAGCTGGAGGGAAAGACGGAAGCCTGCCCGGGAATCATCGTTCGGCCTAAGCTTGCCACGAAAAGCGGAACGACAATACCGAGCGTCGGATTCCCTGTCTCCGCCGCGTAACACACGATACGGCCCCGTTTCAGCACCGACGGGATCGGTTTGCAGGCCGCTTATATAGGGCCCATACCAGTCCGCACACCACTCCCAGAGCCCTCCGTGCATATCATACAAGCCCCAGGCATTCGCCGCGTAGCTCCTTACCGGCTGGGGATTCGGCTTGAAGGGACGCTTTTTCGCGCCGCCATACGGACTGCGTCCATCAATGCTCGCCTGATCGCGTCCAAGGCTGTCGCCGAAATGGAACACCGTGCGCGTCCCCGCTCGACAAGCATACTCCCACTGCGCCTCTGTGGGCAGTGCCGCTTTGAGCCCCTCCGGTAACGCGCCGCTTGCATTCACCATGCTGATAAACTTCTGGCAGTCGTCCCAGGTTCGTTGCTCAACCGCAAAATCGGTTCGCGGCGGCTTTTTGGAATCCCTGTAATCCACGGCGTTCCCTGTCACAGCCTTCCACAACCGCTCGGTTACTTCCGTTTCCATCATCCAGAAACCGTGCGTGAGAACGACCCGGTGCTGTGTTTCGTCGCGGTCCCGCAGTTCTTCGTCAGCCGGACTGCCCATGTCGAAGCCATTTTTGCCTGTCGGTGGGCACCAGCGGAACGCCACTTCCTCGCCTCCGATCTGAATGAGCTTGCGTTGCCCAGCTGGCGTCCTCTTGACAGGGTTGTTCACCTGTTCAATTTCCTCACGGGCAAGCCCGCCGACAAGAACGTCTTCTCCGTTCTTATCGATGACCGTCAAGCCGGGTACGTCGACATACTTTTTTCTCCACTCGGCTACCTGTGCCGCTGTTGTCAATTCTTTGAACCCGCCAAATTCGGAACGGATGAAGGTGATGACGTTCGCGAGGTCTTCATCCGAAAAATCGCTCCCATAGCCGGCCATAAAACCAAGGTATTCAAAGGGAGGAGGATCCGACTGCTTGATTCCTTTAGTAAGGACCAAAATCATGCGTTCGGGGTCTTTGACGATTTTCGAATCGTGGAAGCTAGGTGCCGATCGCTCCCATTTGTCACTCGGGGTTGAGAGCGAGTTGAGCCCCCTTCCGTCTTCACCGTGGCAGGCGAAACACAATTGCCCAGCTTGATAGCTCATCCTCTCCTTTCCTTTTAGTGCCGCTTCAGCAATCTCGTCTGCAAAGGCAGAAGTTGAGAACAGCATGGGCAGGAGGGCAATCAGATACTTTGTCTTGTTCATAGGAGTGTAAACGGGCCGGTTGGAGATTGTTTGTTTTTTCGTAACACCTTAGCCGTGTGCAGTAACTGGTTGTCGTCGCACCCCACGCCTTTTCGGTTCCATCCTCATAGCCCCGTGCTTTAGCACGGGGTCGAGGTCGCGTAAAAAATGTGTCGAGCCCCGTTTACGGGGCTTTCCCGCTGCCTGGCTTTAGCCCTGGATGACTGGCGGCGGAACAACACTCAACAAACAG
>CAYFZZ010000350.1:0-18612 GCA_964347545.1 uncultured Planctomycetaceae bacterium | reverse complement strand
CTCGCCACTCTCAATCGTAAATCCCCGACCCAGCAGTTTGAACCTGGCAACCTGTTCGATGGTCGACAAGCTGGCCAACTGCTGCTGGATCAAGCCGGCATAAAGTTCCTGCACCTCGGGGTGGTTCAAGGCTTGATTCCGCGTGTAAACCCGAATGCCCCGCCGCACAATTTCGGCCTTCAACGCATCCGGGTCGGGGACAATCAAAGCCACCAGGTAATTTCGCTGGTCGCCAATCACCACCGCCTGAATGATCAAGGGGTCCTGCGTCAAGCGGCTCTCCACCGCCAACGGCGACACATTCTTGCCAGTGGCCAGGACGATGATTTCTTTCTTGCGTCCGGTAATCCGCAGGAACCCCTCGTCGTCCATTTCCCCCAGATCTCCGGTACAAAACCATCCGTCCTCCATCACTTCGGCGGTCGCCTCCGGCTTGTTGTAGTAACCCTGCATCACGTGCG
Organism: uncultured Planctomycetaceae bacterium; assembly: GCA_964347545.1. GTDB lineage: Bacteria > Planctomycetota > Planctomycetia > Pirellulales > UBA7805 > CS4-C045. Next base: position 18,151 of record CAYFZZ010000350.1, on the reverse strand, counting down.
GTCCGCGAGTCAGGATCTCGCCGTCGCTGGCCAGCTGGACTTCGACCCCGCTCAGCGGCCGGCCGACCGAACCCAGTTTGCTGGCCTCGGGCGTGCACATCGTGATGACCGGTGAGGTCTCCGTCAGCCCGTAGCCCTCAATCAAGGCCACATCCTGCCGCTGAAACCATTCAGCCACGTGAACCGGCAACGCGGCCCCGCCGCTGCAACAGAGCCGGATGCGGCCGCCCAGCAACCGCCGCGCCACGCGCGATTTTTCCAAAGCCCCTTTGGCCGCCGCGCCGCGATAGATCTTTTCGTAAAAGTAGGGAACCGCGTTGATCAGGGTCGGCTTCAAGTCGGCGCAGTTGTCGATAATCTTTTCCCGGCTCTCGACCATGGCCAACCGAGACCCGGAGGCAATCCAGGTGTAAAGGTCGCAGGTCCGAGCGAAAATGTGGCTCCAGGGCAAGAAGCTCAAACGCAATTCCTCGGTCAACGAACCAAATGCCTCCAGCGTGCCTTGCGTGTTGAAGGCCAGGTTCCCGTGGCTCAGCATCACGCCTTTCGGCTCGCCCGTCGTCCCCGAGGTGTACATGATCGTGGCCAGATCGTCTGCGGTCAGCCAGGAGAGGGTGTCTTGCTGTAAGCGGGCCATGTCGGCCGGCCGGGCGGCGCTTTCCTGGTAGCAGAACTCGTCCACCGCCAGGCGGCGGCGGAGCCACCACGAGCAGCGGCGGTGGGTCAGCAGCTGAAGGTCGGACGGAAACTGGCCGGCCAGCCGGCCCAGCTTGCGGGCCTGCTGGTCGCCCGAAAGCAGCACGATGTGGGCCCCGCTGTCCAGAATCTGCTCCAGCAGCTGAGCTCCGGACAGCATCGCGTGCAAGGGAACATGCACGGCACCGGCCAGCATGATGCCCAGGTCACAGACCAGCCAGTCCAGCGAGTTTTCCGCCACCTGCACGACCCGATCGCCAGGCTGGACACCCCGCTGGACCAGCCCCAGGGCCACCTGGCCGGCCCGCTGGTGCAGCTGACCCCAGCTCAATTCCTGGAATTTCCCCCCCACGGGGTAGAGAAAGGCGACGCGATCCGCATCCACAGCGGCCCGCTGGCAAAAGAGGCTGACCATCGTTTCCGTCGACTTCTGAACGTGCATACTGTTATTTTAGTACGCACCGGGGACGGAGATGGGTGGCGAGCGTCAAAAAACGGGCAGCAAACCGGGAAATCCGAACGCTTTCCGGCTGGTCCGATTCTGACGGTTCGCCGGACAGACTTCCGAGAGCTCGGGCGCTCGCGGCGCCGTGCCTCGCAGGAAAAAGGGCGCGGGGGAAAAAGAAGATCGAGCGGGCCGGCCGGCAGCGGCCCTACGCCGCCAGCTCGAAAATGGTGGCAATCCCCTGCCCCACGCCGATGCACATCGTCGCCACGCCGAATTGAGCCTGCCGGTCGATCATGTTGTGGATCAACGTGGTGGCAATCCGCGCTCCACTGGCACCCAGGGGGTGTCCGATCGCGATCGCCCCCCCGCGTACATTGACCTTTTCGGGATCGACATCGAGCAGCCGGATGCAGGCCAGCGCTTGAGCGGCGAAGGCTTCGTTCAATTCCACCAGGTCGATGTCGTCCAGCGACAGGCCCGCGCGGCGGAGCGCCTTCTGGGTGGCCGGTACGGGACCGGTGCCCATCACACAGGGATCGACCCCCACCACCGCGGTGGCCACGATGCGGGCCTGGGGCTGCAAGCCCAGCTGTTGAGCCTTGGCCTCGGACATGACCAACATGGCCGCGGCCCCGTCGTTGAGGGGCGAGCTGTTGCCGGCGGTGACCGTTCCCATGCCAGGCAGGAAGGCGGGTTGCAGAGCGGCCAGGGCGTCGAGGCTGGTGTCGGACCGGATGCATTGGTCGCGGCGGACCAGCAGGCGGTGCCCCGCTTCGTCGCGACCCCAGACCGGTACGATCTCGCGGTCGAACTGGCCCGCCCGAGCGGCCTCGTCCGCCAACTGGTGGCTGCGCAGAGCGAAGGCGTCCTGCTCCTCGCGGGAAATCCCCTGCGTCTGAGCCAGGAATTCGGCGGTAATCCCCATCATCAACGCGCCCTTGCTGGTCCGCTGAAACAGCTTGGGATTGATGTCGATGTCCTTGTCCATGGGGATGTGCTGCATGTGCTCCAACCCCCCCACGATCTGGACATCTTCACAGCCCGCCATGATGGCGTGGGCGGCCTGGTTGACCGCCTGCAGGCTGCTGCCGCACAAGCGGTTGACCGTCGTCCCCCCCGTGTGGGACGGCAGGCCGGCCATGAGGGCCACCATCCGCGCCACGTCAAATCCTTGCTCGCCCTGCTGCTGGGTGTTGCCCAACACGACGTCCTCGACCTGATCCACGTCCAACCCCTTCCGCTGGATCAGCGCCTGGACAACCTCCACCGCCAGATCGTCGCTCCGCACATCCCGAAACACGCCCTTGTCGGCATGGGAACGGCCGATGGGGGTCCGCACGCAATCCACCACGACTGCCCGGTTCATGTTCGTCCTCGGCTCCACAAACGTGCTGTTCAATAAGCCAATAAGCCCTGCTCAATACGCCCTGCGCGATACGTCCGGCTCGATACTTACCGCTCGTCCCGCAGCGCCCCCGCAATATACCCCCCTCCCGCGAAAACACCTAGCGGGAAATCGGGCTGACCGGCACAAGCCGCAGGATCGGACCGGAAAAATTTGTGCCCAGGGCTCTTGTAAGACATGTTTACCTGTAGGAGGCGTCGTTGGCTCACCAGGACCCGACCCGATGTTCGCCATCAGCCTACAACAATACCAGAACGCTCCCTTTGTGTTCCTGATCTTCGTCGGGATGGGGCTGGCCTTGCACGTGTTCACCGTGAACTGGGCCTCCAACGCTTGCCTGGCCCAGTCCGTCTCCTATCTGAGGTCGGCGGTGGCGGTGGCCGGCTTGGGCGTCGTGAACCTCATCCTGGCTCACCTCCTCCAGAGCCAGCAGGTGGGCCTCCTCACGCCGGTGGGCATCGCGGTAATGGTCATTGGTTCCACGATGTTCCTCAGCGCCGCGATACCCGCCGAACCGGTCAATGCCCTCCTGATCCTCATCCTCTCGACCCTGGTCACCGCGGGGGCGGCCTACCTGGCGCTGGCCGGTTGCCAGCGGCTGGCGGGGGTCCTCTTCTGACCCGGTTCGGGGCACGACTGGTTGACGTCCCTGGGATGGGAGAGAATCATGGGGCTAGTCGTGCAGCTTTCCCCCGCGCCGAGATACCGCCCGTGTCCCTCTTCGTGCATCCCAGTTCCTGCATTGATGAAGGTGCCCAGATTGGGGCCGGGACCCGCATCTGGCATTTTTGTCACGTGGCCGGCAGTGCCCGGATCGGCCGGGACTGTTCGCTGGGCCAAAACGTCTACGTGGGCGACGGCGTCGTCGTGGGGGATCGGGTCAAGATCCAGAACAATGTCTCGCTGTATACCGGGGTCGAGCTGGAAGAGGATGTTTTTTGCGGGCCGTCTTGCGTGTTCACCAACGTGCTCAATCCCCGCGCGCAGGTGTCCCGCAAGCGCGAATATCGCCAGACACGGGTCCTGCGGGGGGCCAGCATCGGGGCCAATGCGACCATCATCTGTGGCGTCACCATCGGCCGCTATGCCTTCGTGGGCGCGGGCGCGGTCGTGCGTCACGACGTTCCCCAATACGCCCTCATCGTCGGCGTGCCGGCTCGGCAAATCGGCTGGATGACCCGCCACGGGCACCGCTTGCCGCTGGACGGCCCCCCCGACCAGATGGTGTGTCCGCAAAGCGGCTGGCGCTACCAGCTTGACGAAACGGGGCAGCTGGTCTGCCGCGACTGGCCCGAAGAGCAACCGCTGCCGGAGGCACCGACATCCCCGTGACCCAGCAGGCTGACACCCACCGCGTGCCGCTCATCGACCTCCAGGCGCAATGGGCCACCATCGGGCCCGAGGTGCTGGAGGCGGTGGCCCGCGTTGCCGCCGCCGGGCAGCTGATCCTGGGCCCCGAGGTCGAGGCGCTGGAGGGGGAACTGGCCGAGTTTATCGGCTGTGAGCATGCGATTGGGGTCTCCTCGGGGACCGATGCCCTCCTGGTCGCCCTCACCGCGGTGGATGTCCAGCCGGGGGATGAAGTCATCACCACCCCCTTCACCTTCTTTTCCACCGCCAGCAGTATCGCTCGACGGGGCGCGCGGCCCGTGTTTGTCGACATCCAGCCGGCCACCTTCAACCTGGATCCCAGCCAGCTGGCCGCCGCCCTCAGCGACCGCACGCGGGCCATCCTGCCCGTGCATTTGTTCGGACAGGTGGCAGAGATGGACCCGATCCTGCAGATCGCCCGCCAGCACGATCTGCCGGTCATCGAAGATGCCGCGCAGGCCATCGGGGCCACGTCCCACGGCCGCAGCGCCGGCTGCCTGGGAGACATCGGCTGTTTCAGCTTTTACCCGACCAAAAACCTGGGCGGGCTGGGTGACGGCGGCCTGGTGACCACCCACCGAGCGGACTTGGACCAGCGGCTGCGGCTGTTGCGCAATCACGGGTTTCGTCCCAAGTATCATGCCCAGGAGGTGGGAGGCAACTTTCGCTTGGACGGGATCCAGGCGGCGGCCCTGCGAGTCAAGCTGAAATACCTCCCTCGCTGGAACGAGGCCCGCGCGGCCAACGCCGCCACCTACCGGCAGCTGCTGCAGGACGCCGGGCTGTCGGCTCAACACCCCGGCGAAGGAAAAGTGGTGGTCCCGGCCGCACCGGCCGAAGGGCGGCACGTCTACCATCAATATGTGATCCGGGTGGCCGCGGCGCACCGCGATCGTTTGCGGAGCCATCTGGCCGAGCGGCGGATTGGCACGGAGGTCTACTATCCCGTGCCGCAGCACCTCCAGCCCTGCTTTGCCCAGCTGGGCTATCGTCCCGGGGATTTTCCGGCCGCCGAAGCGGCGGCCGCCGAAGCGTTGGCCCTGCCCATCTATCCGGAACTGACCCCCGCCATGCAAGCCCGGGTCGTCGACGCCATCGCCGACTTCTTCGCCACCCAGCCTTGACCCCCCCAGAAAAAGGACAGGCACAACTCTGCTTGCCTATCTTTCGCTCGCAGAAAAAGGACAGGCATAACTCTGCTTGCCCATCTTTCGCTCTCTGCCCCCTTTTCGAGGGTTGCCCCGATGGTAGAGGCCTGCTCCGGCTGAACGATGCCTGTCCTTTTTCAGAAGGGTCCGACTCGAAAGCCCAGGGCGCAGCCCTGGCAAGAAGGGCCACGATCGATTCGGCCAAGGCCCCACGGGCCGTGACCAGTCCGAACCGTTACCCTCCTCGGTGCCGCGGGTTTAGCGCGATGGTTCCGCAGCGGTCCGCAACGGGTTGTGGCCCGTTGGGCCTTGAACGGGGGCCGTTATCAGCAATCCAAGAGCCACAAGAGCCAAAAGCAGCAGCGTCGCGGCGCCGTCCTTGGCGGAATGGAACGAGTTGTGGAAAAAAGACGGTCAGGCACGTAGACAACGTACGGCCTGACAAGCGACCAGATTGCGTTGTTTCAATCTACCCTTGTTAAAATGCAGCGATCAACGCGGGCGTCGGCTGGATTATGTCACTCTTCCCCCGGAGATAAAGAACTGGGCTCTTTCCCAAACGGTTTCACCAATTTGCCGCCCGAGGGTCTGACCGGTCAGGTTTCCTTCAGAAAAGTGAATTCCGCCATAAAGCCGCGAGATCCCGGCCTCGACCGCGGCGATTGTAAAAGTGTTCCAATACAGCGTGACAGGCTGAACCGGAGTAATACCGGGCTCGAAGCGTGACTGGCCCGGGGCAAAGCTGACCGATGCGTCAAAGTCATCGCTGCCAGTAAACAGTCGCAGAATCTCAGCCGCCGCGGAGCTGAATCCGCTGTGACCCGACGTGTACTCGGCGAATGGTGGCGAGGGATCGCTGCCAGGCGTCTGATAGGTCAGGAACTCGGTTGCCAGGATCGTCTGTGTTCCCTCGCCCGGCTTCCAGGCTTCAATTACGTAACCGCCGAGACCGTCGTCGAATTCCCCGATCAGACCTAGGCGGCCCAACTCACGGATGGCCCGTACCGGTCGAACGTAGTCGTAAAAGACCTTCGCTTCCCAGGTGGCAATCCCTGTATCGAACACCGCGTTTCCAAGGGCGAAGAACATCTGGGCGTCTTGATCGAGCGTATGATTGTCGCGCGCAGAAACAAACTCACCGAACGTCATCCACGTGCCCGGTGGGAATGATGTTCCATCACCGTCTTCCCAAAATTCAGCGATCAACTTCTGTTCGTCAGTCAGGTTTGCACTAAATTCGATCACCTCCTCTGCCTGAGCGATGAATTCGGGGTTGATGGCGGTCCCGATCAGGTCGCGAGAAATCGACTCGACGGTTCCGTCAGCGAGCGTGATCGTCCCGGCTGCCAGATCGACCGTGGCCTCCACCAACAAAAAGGGTTGCGCAGCCGCCGGACGGAACTGGTCCCCAGATGCCAGCGAGAACGGAGTCACATCGCCCCATTGCGGGGTCAGGAACTGCTGCACGCTGTCTTCCGTTCCTGGCGCGGCATCGATCGGTACGAATTCCGGTGTCCAAAGTTCGATGTCAACCGTATTACCCGGTCCATTGACCGGCTCGTAAGCAGTCACGTTTGAGTAAGGATCCCCGTCCGGATCGTCTCCCAACTGATTCGATCCATCGGCATGCCGTAACTCGAGCAGAGCCGCCGCCATGGCATTGCCCACTCCCGCGGGCGTAAACGGATCGGTGGTCGTATCCGCTGGGTCGTAACCCAGCGCAGACATCAAGTTGGAAAAGATGTCAGACTCGGATGCAAACAGGTCATCGAGGACGCGATAAGCCGCGAAACTCATCGCCTCCATCTTGTTTGTTTTCGTGTTCTCAGCAGCGGGTTGCTGCAGATCATCCCCCAACAGTGTTGAAATCGCGGTCTCATCGTAGGCTGACCACGCGTCATACATTGCCGTGTGCAGCATTGCATAGGCTCTCGACGCGATCGTCGGACCGGGCGACGTGTTAATGACCGCCTCTTGCACCGCCTGATCCCACAGCACCGAAACGGTCGGAGTCGGATCGTTCACGGTGACGAATTGTGTCGCCGGGTCAATATTGAGATTGATCAACGGGATGCCGAAACTTGCCGACAGGTCCGCCAGCTGGTTCTGGAACAGATCCGCCGTTTCGTCATCCAGCGTGGAGGCCACGTTGGTGAACCAGGCTTCGACCTGCTCAATTGCGGCGTTGGCCTCAGGCTGGAATTCTGCGACGGTGCCGGCAATCTTTTCGATGCCCCGCACCTTCAGCAGGCGGTCGGCCACGTTGGCTGCGTCCAGGAATGCCGAGTCAAAGCCTCGCTGGCCGTTCACATAGAGTCGATTCTCGAATGTGTTGTCGATCAGACCCACAGCGTCATGCCCGCTTCCGTTCGCGGCTAGGACGCGGTCTTCGAAACGGGAATTCGCGACCACAACGGTATCGTCATCGCTGGACATACGCACGATTGTGCGATCATGCACATCCAGCTCCTGAATGGTGACCACGTCGCTGCCACGGGACGTGAGCAGTATCAGATCATCGCGAATACTCAGCTGGGCCAGACTGATCTGGTCATCCCCCCTAGACGCATACACCCGCATGTCATCGTGTACCATTCCAGGAGCTGCATCGTCACCGACGACCGCAAGCACATTGTCGCCTGTTCCAAGCGAGACGACGAGATCATCTGGAATCGACGCTGAGCCCATGTCGATGACGACGGTGTCATCACCGCCGCGCATGCGGACGTAAACGTCATCCAGACGGCCAAAGTCGATGCCCGTGAATTGGTCGAAGTCACGCGAAAAACGCACCTCGGTATCGTCAAGCCCCCGAACAAGTTCCGACGCGATCGTGGCTCCAAGGTTCAGTGAGATCGAATTGTCGTGTTTGTCGCCAGTCAGCTTGAGATCGTGCCTTGCGATATCGACCTTGACGACGCCTGCCAACAACATGCGCGGTTCGAGTTGTTCGAAATGAAGAATGTTACGACCATGCCGCGATTGCCTGCTGCGTTTTTTCATTTTTTGCTCCGGGACATTCGTTGATTAAAATGTCCTGCCAGCATGACGAATATTCCTGTCGTCTTTGCGCCGATACCAATCGATCTGGGACGTAGTGCATCGCGTGGGGAACTTATTCAAGTGCTAATCCTAGCACCGTTGAAGATCTCCAAGATCAGTGCACACATACGATGACAAAAGAAAAGCAAAGTGTGCGGCAACGCAAAAATCGTTCTCGGCTGATAAGCAGGGCCGAGACTGCGCCTAGTGTGAGAGACTGAGCTGATTCGCTGTATAATACAATAATATATAGAGCCTATTTGGTGGTCAAATCTTCGCAAAACCCGGTGCTTGTTTCGTTGGGGTGGACCTCGTGGGCGGTGCCTCGCCGGGCGGCGTGGCGCGGGGCGCCCGGCGACAACCGTTGTTGACAGAACTCACTGTCATGAGAGGATGTGCGACTCTCCGGCCGTGGATGCTGAGCGCGGCTGCCCGGCCGCGACGGCTTTCGCCCGAACCGCCGCGGGCTCTTCGAGATAAAACGCGAGGGGCATTTGTCTGTTCTTTGCCAGGACAACCGAAGTCAGGAAGCATGTAAACCGGTCTGCATCCTCTCACGACGTAAAGCAGAAAAAGAAGCAGAAAAAGGACAGGCATTAAAGCAGAAAAAGGACAGGCATAACTCTGCCTGCCTATCTTTTGCTCGCTACCCCCCTTTCGAGGGTTGCCCGGATAGTAGAGGCCCGCTCCGGCTGAACGATGCCTGTCCTTTTATGGGCTTTTCGCCTGAACGATGCCTGTCCTTTTTTGGGCTCGTTTTTGGGCTTTTAGCACCCCGGCTGCTGAGTGCCATCTTGGCGCGAGGGGATGGCGTTTACGCCTGGGGCCAGGCTTGAGCAGCCGGGGTGCTTAGCGGGTGACCTGACCCAAGAGAGCAGAACAAGGAGCAGAAAAAGGCAAGGAGCAGAAAAAGGACAGGCATAACTCTGCTTGCCTATCTTTCGCTTGCTACCTCCCTTTCGAGGGTTGCCCGGATGGTAGAGGCGTGCTCCGGCTGAACGATGCCTGTCCTTTTTCGGGACGGTTGAACGATGCCTGTCCTTTTTGGGGACTAGGAGCGGCGGACGCCGATGGTCAACAAGAGGTTGGCATACAGCTGCTGGTCGGCAGTCTGGATCGTCAACACGTGCTCGGGCGTGTGGACCGCCTCATAAAAGTCCCAGCGGGCGATCGGCTCCAACTGCAGCTCCAACCCCGCTTCCTCCAAGACCGCTCGATACTCGTTCCACACCGGAGGATCTTCCGCCAGGGCGTAAGGGCCGCTGGTTTCGTACATCATCGTGTGGGCCGTCTCCAGCGGGATGGCGGTCACCAGGGCCTGCAGGACTTGCGTGCAGGTGACGATTCCGGGGGAAAGGTTCAAGGAGACGAGTTCGGCACGGGGCCCCAGCGTCGAGGAGGCGGGGTAATTGCCGTCGGCAATCAAGACTTTCGAGGTGTGGCCCGCGCGAGCGAGGACTTCGTTGAGCCGGGGATGGATCAAGCGATTTAAGAGCATCCTCTCGACTCCGTGGCTGGCGGTAAAAAAGTGACCTGGCGGCGGCTAGTCCGGCCGAAGCATCCGCCTGGGGCCGGATGGCCACGGCCAGGGGTTGCGACCTGATGAAGCGCATCGAGCCAGGGCCTGCGGCCGTTATAGCACCGCTTGATTGTCCCTGTCAGGGGTCAGCCCAGGTCGATCCGGCGGCCGATGACGCTGGCCAGCGCCACCCGAGGCGGCGGGGGCACGGTGCGGGGGCGTGGCGGGGGAGGAGAGGGGCGCGCCAGGCAGGGGGCTCAGCCGCAGGCCACCAGCGGGCGGGGGGACGGCAAAACAGGGGGGGGACGGCGAGCAGGGCCGCGGCGCGAGAAGGCCCCTCCTGGGAGGGGGCCCCCTGCGACCCGCTTGGGCCCCGTCGTCGGGATGGTCCTGGCTGGCGCCCCCTGCCGCGCGCAATTCTGGCGGCCGTGTGGATCAGGGAATCGACACCGTCGGCCTCCAGCGGCCGCCGCCCCCAGGACGCTCACAACCGCTCAAGTTTCACCCTACCGATCGACAGATCAAGCACCTTTTCCCTGGACCTCCCACGCGGTGCTAAAGGCTTTGCTGGAAAACGTTTACATTTTCCAAAATTGGGCGGCACGCCGAGCAACTTGTGGTATTTTTTTATGTTCTTCCGCGGGCGGACTGCCGGGGCGTGGTCGTGGTGGGACGGTGTATTGCTGCAGAGCTTTTACGTTTACCTGCCACAGAGTACCATGCCATGCTTATGCCCTTGATCTCCCAGACCCATCCTGCCTTGCAGTTCACCCATCCGCTGCCTTACGGGGCCATCTTGCACGATGGGGGTGTGCAGTTTGTCGTCTTCAGCCGCTCGGCAACCGCCATGCGGGTTTTGTTGTACGACAATGTGGACGACCGCGAGCCGCAGGATGTTGTGCATTACGATGCCGATACGGACCGCTGGGGAGACGTGTGGAGCGTTTTTGTGCCGGGCTGCCAGCCGGGCCAGTTGTATCACTTTCAGGCGGACGGGCCTTACGAGCCCGAGTATGGCCAGCGTTTTGACGGTACCGCTCGGCTGGTCGACCCCTACGCTCGAGCTCTGGCGGGTGGCTTCCTGCCCGCGGACGACGGTGTCGTCCGTCCGCCGAAATGCGTGGTGATCGATGACAGTTTTGACTGGCAGGGCGACCGTCATTTGCGACGCAGTTTGTCGGAGACGATCATTTACGAGCTGCATGTCCGCGGTTTTACGCGTCATCCCAGCAGCAAGGTCCAGCATCCGGGGACGTACCTGGGGATCATTGAAAAGATCCCTTACCTCAAAACGCTGGGCGTGACGGCGGTGGAGCTGATGCCGGTGCACGAGTTCCCCATCAATGACTGTCTGGGCAACCAGCTGGACCGTCCCAACTACTGGGGCTACGATCCGATGGCCTTTTTCGCTCCGCATCGCGGCTACGCGGCGGGGCACGAGCCGGGAAGTCAGGTCAACGAATTCAAGACCATGGTCCGTGCTCTGCACGCGGCCGGGATCGAGGTCATCCTGGACGTGGTGTTCAACCACACCTGTGAGGGGAACGAGCTGGGTCCCACGCTCAGCTTCAAAGGCCTGGAAAACCGCGTGTACTACATGCTGGAAAATGGTGGCGGCTACTACCGCAACTATTCCGGGTGCGGCAACACGGTCAACGGCAATCACCCCATTGTCCGCGAACTGATCTTCAATTGTCTGCGGCACTGGGTGCACAACTATCACGTGGATGGTTTTCGGTTTGATCTGGCTTCGATTTTGAGCCGCGACCGGCACGGCAACCTGGTGGCCAACCCGCCGTTGGTCGAGGCGATCGCCGAGGACCCGATGTTGGCCGACACGAAGATCATCGCCGAGGCCTGGGATGCCGCCGGCGCTTTCCAGGTCGGTACCTTCGCCGACTTGCGGTGGGCCGAATGGAACGGCTTGTATCGCGACGACGTGCGGCGGTTCTGGCGGGGAGACGAAGGGTGCCGAGGCAAGCTGGCCACGCGGCTGGCCGGGTCCAGCGACCTGTACGAAGCGGGGGGTCGGCAACCGTACCACAGCATCAACTTTATTACCTCCCATGACGGGTTCACGCTGAACGATCTGGTCAGCTACTCGCGGAAGCACAACGAATCCAATCACGAAGGGAATCGCGACGGCGACGACAACAATTACAGCTGCAATTACGGCGTGGAAGGTCCCACCCGCCGCCAGGATGTCAAAGAAACGCGGCGGCGGCAGATCAAGAACTACCTGGCGACGTTGTTGTTGAGCCAGGGGGTGCCGATGATCGTCGCGGGCGACGAATGCCAGCGAACTCAGCGGGGCAACAACAACGCCTACTGCCAGGACAACGAAATCTCCTGGTTTGACTGGGCGCTGGTCGAGGACAACGCCGAGCTGATGCAATTCGTCCGCTCGTTGATTCACTTTCGCAAGCTGGAGCCCAGCGTGCGGCGCGAGGAGTTTTTGACCGGTCAAGCGGCCAAGCCGGGGGAATTGCCCGACGTCACCTGGTACGACGCTTCCGGGGAAGCCATCAACTGGGAACAAGATGACCAGACGCTGATTTGCCTGCTGCGTGGTTCCCGCAGCGAGAATGCGCCCGAGCTGGCTCATCGCCACGTGCTGATCCTGATGAACGCCAGCCCTGAACACCAGGAATTCGTCCTGCCGGCCAAAGCCCGCTCGTTCGACTGGCGGCTGCTGGTCGATACGGCGGCCGACAGCCCTCAGGATGTGTTCCCCGAAGCGGACGGACCCCCGCTGGCCAGACGGCGAAAATTAAAGCTGGCCGGCCGCTCGCTGGTGGCTTGCGTCGCCGACGTCAAGACGACCCGTCGCCGGGCGGCGGGCGGTTAGCCGGCGGACCCGCCGCCAGCCGGTCGGCCACCAGGGTGTCCCACACCAGTTGCAGAGCGTGATAGGCGATCATCGGTAGGATGCCGATCCCCAGGTTCAAGGTCAGCGCCAGGTCCAGGCCGATCATGAGTGTCTTCTGGCTGCCTGCCAGGCCGACCGCGATCCAGTCGGCCCGGGGCAGCTGCAGCCCGCGGCCCAGGCCAAAGCCGAGGTAGAGCGCCACCAGGTGCACGGTCACCACGGCGGCCAACATCAGCAGCCAGCCCTGCCAACCGGTCGTGCCGGCCCCCGAACTGCTCAGTTTCAACGCCGACTGGACCGCGCCGATCAAGACCATGGTGAGGATCCCCAGCTGGCAGAGGGTGGAGAGGGCCGCCTTGTGGCGGGTGGCCCACCGGGCGGCCGGTGGCAGGCACCTTAACAGCTGTCCGGCCGCCATCGGCAACACGGCGATCAGGAACAGACGCCAGACCAGCTGGCCCGTCGTCAGGCGGTCCTGGACGTCCGCGCCGGTCATCAGCCACAACAGCAGCGGCGTGAAGAGGAAGCAGCCGAAGTTGGTGACCATCGTCACCACCAGGGCCACCGCGTCGTTACCCCCGGCGCGGCGGGTCCACACCGCGGCCGAGGCCAGGGTGCAGGGGAGGGCGGCGGTCAGCATCAGCCCCATATCCAGGGGTGCGGGCAGGACGCGAGCCGCACACCAGGCTGCCAGCGGCACGACCAGCAGGTTCACGGCAACCCCCAACACCGCGGCGCTCGGCCGCCGGACGGCGTGGAACAGGGCGGTCGAATCCAGCGACCACGACATCAGGAACAGGACCACGGCCACCAGGGCCTGACGGGGAAATTGGTCCGCCCCCTCGGCCAACGGGCCTGCCCAGGTAAAGCCGACCGCCAGGACCACGATCAAGGCCAGGAGAAACCAGTGCTGGAGCCACAACTTTCGCATGCGTATTTGCCATCCATCGCTGGGGGTCGCTCGCATTATAATTGCTCGGCGACAGCTCGCCGCAACCGTGCGACGGAGGTTGCGACCCATTGCGGTCAGAACGACGCGGCGGGCGGGTGCTGGCACTGGCTGCAGCGCTGCCCACGTCGCCCTACAACGGCCCGCCCAAAATCGCTAGACTGCTCCGCCACGCCCCGCCGTGGGGCCGGTGGGGGCCGGCCCGCACCACGGTCGGTTCCGAACTGCCTGAGCCGTGAGGGCCGCGGAGAGGCAGCCCTTTTTTTTCGCTCGACCCACACACCCCACCGGCGGCGCCAGACGGACAACCCGTTCGCCACGCCCGCTCGGTCCTCAAAGAAAGCCCGCTGGTTTGCTGGAGCCGCCGATGCCATCCCGTTGGTTGATCGCCATGCTGACTGCGGCCGCCGCTTGTCTGGGCAGCCGTTGGCTGCTGGCCGAGGGGTTCTCGCCCGGGCCGCTGGTGGTGGTCCAGCCGGCGGGCAATGTGGAACCGTTTGATCTGGATGCCTGGCTGGCCGGCCAGCCCCCGGGCGGTGGTCGGGCGGATCCCTGCGGGGCCGCCTGCGGGTGCTGCCGGTGGGCGAGCCGCGGACCGTGGCTGTGGCAGATGGCGCCTACCGGCATCTTGTACAAGTCTTATCTGGCGGGGGTACGCGAGCCTCGGTTGAGCACCGTGTTGGTGCGCGATCTGGGCGAGCGGGGATTGTGGGACAGTACCTTGGGGGGGCGGATCGGGTTGCTGCGGTTTGGCAGTCCGGGAGGCGCTGGGGCGGACGGGTTCCAGATCGACGCCGAAGCCGCCGCGCTGGTGCGGCTGGACTCGGACCGCGAGCTGGAAGCGACCGACTACCGAGCCGGCGTGCCGCTGACCTACAAGCTGGGGCGCTACAGCAGCAAGCTGGCCTACTACCATCTGAGCTCGCATTTGGGAGACGAGTTTGTGATCCGGACCGGCGCGGAGCGGCTGAACTATGTCCGGGATGTCCTGGTGTGGGGCCATTCCTGGCAGGCGACCGATTGGTTGCGGTTGTACCTGGAGGCGGGTTATGCGTTTCACACGGAGGATGGCAGCCAGCCGTGGGAGTTCCAGTTTGGTGCTGAGTGGAGTCAGATCCAGCCGACGGGAAATTGCGGCGCGCCGTTTCTGGCCTTCAACGGCCACTTGCGGGAGGAGGTCGATTTTGGCGGCAATTTTGTGGCCCAGGCGGGTTGGCAGTGGCGGCGGGAATATCTGGGGCCGCTGTTGCGAATTGGGGTGCATTACTATAACGGGAAGAGCGGTCAGTTCCAGTTCTTTGATCGCTTCGAGCAACAATTGGGCGTGGGTGCCTGGTACGACTTCTAGCGGACTGCCGATCGGCTGCGAATGCGTCGCTTGTTGAACGATTACGCCCTGTTCTGGAAAGAATTTCGCCGCACCTTTCATACCACCGGGGCGCTGGCGCCCAGCAGCCCGTTGTTGGGACGAGCGTTGGCGAGGTACGTGGCGGCGGACGAGGCGCGTCCTGACCCGGAGGGACGGCGGATCCTGGAGGTGGGGCCGGGCACGGGGGCGGTGACGCGGCACATTGTGCGGCGGATGGGTGCGACCGATCGGCTGGACCTGGTCGAGTTGAACGAGCGGTTTGTCCAGCGGCTGGGGCACCTCTTGCAACACGACCCGCAGTTGGCCGCCGTCTCGGCTCGAGCTCGCGTCATTCACGCTCCCCTCCAGGCGCTGGCCGATGCCCAGCCGTATGACCTGATCGTGTCGGGGCTGCCGCTGAATAATTTCGCCGCTCGCGACGTACAGGCCGTGCTGGCCGCTTTCCAACGGCTGCTCAGCCCCGGCGGACGGTTGTCGTTTTTCGAATACCTGGCAGTCCGACGTATCCGCGGGCTGGTGGCGGGGCGGGAGGAAAAGGAACGGTTGAGCCGGATTGGTCAGCTGTTGGGCCAGTTGTGTCTCCAGCACGAGTTCCGCCGGGAAGCGATCTGGATCAATCTGCCACCCGCCTGGGTGCATCACTTGCAGTTTGCCCAGAGGGCCAGCGGCCCGCCGGCCGGGCACCCCGATCGGGCTGTCGCCGAATAGGTCGATCCCGACCCGTTGCCGTGACAAGGCCTGGCGAAGCTTGTCGCTGGCCCGCCGCAGATTTACAATGGGATGTGTCAAGCGGCGGACGTTCTTCTCTGGAAGTTCTTTTCTGGGGACAGGAGTGCGCAACCAGCAGCCCAACTGCCGCCGCCAGGCGGGTCTGCTGGGCAGTACAGGAAGCAGCACGATGTTCTTTTTCGGGCGTCGACCGCCGAGCGACCATCTGGGGCTGCGCCTCCTGATCGCGCTGGTGTGGGCCGCGACGCTGGTCCCCGGCGGGAAGGCCGCCGGACAAGCCGGTGGCGGGGACCCGCCGATCAGCGAGGGGGCGGGTGCGGACGCCGAGTACTACCAGCTGTTGGAGGTGTTTGTCGACGCGCTGGATCAGATCGAGCGGAATTATGTGAAGGAGGTGAACCGCCGCGAGCTGGTCGAAGCGGCGATTCAGGGCATGGTCGGACGGCTGGATCCGCACTCCAGCTACATCCCCCCCCGGGACGTGGACGCGTTTCGAGCGAGTGTGGAGAGCAAGTTTGGGGGGATTGGCATTCACGTGGCCATCCAGGACGGCCAGCTGACCGTGATCAGCCCCCTGGTCGGGGCGCCCGCTTACCAGGCGGGGGTGCTGGCCGGCGACCGGATTCTGGCCATCGAGGGGGAAGCGACCGAGGGGATCACCCTGGACACCGCCGTCCGCAAATTGAAGGGAAAAGTGGGGACGGAGGTCACGATCACGGTCCAGCAGGCCAGCCAGGCAAAGCCCCGCACGATCACGATCCGGCGAGCCCTCGTGCGGGTGGAAACGGTGGTGGGCGCCAGCCGCCACGCGGACGACAGCTGGAACTTCCTCCCCGATCCGGAACAGGGGATTGCTTATGTGCGGATCAATGCCTTTAGCCGCGATACGGCTCGAGACCTGCGGAAAGTGCTCAAGCAGCTAAAGGCGCAGAACCTCCGCGGCCTGGTCCTCGACCTGAGGCTCAACCCCGGCGGACTCTTGACCTCGGCCATCGAAATCAGCGACTTGTTTGTTAGCCAGGGTGTGATTGTCAGCACCCAGGGACGGAACACCGAGGAGCGGAGCTGGCAGGCCAAAGCGGCCGGCACCTACGAAGGTTTTCCCGTGGCGGTGTTGATCAACCGGTTCAGCGCCAGCGCCAGTGAAATCGTGGCCGCCTGCCTGCAAGACCACGGCCGGGCCGTGGTCATCGGGGAACGGTCGTTTGGGAAGGGCAGCATCCAGAACGTGATCGACCTGGAGGATGGGGACAGCGTGTTGAAGCTGACGACGGCCAGCTATCGTCGCCCGAACGGCCACAACATTCACCGTTTTCCTGACAGCCCGGAGTCGGAGGAGTGGGGGGTGACGCCGGATGCCGGGTACGAGGTCGAGCTGAACGATGACGAGCTGCGGGAACTGATGGCCGACCGGCGGCGGCAGGATGTCGTGCGGGGCAAATTCCCCGTGGCCACGGGTGCGAAAGACGCCGACCAGGCCGATCCGGGCGAGGAGAAACAGGAGCCGCCTGTCGGGGAGCCTGGGAAGGAGTCGGGAGCGGAGCCGGCCGAGGAGGAGACGAGCGAGGAAGTGGGGGAGGAGCCGGGCGAGGAAGCGGGGGAGGAGACGGGCGAGGAGACGGGAGAGGAGGCGGGGGAGGAGGCGAGCGAGGGGGCGGCACCTGGACCACCGTTCGAAGACCGGCAATTGGCCAGGGCCCTGGAATATCTCTCGGGTGAATTGGCCCGCGCCCCGATCGACCGCTGAGCGTTTCTTGCTGTGCGAGCGGTACCGCCAGCCTGCCAGCCACCGTGCCGCGGCATCCCGCCCCCGCACCCCTGGAAGCCAACCAACGAATCTCTGGCAGTGGTGAATGGTGAATGGTGAGGGGTGAGTCTCGGCCCGCGAAGCGCCAGGGAGTCAGGCACCTTTTTCGCAAAAAGGGTTTGCGCGGGGGCCAGATGTCCGTGGCCGAAAAAGGAGCCAGACTCCGGCCCTCTGCCGCTGTCGGTGTGCGATCAGGAGCTCGCATCCCGCATCCCGCATCTCGCAACGCGCATCCCGCACCGCGCATCGCGTCTGGCTGGCATCCCTTCGGGATGCATTTCTTGGGTGGTCGCCTATCCGGAGGTGGCGCTGCGCTTACCTCCGGCTAATCGCTGCAACCGCTCCGCGGTTGAGTTGGGGAGAATGCCGGCCATGGGTGGTGAGTGGATCCTGCACCTCGCAACCCGAATCGCGCAGCCCGCAACGCGCATTCCGCATCCCTTCGCGTCCTTGGCAACCTTCTGTAAAAAATCCGCGCAGGAGGACGCACAGGTCGCAGAGCCGGTTTGGGGGACGGTCCCTTCCGAACCGGTCCTTCCGCGGACCGAACCGCGAAGCGGTGACATGCCATAGCCTGGGACGCCAGTCCCAGGAAAGCGCCCAACATAAAAACTGAGCCGCAACGCGGCGCCATGCGCCAGCCTGGGGCGCCAGCCCCAGGAAAACTCGCACAGAAGATCGCAAAGATCGCGAAGCTAGCATCCCGCAATCCGCATCGCGAACCCTGTCTGGCTGGCATCCCTGCGGGATGCATTTCTTGGGTGGTCGCCTATCCGGCGAAGCTAGCATCCCGCAATCC
>CAYFZZ010000349.1:0-5083 GCA_964347545.1 uncultured Planctomycetaceae bacterium | reverse complement strand
GAAGGGGGAAGGTGGAAGGTGGAAGGTGGAAGAGGGAAGAGTGAAGAGTGAAGAGTGAAGAGTGAAGAGTGAAGAGTGAAGAGGGAAGAGGGAAGAGTGAAGAGGGAAGAGGGAAGAGGGAAGAGTGAAGGTGGAATCCCGGCGCGCCGGGACAGAGAGGGACGAGAAAACTTCGCATGTCGAAGGGGCAAAAAGAAACCGTGGACACAAGACCATCAGAGATCACGCGTGTAAAAAACTCACCAGCGCGTTGTTTAATGCAGATTCACTTTGCGGCTTTGCGCCTTTGCGTGAAACCTGCCCTGCTCGCCTGACCACAGGAAGGTGGAAGGCGAAAGAGAAAACGCGGAAGAGGGAATCCCGGCGCGCCGGAACAGGGAGGGAAGAGGGGGGTGGTTGATGAGTGAAGACCGACGAGGGGGGCGGGAATCGCCGGGGCGGATTGCGGGGATTGATTTCGGCACGGTGCGGATGGGCGTGGCGTTGACCGACCCCGACCAGCGGATTGCCAGTCCCTGGGATAACTATCGGCGGCGCGGCGAGCGGGCGGATGCGGAGTATTTTCGCCAGCTGGTGGCTCGCGAGGACGTCCGCTTGTTTGTCGTCGGTTTGCCGGTTCACTTGAGCGGTCGGGAGAGCGAAAAATCGGGCGAGGCGAGAGATTTTGGGAGATGGCTGGCGGAGGTGACCGGCGTGCCGGTACAGTGGTTTGACGAACGGTTTTCGTCCCAAGAGGCCGACCAGGTCCTGGCGGCGGGGACGTTCAGCCAGCGGCAGCGCAGGCAGCGGCGCGACAAACTGGCGGCTCAAATCATGCTGACCGCTTATCTCGAGTCCGATCGTTCCGGTCGCGCTCCGACCGGTGTGGAAGACGAGCCAGAGGGTGTGTGATGCCAGCGGGGTCACGATTGATTTTCGGGTGCGGTTACCTGGGCCTTCGCCTGGCGCGGCGCTGGCGCGGCAGCGGCGACGTGGTCTATGCGGTCACACGCAGCCGGCAGCAGGCAGATCGGTTCGGTGAAGAAGGGCTGCAGCCGATCGTGGCCGATGTGACTTGTCCCCAGACGCTGGGCGATCTGCCCGCTTGTGACACGGTCTTGTTCGCCGTCGGTTTTGACCGCCACAGCGGGCGGGCCATGCGGGAAGTCTACGTGGAGGGGCTGGGCCATGTGCTGGAGGCACTGCCCGCCGATTGTGGCCATTTCATCTACATCAGTTCCACGGGGGTCTATGGACAGCAGGACGGCAGCTGGGTGGACGAGCAGGCGGTTTGCCAGCCGCAACGCGCAGGAGGGCAGGCTTGCCTGGAAGCGGAACGGTTGCTGGGGCGCCACCCCCGAGCGGCGGAGGCTACCATCCTTCGGCTGGGGGGAATTTATGGACCCGACCGGGTCCCCTGCCTGCGGGACCTCCGCGCGGGGAACCCGATCCCGTCAGCCGGAGATGGGTTTTTGAACCTGATCCACGTGGAAGATGCGGTGGCCGCGGTGCTGGCCGCCGCCAACCACCCGGGACCGCTGACCATTTACAACGTCACCGATGGCCATCCGGTCCTCCGCCGGGACTATTTTGCTCAGCTGGCCGCCCTGGCCGGTGCAGATCCCGTTTCCTGGACCACCCCACCGGCCGGCAGCGGTCGGCAGCAGCGGGAGATGAGCAACAAACGGGTCGAGAACCGGCGGATGTTGCAGGCGCTGGGCGTGGAACTGCAATTTCCCTCCTACCGCGAAGGCCTCGCCGCGGTGGTCTCCCCAGCCTGAACGCCAGAGTGCCGCGCCGTTCTTGGCGCGGGCCGTCGGCAATCCTTACAATCGCTGACGAGGTGCGAGGTGCGGACCTGGTAGAGCCCGGGAAAGGGGGGGGGGGAAGCCGCAGGCCGCGGCCCCGGAAGGGGTCCGGCGACGCGAACCGGAAACACCCCCCCGTTGGCGGGGTGATGGCCACAGCCACGTTGGTCTTGGGCCCCATCGCCGGCTTGCCTCCCACGGTTGTCAGAAAGGTTGGATGATGCTCGAGCGGAGACCACTGTTTCCTCATGTCATCGAGATGAATCACGCGGCCGGTCACCGGATCGGTTGCTGTGTGTACCTGGTGTACGATCAGGACGAGTGGTTATTGATTGACATCGGTTTTGAGGAAACGGTGGAGGAGATCATCGAGTTGATCCGACAGCTCGACTTCCCCCTTTCCAAATGCAAGACCCTGATCGCCACGCATGCGGATGCGGACCACGTGCAGGGGATGGCGGCTGCAAAAAAAGCGCTGAAAACCACGGTCACCGGCCACCCCCTGGCCGCCCAGCCGCTCGCCACCGGAGATCGGCTGATGACCTTTGCCGAGATCAAGCCGCAGGGGATCGACCTGGAAATGCCCCCCTTCCAGCTGGATGTGCTGGTCGAGGAAGGGGACAAGATCCAGGTGGGCAATATCGAACTGGAGGTCTGGCATACGCCGGGCCACACGGACAGTCAGCTGTCGTTTCGCCTGGGCGAGCTGCTTTTTTCCGGCGACAATATTTATCGCGACGGTTGCGTGGGAGCCATCGACGCGCACCACGGCAGCGATATCCCCCACTTCATTGAATCGCTCGGCCGCATCCGCGACAGCGACGTCAAGTGGCTGTTGCCCAGCCACGGTCCGGTATTTCGCAAGAATGACGAGCAGTTGGAGCGGACGATCCAGCGGTTGGAGAGCTATCTGAACATGGCCGACTTTGGCACCTGCGCCACAGGCTGGCCGCTAATGGACGAATGGGACGCCGAGCTGTTGGAAGGCAAAATGCCCCGCTAACAGCCGACCCTCCCTCTTCACTCTTCCCTCTTCCCTCTTCGACCTTCCCCCGCCCCCCGCCCCCCTCCGCCTCCGGCTGCTTGCTAGCCAGCCCTGCCAGCGGGCCCGAGTTGGGGGTTGGTACCGAATATTCGTTTAATGCCGATTAGGCCGGCGACCGATGATTGGCTATGAGCCTAGTTGCCACGGGTGATCGTTGCTGAGCGAACGGGGGGGGAGATTCATGATCCGACGCACTCTAGCAGTATTCTTCTCGGCCGCCGTGATTGCCGGCGGGCTGTGCCCCGGGGTGGCCAACGCCCAACAGGCTTACGGCAAAGTGTGGGGCAACACGTATCGGGCTCAGGATTGGGAGCGGTTTTACCACTACCCGTACGTGTACTACCCGCAGAATTTCTGGGGTAACGAGTACTACCGCAGCGCCGAGAGCCTCTATTTCCGTTATCCGCCCGAGATGCGGGTTCCCGTCTACAACACGGGGTGGCACAACTACTATCCCTCCGGGCGGCGGTACCACAGCGGCCATCATTTCGTGTTGGACACCTTCTAAGACGGGCCTGGGGCCCCACCGGCCTGGGCCGGCTGCGTACCGCTCCGAGGGGGCGGGCAGCCAGGGCGGAAAAAAAATTTTTCCCCCCGCCGCACCCTGCTGCCGGACCGGGTGGCCACTGCCACCCTCGGCGAGCAGCTTGGAATGCCTAAGTCTATTCTGAATAGATGCTTATGGCTGAAATCTCAGCCATCTATCTAGGTGCATGTATAAAAATCGACGGGTTTTGGCTATGGGGAATTCCCTGATAGGAGGGTTGTATTCTCTGCGCCGATCCGCATAATCCTAAGTAACAACATTGCCCTTCAAAGGGCAGCTACGGTTGCCCTTTCCAATGTCCCCTTTGCAGGTTCTGCCCCATCTGTGAAGGGGATTTTTTTTGCGCACTTCCAGCCCCTGCCCTTCAGTAAACCCTGCTGACCGACCGACTTGACGCCCTAAAATGCCACGGGTAGGATGCGAGCGAAGACTCGACGGGAAGTCGAGTTTTTCTTGGCCTGACTTTGTGATATTTTTCACAATGTCGGGTCTTGTGGCGCAAGTGTTTGTGGAATATCGGGTTATGAGCACCGAGTTGGTTCCGGTTTTTTTGTTTGTGGGGTGCGCCGGGCTGTTGTCGGTCAGCTTGTTGGTGGTCGGCCGCCTGTTTGGACCCCGCCGCAGTTCGCCGGTCAAGGAGATGCCGTACGAGAGTGGGATGGACCCGCTGCACGACACGCATCGGCGGTTTGACGTGAAGTTCCACCTGGTGGCGATTGCGTTTTTGATTTTTGATGTCGAGCTGTTGTTTTTGTATCCCTGGGCGGTGGCGGCACGATCGGCGGCGGGACCGCCGCGGGGGATCGACAAGGCGGTGGAGGCCGGCCTGGTTGCCGACCGCTGGCTGGTCTTCTGCGGAGTGATGGCCTTCCTGATTGTGTTGGTGCTGGGATTCATCTACGACTGGCGGAAGGGGGTCTTCCGCTGGCGTTAAGAAAGAGTTGGCCGGGGGTCGCCCCCGCCTGCTTGTGGTGTTCCGCGGCGGGGGGATTGCGTCAAGGATCCTGGAAGAGGAAGAGAAGGGAAGAGAAGGGAAGAGAAGGGGAGAGAAGGGAGAGATAAGCGGACGGTGTCTGTCGAGCTTCCGGAAAACGTGGTCGTCAGCAAGCTGGATGCGTTGGCCAATTGGTGTCGCAAGAACAGTTTGTGGCCCATGCCGTTTGCCACGGCGTGTTGTGGGATCGAACTGATGGCGACCGGTGCCAGCCGCCACGATCTGGCTCGGTTTGGCGCCGAAGTCATGCGCTTCTCGCCGCGCCAATGCGATTTGATGATCGTGGCGGGCCGCGTGGTGATGAAAATGCTGCCCGTGTTGCAGCGGATCTGGCAGCAGATGCACGAGCCCAAATGGTGCATCTCCATGGGCGCTTGTGCATCGACGGGGGGCGTGTTCGATACCTATTGCGTGGTGCAGGGCATCGACCGCTTTATTCCGGTCGACATGTATGTGCCAGGTTGTCCGCCGCGTCCCGAGCAGTTGATTCAGGCGATCATCGATCTGCAGGACAAAATCCAGGGCGAGGGGACGGTCTTCGGTCGCGAGTTCACATTGGCAGAGCGCCAGCAGCCCAAGCGGGCTCTGGTCGAATTGCCGATTCTGGGACAGCTGCCGACCGGCCGGGAGTTGTCGATGTAGGGGGCCAGACCTCCCCAGGGGGCGCCTCCTTTCAGGAGCAGGGTGGATGACGAAAAACGTATCCGAAA
>CAYFZZ010000348.1:0-3036 GCA_964347545.1 uncultured Planctomycetaceae bacterium | reverse complement strand
GCAAGTTTGTCGCAGTTGGGAGTGGGTATCTTGGATTCGGGATTGTAGCAGGCCACGTCTCCGTATCCGAGATCGTCGGCAAGGATGAACAGGATGTTGGGCAGTCCGTCGACCTGGCTTGAATGCAGCGGAGTGGATGCTGGCGTCAAAATAGACGCCAGCAGCATCGCGAAAATAAAGTACCTGCGGGTCACCATCTTGTTTTCACCGAATTTCATAGACAAACACGCTTTTGCGAAACCTAAACCTATCCGCATGTTCTGCAACAACTGATGAACGTGGACTGCCAATCTTACCGCTGTGGCTGACGTTCAGCATCCCCGGTGTTGTGATTCGAAAGATCAGGCCGAGCTGTGACAGCGTAGGAATCGGGTGCGAAAACAGCGTAGGGCCCCCCAGGGTGGCCCCTGGGCCCCGCCTGGTGCGGTGGCTGCGGGCGATGGCGGGGGATGGCGGGGTTAAAGGATGTGCTGTTGAGCACGTCCCTTCTGAGGCGCGGTCTTCAGGCCATCGCCTGCAGGAGGTTGTGCGGTGAGTTCGGCCTGGTGATTCACAAGATGGATTCCCCCTTTGATCAAATCACTTTTTGTTGTCGGAGCGCTTTCCTTTGCGCTTGGCGACACTGGCGCCACCGCCCCAAATTTCCGTCTTCGCTTTTTCGGGATCGAAGTTGGGGTTTTTCTGCGGGATGACGGCATCCACATCGTTGAGCCAGGCGTCAAGCAGCGCATTTAAACCTTGGGTCAGCCCAGGGTTTGCCTGGCTGATATCCTGTTGCTCGGAAGGATCATCCGCCAGGTCAAACAGCTCCGTTACGCCACTGTCATAATGCCGGATCAGCTTGTAGGGGCCGCGACGCACAACGCTGGCAGGGACGCTGGGGGCATTGTCCCTGAAATGCGGGTGGTGCCAGAAAATCGCCTTGCCCTCATCAATCCCCTTGCCTGTCAGCGCGTTAGCGAAGCTGTGGCCATCCAGGTGCTGCTGGGGTTGCAGGGGCAATCCGGCCAGCTGCAGCAGGGTGGGGTAGATATCGGGGGTGTTGACCAGTTCCGGGCTTTGGGCACCCGCTTGGACTTTTGCAGGCCACTTGACGATCAGCGGCACTTTGATTCCGCCTTCGTAAATGCCCCCCTTGGATCCCCGGTACGGGTAGTTGGAGGTGCAAGTGTGTCCGCCGTTGTCCGAGTAAAAGACAACGATGGTATTGTCCGCGAAACCGTTGTCTTTGAGGGCCTTCATGAGTCTCCCGACATTGTCATCGAGGATCTTGAGCATCGCCGCGTAGTCTGCCCGCTTCCACGGCTTCGTTTTCTTCTTTGCTTCAAAGTGCGGGATCTCGTCCGGGCGGGCGATGATCGGCATGTGCATCAGGTAGTAGGACATGTAGATTAGAAACGGCTTCTGATAGCCGCTGTCCCATTGCCTGCGTTGTTCGCTGACCAGCTCCGCCGCTTTTTCTGTCAGTACATCGGTGATGTAATCTCCCTCTTTTCCACCGAGGTTCTTTTGTTTCTTGAAGGGATAGAAGCGACGGTGTTCGGATGTCTGGGCGCCGTATTCCTGCTCAAAGCCAAAGTCAGACGGCGCCCCTTTGCCCAGATGCCATTTCCCGAAGAACCAGGTGGAGTAGCCGCCATCCTTCAGGGCCTGCCCCAGGGAGATCTCTCCCGGCGGCAGAAACTGTTGCTCAGGGCGAGCGGTGGCAACCTCCCTGTATTGGGGTTGGATCTGCCCCGGCAAAAAGTCTGTCAGCCGGAGGCGGGCGGGATATTTGCCGGTGAGGATGCTGGCGCGGGTCGGTGAACACACCGGGCTGGCGGCGTACGCCGCGGTGAACATCATCCCTTGCCGAGCCAGCCGGTCGATGTGGGGCGTTTCATGATAGGTGTTGCCGTGTTCCTTGCCATAGCATCCGAGATCGGTAATGCCCAGATCATCAGCGAACAAGATGACGATGTTCGGTTTGTCGGCACCGTTCGCGACGGTGGCCAGCGTGACGCCTGCCCAGCAGATGAGTAGGGTGATTCGTTTCATGGATTCGATGATGACCAACCGGATCGGGTTCAGCCTCAGCCAGAAATCATCGCAGAGCTATTTTTTCCAATGCCGTTTCTTATAGAGGTCAAAATCTTTTTTTACCTCTGCGATATCTTCGGGCTCGGCATTGTCCCGCGTCCGCTTGATCCACTTGTTGAGTTCTGTTCTGAATTGGGCCACGGTCGCCGCATGGGACGGATCCGAGGCAAGGTTGTTCAGCTCGAACGGGTCCTCGTCCAGGTCGTACAACTCCTCGGCGGGCCGGGTTTGATAATACGCCGCTTGCACGCCGGACAGCTTTCCCGCTTGAAACAGCCGCCCGCCCGCATTGGCGCCGGCGACGTTATTCGCCCCAACGGCAAACCACGTGACTTCCGGCATGAAGTTGCGGAGATATTTGTATCTTTGGGAACAGACGCTGCGAACCCGGTCAACCTGGAGATTGGTTCGATCCCGCGTGGCGAACAGGTATTCGGGTGCGGGCTGTTTGTGCGGACCGAAAAAGATACGCCCTTCCAGGTAGTCCGGGATGTCGCCTCCCGCCAGGTCAATGAAGGTGGGCGCCATGTCCAGGGCGGAAACCAGTTCGTCGACCACGGCCCCCGGTTCCAAGCCCGGCTGGAAGCGTTTCGGCACCCGCACGATCAAGGGCATGCGAATTCCCCGCTCATACAGAAAGCCTTTGCCGCGGAAGACCGGCGGACCGTTGTCGCCCATCACAACAATAATGGTGTGCTCGTAAAGGCCCTTGGCTTTCAGATCCTCGATCACCTTGCCGATCTTCATATCCAGCAGGTTGATGTTCTCCAGGTAGGCCCCCAGCTCCTCACGGGCTTCGGCTGTCTCAGGCGTGTACGGGTGCAGCTCGATCTGGGCTCGGTCCACCGGGTGCTCGGGACAGGGCAGAAAGGGCAGGCGTTTCCCGTCAGGTCCCTTCTTGTTGACCCGGTGGGTGTCATAGAACTGGTACTGGCAGAAGAAGGGTTGCTTTTGGGT
>CAYFZZ010000347.1:0-14653 GCA_964347545.1 uncultured Planctomycetaceae bacterium | reverse complement strand
CCGCCGCGATCTGGCTGGTCGCCAGGCAGCGCCGCCTGGTCGCCGCCAGGCTGGCCCTGGCGACCACCCTGGTGACGCTGTTGCTGGCGGGGGTGGTGGTCTTTGGCTATGCCCCCCAGGACCAGCTGGAGTATGCGGTGTGGGACGGCGCCTGGCTGGGGGTGCAGACCGGGTTGGACGTCCGCTGCAGCATTGGCTTGGACGGGCTGGGGCTCTGGTTCTACGGGCTGTCGGCCTTGCTGATGGTGACCGCGGTGCTGGTCAGTTGGGAGGCGATCACCGATCGGGCGGGGACGTTTTATGCGATGCTGTTATTGCTGGAGACAGGGATGTTGGGCGTTTTCGTGGCCCGGGACATCATCCTGTTTTATGTCTTCTTTGAATTCACCTTGATTCCCTTGTTCTTCCTGATTGGGATTTGGGGCAGCGAGCAGCGTCGGTATGCGGCGATGAAATTCTTTTTGTTCACGCTGGCGGGCAGCGTGTTGACCTTTTTGGGCCTCCTCTCGATCGTGTTGTGGCACTACTGGCAGCCCGGCACCGCGACGTTGACGTTTTCGATTCCTGAATTGACAGCTGCGGTGGGGCGTGGGGCGATGCCCCTCACGTGGCAGTATTGGATTTTTGCAGCTTTGTTTATTGGTTTTGCCATCAAGGTGCCCCTCTTCCCCTTCCACACCTGGTTGCCGCTGGCGCATGTGCAGGCCCCTACGGCGGGCAGCGTCTTGTTGGCTGGGGTCCTATTGAAAATCGGCACTTACGGATTTGCCCGCTTCAACCTGCCGCTGTTACCCGACGCCACGGCGGCCCTGTGCCCCTGGCTGTTGTGGATTTCGGTGGCGGGGATCGTGTACGGCGCCCTCGTGGCTCTGGCTCAGGCAGATATCAAGCGGTTGATCGCCTATTCCAGCGTCAGCCATCTGGGCTTTTGCATGCTGGGGCTGTTTGCCTTGAATCGCTTGGGGACGCAGGGGGGCTTGTTGCAGGCGGTCAATCATGGTCTTTCGACGGGGGCCTTGTTCGCCATCGTGGGCATGATCTACGAACGGTATCACACGCGGCGGATTGCCGAGCTGAGCGGCATTGCGGCGGAGGTGCCGCGGTTGGCGTTCTGCATGTTGTTTTTCACCTTTGCCAGCATAGGCTTGCCGGGCCTGAACGGTTTTGCCGGCGAAGTGCTGCTGTTGGTGGGAATGTTTCAGCGGGCCTGGGCGACGGCCGCGGCGGGTGGCGGCTGGCAGCTGATGACGGTCGCCGTCCTGGCCGTGGCGGGGGTGGTCTTGGGGGCCTGGTACCTGTTGTGGCTGGTGGAACGGGTGTTCTTTGGGCCCCTGCGGCGGCCGGCAGAAGTTGGCTCTGACCGCGAGGCGGTCCGCGATCTGGGTCCGCGAGAAGTTTGTGCTCTCCTGCCGCTGGCCGTGTTCGTGCTCTGGATCGGGTTGTATCCGCAGTATTTCCTCCAGCGGATGGAGCCCTCGGTGACGGCCGCGGCGGCCGCGGCGGAAGAGGCCTGGGAGGCCAGCGGAGGGACAGCCGAAGTTGCCCGCCGCAAGTCCGGTGGCGACGGAGAGGGATGAGGCGAGGGACGAGTCGATGGTCAGTTACGAGACGATTCTCCGCTTGATGCCCGAGCTGCTTTTGGTCATCGCGGCCTGCTGGATCTACGTCGCCGGGGCCTTCGAAGCGCCGCGCCGCGGCGGGATTGGGTATGCGGTCTTGGGGCTGGGCGGGGCCGGCTGCAGTTTGTTCATCGAATACGACCAGCTGGTGGCGGTCGAGCGCGCTGGATTGGCCGGTCTGGCTTACGGGCCCGTGACCTTTGACCTTTTGGGCTATGCCCTCCGGTGCCTGGCCGTGGTGCTGGGTTTTTTGTTGCTGGCCCTGCTGGCGCGAGTCGAGGGTCAGCGGCCGACGGCCGAAGCCCTGGGCTCGCTGCTGCTGGTCGTGGCCGGCTTGATGGTGGTCGCCACCGCGGCGGATCTGATCGTGTTGTTCCTGGGGCTGGAACTGATCACCATCCCAACGTATGTCTTGCTGGTCCTGGGACGCCGGGACAGGTTGTCCGAGGAAGCGACGGTTAAATATTTCTTTCTCAGCATCCTTTCGTCCGCTCTGCTACTGTACGGCTTCAGTTTCCTCTACGGTCTGGCCGGTTCGATACGCCTGGATGGGATCGGATCGACCATGGGAGCAGCAGCGGGGGGGGGCTCACGCGAGATCCTGGCAACGTTGGCCGGGATCCTGGTCGTGGCCGGGCTGGGCTTCAAAATTGCCATCGTCCCCTTTCATTTTTACGCTCCCGACGTCTATCAGGGAACGACCAACTTTACCGCCGCCGTGTTGGCGGTGATCCCCAAACTGGCCGGGGTGGCGGCCCTGGTGCGGCTGGGGACGGTGATCCTGCCCGCGGCGGGTGGCCAGGCTTGGCTGCTGTGCCTGCTGTTGGCACTGGGGACCATGACGGTCGGGAATCTGGTGGCGCTGTGGCAGCGGAACCTCCGCCGGCTGCTGGCGTACTCCTCGATCGCGCACGCCGGATACCTCCTGATGGGGGTTGCCGTCTGGCTGGCGGCGGGGGAGGTTGCCGAGGCCGAGCCGACGTGGCGGCAGGTGGGAGCCGCCGGGTTGGGAGCCACCTGGCTGTACCTGGTGGTCTATGTGGCGGCTGCCCTGGGCACCTTCGCCGCGTTGGTCTACTTGGATGGCGGGGGTCAGCGGCTGGACGAGGTCGACCAGCTGGCGGGGCTGGGCCGAACGCGGGGACCGGTGGCGGCCGCGATCGCTCTGTTCATGTTCAGCCTGGCGGGCATCCCCCCTCTGGCAGGTTTCTGGGGCAAACTCGGGCTCTTCAACTCCACGCTCACGATCGCCAGCGGACCCGACCCGATCGGTGATCTGACCGGGCGGACGTGGTTTCTGGCGCTGGCGATCGGCGGCGTGTTGAACGCCGCCGTGGCGGCAGCGTATTACCTCCGCGTGGTGGCGGTGATGTACTTTTCCACGTCGGATTTCGCCCCGCCCTCCCCACGGATAGCGGGGACGGCGGGCGCGGCCTGGACCACCGCCTTCTGTGCCGTGATCGTGTTGGTGGTCGGTCTGTACCCCGGTCCCCTGGTCGGCTGGACCAACGCGGTCAGCCGGCAGCCGGCGATGACGGCGGCGGGGGAGGCTGTCCACGGTGGGGGGGACCTGGCGGGACTCGGCAGATGGCCGCCCATGCCCGGCCGTGACCGCTGGCCAGGCCCACCCGTTTCTCCACCCCGCTGAGGGGCTTGTTGTCCTGGGGGGCGTATGCGAGGCTGGACAGGGAGCGGTCGGGCAAAGCCAACACAACCTGGATTGGGGAAAGCGAGCCACGGTGATGGACGATAGTCAACTTTTGATCGAGAAGGCCAGGCGGGTGGTCGCCGTCGAGAAAGATCCCGAATCGGGTCGCAGCCTGGAGGAGATGCACCAGGTGGGCCCCATCACCCTGGAGCATGATCGCTTGTCGGTGAAGATCGGTTTGACCACGTATGCGGCGCCGCTGTGGGACGAGGTGCGGGACCAACTGGTCCGCCGGCTGGCTGTCGAGCTGCCGGAGTTGAGCGGGATTGAGGTGGTGGTGGAGCCACACGACCGTCCGCCCCAGAAGCTGGGGCAAATTGGGTTGACGGCCAAGAGCGTGGTGGCGGTTGCGTCGGGGAAGGGGGGGGGGGGGAAGAGCACGATTGCGTCGATTCTGGCCCTGGGGCTGAAAAACGCCGGCTGCCGGGTGGGTTTGATGGATGCCGACGTCTACGGGCCCAGCATTCCCCACTTGTTAGGTCTGACGGGGCAGCCGGAGGTTCACGAAAAGCGGATCACGCCGGTCGAAAAAGACGGGCTGAAGGTCATCTCGATTGGTTTCCTCGTGCCACCGGATCAGGCGGTCATCTGGCGCGGTCCGATGTTGCACGGCGCGATCACCAATTTTTTGCGCGACACCGAGTGGGGCCACCTGGACTACTTGATCATCGACATGCCCCCGGGGACGGGCGATGTGGCCCTCACGCTCTCGCAGCTCCTGCCCCTGACCGGGGCCGTGGTCGTGTGCACTCCCCAGGATGTTGCTCTTTTGGACGCCGTGAAGGCGATCCACATGTTCCGCCAGTTGAAAATCCCTGTTTTGGGTGTGGTGGAGAACATGAGTTATTTCCGCTGTCCGGGCTGTGATCAGCGGTACGATATTTTCGGCAGCGGGGGAGCGAAGCGCCGCGCCGAGGAGATGGAGATACCTTTTCTGGGGGATGTGCCGATCAACATCCAGATTCGCGTGCACGGCGACGAGGGGCAGACGGCGGCGAATTTCGAGCATGCGGAGACGGCCGAGCCTTTGAATGCGATTTGCTATGAATTGGCCCGGAACCTGGCGCAGCGGCACCAGGAGCAGCCGCCGCTGCCCTCGTTGTCGGTCTTGTAGAGGGGAAAAAAGAGGGCCACAGCGAACAGAGTTCGCTGCGGCCCTGCGGTTCAAAGCGAAGGCGCTGCCGCCTTCCGGCGGCGTTGGCCTCAGGCCTACTTCTTCTTCTTGCGTTTGGCCGTCTTCCGCTTCTTAGTAGCCTTCTTCTTGGTGGCCTTCTTCTTCCTCTTGGCGGCCTTCTTCTTCGTGGCTTTTTTCTTGGTCGCCTTCTTCTTCTTCTTCTTCTTGGTCGCCTTCCTCTTGGCAGCCTTCTTCTTGGTTGCCTTCTTCTTCGCAGCTTTTCTCTTCTTGGCCACAGTACGTCCTCCGTAAAAAGGGAACGGTGGGATCCATCCCGACGGCTTCGGCGAGCACGCCGACCGCCATTTGTCCCACCATAAACTAACGAACCGCTCTCCAACGGGGAGTACCATCCGCCTCGCTCATGACGTGTCATGGGCCGACGACGATTTAGCGGTTCACCCAAAAAACTCCGTATAAAAAAGTTGACAGACCACGATGGCGCCTAATCATCGAAATCTGTAATCGTCCGTCAAGCCCTTTTTTTGAAAAAAGGGTTTTTCGGCCCCCGATTTTTTTCGTCGACCGGGCGACAACGTAACAGGAGCGGCGCGGTGGTGCCGGCGGAGCGCCCGCAGTTACCGGTGCGCCGCGCCGATACCGAATCGGCAGATGACCACCGCGTGGGGGTGCGCCCGCGAGGGGGAGGGGGAGACCGGCGGATGGTCAAAAATGGGGAAAAATTGCGAAAAAAACGGTGTGTGCCCGTTCCGCGCTTGCCGCAGGCCGCAGCGATCGAGAAGGCGCCGGACCCCTTCCCACGGCGGTCGACCGCGGCGGACGCGGTGGCCAATCAGCCACCCGCGGAAAACAAATCGTGACAGATTTGTAAAGGGGAATTTCCGAAAAAAAAATTTCAAAAAATTTTTTCGATTTTAGAAAAAACCGAGCGTGGAACCGTTGGGGAGCACCGCCGAAGGTTGTCGTCGGCGCTGGGACCAGCCCCACACCTGGCGCTGGTGCGGTACCCGCGTCCGCAGGAAAAGCCACCGCCGCAGCGACCCCCGCACGGGCGGCGGCAGGGGGCCACCCGGGTGCCAGGGCGCCAGCGCCGCCTGCCACACCACCGGCCCGTGACTCCGTTTGACGTGGATCGGATCGGTGCCGTACCAGTGGCGCTGCGGCTGGATGAGCTGCACGCCGTGTTTGGCGGCCAGCTCCAGGAGCTGGGCGTCCAGCTGACCGGCTCGCTGGCTGATGGTGGCCAGATCCAGCCGGCAGGTGGGGAAAAGCAGGGTCCGGAACAGCAAAAACCGGCCCCGCGAGAGGGTTTCCAGGTTCTGCAGCGGCAGCCGGGTCATCACGATCCGAGCTTCCACATCGCTGAGCCGCGTGAGGCACTGGTCCACCCACCCGGCAATCGTGGCCGGAGTAGCTCCGTAGAGGAGGTCGTTGCCGATGTCGGTCACCAGGGCCCGGGTGGCGATGGCCGAGCGGTCGTGGTGGAGCGCTTCCCACAGGCCGCAGTCGAGGATGCCGGGCAAGCGGCAGCCCAGCACGATGCTGGTCATGCCGAACGAGCGGCCGTGGCCCACCGCGGCGAGAATTTCCAGAGGCCCGCCGCAAATCTGGTGGGCGGTGGCGACCACGGTCGAAATGCCCCGCGTCAGGTTGCTGGCCCCCAGCAGGACCAAGCGGGTCCGTCGGGCCGCAGGTGCCGCCTGGGGGAGGTTCACCATCGGGGGCCACCCCAGCCGGGGCCCTGACCGGAGAGCATCTGCAACATGGCGTAACTGCTGTAGGCCATGTATCCGAAAAAGAGGGCCATCAGCAGGCTCTGCAACGTCACGGCTCCCAAAATCGCCAGCCCGGTCCCGGTCAAGACCGAGAGCCACAAGGACTGTTTGATCCCGGTCTGCGGATTGAAGTGCAGGAAAAGTTCCCGAGCGATCTGGCCGCCATCCAGGGGGTACACCGGCAGGAGATTAACCAGGCCCCAGAAGATGTTGATGTACAGCAGATCCATCAGGAGGATGTCCAGATTGTTGGGCAAGCTCCCTCCAAAGTAGTCGAAAAATACCCAGTAAGGCAGCAAATTCGCCGGCGCAATCCTTACCGGATGCCCTGCTGCGTGGACGATGGCCATCACCAGGGCGATAAACAGGAAACCGGCCGCCGGACCCGCCGCGGAAATCGCAATCCGGCTGCGGGTGTCGTGATGGGTGGGGGAGTACGAAGCCAGGCCGCCGAAGCCGTACAACGTCACCGAGGGTTCCCAGCCGTAGCAGCGAGCGATCCAGGCATGGCCCATTTCGTGGACCAGGATGGAGACAAACACGGCGAGGACCCACACCAGCAACTCGACGGGGCGGCCTTCGCTGCCGCCCAACCCCAGGAGGACGGCGACCACCCAGAAGAAAGGATGCACGCGGACCGGGATTCCCCAAATCTGAAAGTGAAGATCACCCTGGGATGGAGGGGGCTCGCCAATCAGCACCATCTTGCCTGCCGCAGTACCGGATACGCCTCGTTTTCCCGATTCTAGCGGGCCACCGCGGGGTCGGCCATGGCAGGTTCCTGCGGGCTGCGGGTCCAGCGGGCCGGGGGCCAGGCGTGGGGCCGCGGGACCGGCCGGCGACACCCCGCCAGCTGCTGGAGGATGTAAGCGGCCGCCGTCCGCGACGCTCCGCCGTGCGCCACCTCGGCCTTGATCTGCCCCAGCCGCTCGACACGCCCCCGATACGCCTCCCGATCCGTCAGCCACTGGATCAGGTAATGGGCCAGCCAGTCCGACTTGTCGGTGCAGGTGGGAAATTCCGGAAACACCGCTCGCCCCGCCTCCGCCGACCGGGGATCGAACGGATGCGGGCGGGCGGCGAACGGTTCGTCGGCCAGCATGTTGACCAGCGTGATGTATTTGACCTTCAGCTGCAGGAGACGACGACAGAGCCGCACGAAGAGGAAGAAGGCCGGGGTGACCCGGTAGTGGATCACGGTCGGTTTTTTGTGGTACAGCAGTTCCAGGGAGACGGACCCCGAGCAGGCCAGGCAGCTGTGTGCCAAATGGATCAGTTCGGCGGTCCGACCCTGATGGACTTCCACGGGCAGCCCCGCCTGGTCGACCAGCGTCCGGGCCAAGGTGGCCTGGCGGGGGCTGAAGCTGGCCACGGCAAAGCGGGCCGCGGGGACGGCCGCTTGCACGCGGGCGACGGCCTTCAAAAAAGTGGGCAGGTTTTTCACCACTTCCTGGGTTCGCGAGCCGGGCAGGATCGTTACCAGCGGGCCTCCGCGCTGCCGTTGCCGCTGGAGGAAGGCCGTGTCCAGTACCCGCTGCTGCATTTCGTCAAAATAAGGATGGCCCACAAACGTCGCTCGACAGCCCCGCTGCCGGTACCATTGGGCCTCAAAGGGCAGCTTGCACAACACATGATCGACCAGGCGGCGCATCTTCCGCACCCGCCAGCCAGCCCAGGCCCACATTTGCGGGGTGCCGTAGTAGAAGACCGGGATCCCGTGGGCCTTTGCTCGCCGAGCAATCCACCAGTTCATGCCGGGATAATCAATCAACACGACCGCGTCGGGACGCTGGTGGCGAAAGTAGCGGTCCGCCCGGCTGACCAGGCGCCAGAAACGGTGCAGGTTCACCAGCACGCGGAGCAACCACATCACGGCCAGCTGGGTGAGGTCGGCATGCAGCTGGCAACCGGCAGCGGCCATCCGCGGTCCGCCGTAGCCGACGGCCTGCACCCCCGGCTGCTGCTGGTGCAGCTGCCGGATCAAATTGGCGCCGTGCAAATCACCGCTCGGTTCTCCCACCGAGAAGAAGATCTTCATGAATCGGGGCGGCTTGAAGTTGAGGTTCCGCTGTGAGGCGGCCCCGGATTTCCTCTCCAGGTTTCCTGGGTGGGGCCACCGGCAACCTGGGGAGGTGACTATCCCAGATTCGGGGGGGCCCACCAAGTGCAATTGCCGGCGGTTTGCCCGGGGGCGCCCTACGCCGCTAAACTGAGGACGGGTCGGATGCCCGCCGCGGCCGCCGCGGTGGGGACGGGGCAGGGGGGAGGGCGTTCCCAGCAGATCCCTGGTTCCCAGCGGACCCCCCTCCAAAGGCCGTGCCAAGGGGAACCCGGCCTGGTCCGGGCCGGCCCATCCCTGGCGGGGGCCGCCGCCGGCCCGGTCACCTGGCCAGCAACAGTTCCAAGTAGCTGCGGCGCTCGCTGCGGGTCAGTTCCAGCCGTTGGGCCAGCGATGCCAGGCAACCGCGGCCGGCGGCCAGATCTTCGTCCGAGGCCGCCACCTCCAGTTCCGCGTAAGATCCCAGGCCCTCCACGTCGTCAATCGCCGTTGCGACCTGCCAGCCGTCCCAAGCGATGTGGCCGGGTCGGCGTTGTTTTTTAACCTGGGCAATGGGGCGAAACCCGAGTGCCTCCAGCAGTTCGGAAAAATGGTCGGCAGCGGCGGAGCCGGGGGAAAGCGGCAACTCGATTTCGCGACGGGTTTTGGTGGTCGCGTCGACCTTGGGGCCCTTGTAGGTGATGAAGTTGGCCTGGCCTACCCGGCGAATTCGGAGGGCTTCGTCGGTGACGGCGAAATCCCGCCCCGGATGCGCGAAATACTGGTCCGTCTGGTCGACCGGCGGGTCGAAGGATCCCCCCAGCTCGATCAGACGGGCCGCCAGCAGGTCGGGCTGGGCAACAGCGAATTTTTGTTCGACCTCGTAAATCACGAATCGGGGGCCACCCGCCGGAAGTCGTCTGTGCCCTCCAGGCCCTCCGGCAGCGGCGGGTCCAGATTGTCCAGGTTGAAGGGGCCGATCTTGTCGAGCGATTCTTTGGGGAACGGCTTGGATGCGTCGTCCGGGGTGGTCTTTTCATCTTCCAAGCGCAACCGTTTTTCGCGGATCCGCTGCAGTTCGGCGTTGAGCTGACCCAGGATGCCACCGCTCTCGTCCTCTTTCAAGCGCTGGTCCAGCCGGGCGGCTTCGATCTCTTCGCTGGTCTTGGCCCCTTGTTCTTTCAACAGGTCGCAGATCGAACGGTTGACGTCCATGTCTGTGGTCAAGGTGGCTCGACGTTCCTCGTCGACTTCATCCACGGCCATGCGTTCCAGGAACTGGCCTTTGCTGGTGGCCAGGTCGAGCGGTGTCATTCCGTGGCCATTTTTGACATTGACGTCGGCACGGTTTTTGATCAGCAACTGCACGAATTCGAGGTGGTTGCCGGTCACGGCCAGATGCAACGGCGTGCGTCCGGTGCGGATCTCGAGCTCGCCGTCTGGTCCTGGGACGGTCCGCGTGCTGAGCCGGTTGACGTCGGCCCTCTGCTTGATCAGCGCCTCGGCGACCTCCACGTGGCCGTGCAAGGCGGCGAGATGCAGCGGTGGCAGATCGCCGGCTGCCGGTTTGTTGGGGTCCGCTCCCTCGTGGAGCGCGTTGAGGGCGGCCTCGACCTCGTTGTCTTCGACGGCCCGCAACAGGGGATCGCCCATTTCGGCCGCTTTCCTGGCGATCTCGGGCGGGACAACATCGTCCTCAGCGCAGCCAACCAGCGACACCAGGAAGGCGATCAGGCAGAGGCGACGAGGCATGGGGTGGGCCGCCGGGGTGGAGGGCGGAGGCAAGGGGGTCGATCGTCAAGGGCGCGAGGAGGGCCGCAGGGACAGGCTCTCGACACCCCTCTAGTATACGCTCTTTTAGTATACGCATTCGGCAGGGGCGTTAAAATGGAGAGTTGACCGCGAAAATCCGAGCTCATGTCACCAGCCCCACCTCTCCCCCCCGCCCGCTCGTCCCGTCCCCCCTGGCGAGCCATCTTGTTGCTGGTGGCCCTCTACTTGGCCTGGCGGTACCTGCCGATCGGGCCGACGCCGCCGGACACCAGCGACCAGCATCCGGGGGTGGGGCAACCGCTGGTGGGGTTGCGGCTGCAGCCGGTCCGTCCTGGTCTGGGGGAGGTGGGCCTCGCCGACTTGGAGGGGAAGGTGGTGCTGCTGAACTTCTGGGGCACCTGGTGTGGGCCTTGTCGGGACGAGCTGCCTCACCTGGCTCAGATCTACGGTCGGTTCGGCAGCCGGGATGGTTTTCGCCTCCTGACCGTTTCCTGTGGCGTTTCGGGAGACGACCGGGATATCGAGGAACTGGCGCGGACGACCCGCGCATTTCTGCAAGCCCGCGGCATCCAGTTGCCAACCTACCTCGATGCGGGGGCGGAAACGCGCCGAGCGGTGATGATAGCAACCGGTCCGGAATTCGGTTATCCGACCACGTTGCTGCTGGACCGACGATCGACGATTCGGGGCGTGTGGTTCGGTTATCGCCGTTATTATCCGGGTCAGATGAGCGAGCGGATCGAGCGGCTGCTGGCAGCGGGCGATTCCGCGGATTTACGCTAGCACCCCGGTCCCGCGGGGGCGGATCCGGTTGGGCTTGTTGCTGATCCTCCCCGCTGCTACTATCCGCACCTCTTTACAGCCGCTGCGGCATCTCTCCGCCGACGATGGTTCGGCGACCTTGCCCCAAGCCCGATGGATTTGTCTCCACGAGTTGCCGGGGTGCTGAGAATTCGAAAACCAGGGTTGGTGGGAGAAGTTCGCCATGCGAACTTATGCAATGCGATCCGGCGCCGTCTGGGCAAGCATGCTGCTGTGCCTGGGCTGTACAGGCAATGCGAACCTGAACAATCCCTTTCTCGCCGGTTCCGGCGGAGGGCCTTTTGGCGGCGGGGCCGGTATGTCCCCTTCGCTTCAGGTCCAACAGCTGGAAAACTGGCAGCGGAACGCGGCCCAGCAGTACCAGAACATGGAGGCGCAGGTGGCCGAACTGACGCGCCGCAACGAAACGCTGGAGGCCCAGCTGAACAATGCCCGCCGCCACGCGCAGTTGCAGGACCAGCATCTGGCCGATGTCAGCCGACGGCTGAAGGAATCGGCGGCCAACTTGAGTCACTACCAGAGTCGCGAACGGCAGCAGAAAACAGCCCACTCGTCGCTGGACGACGCCAACCAACAAAAGCATCGCCAGCTGGCCGCCGCGCGGCGCGACGTGCAACGCCTGGAGGCGGAACTGGCAGGGCTGCAGCGTGAGTTGCAGAACAAGCAGGACCAGCTGGCGTCGGCCCGTCAGGAGAGGGAGCAAGCCCAGCAGACCGCCGATACCCTCTTGGCGGCCAACCGCCGCCGGGGCGCAGCCTCGATCACTCCCAATACGAACCTTTCCTTACCCGAACTGGCCATCCCCGGGGTGGAGATCCGCCGGGACGGGGAGGTGTTGAGAATCCCCCTGTCCAGCGACGATTTGTTCCAGCCGGGCACGGTTCAGCTGCAACCGGCGGCAGAGAGTCGGCTGAGGCAGATCGCCGCCGAACTGTCCTTTTCTGTTCGCGATCAGCGGATCGGTGTGGAAGGCCACACCGACGGCCAGACCATCTCGGGACCATGGCGCGATCCGCTGCACCTTTCCTCGGCGCAAGCCATGGCCGTCTACGAATTCCTGGCGCAGCAGGATCTTTTCGGTCCCACACAGTTCCACGTGGTGGGGCATGGCGGGAACCACCCGCTCTACTCCACCGCCACGGCGGACGGACGTCGCGGGAATCGTCGTGTGGAACTGGTGATCTATCCTGAATCGATTCCGGCGAAGCCGAACTAAAAAGATTCACGCCAACACGAAAACGCGCTGGGCGTGCGATGTTTTCGGGGCGCATCGAGTTCAGGGCTGGCGTCGCATCAGGGGGCTACCGCATGAGCCAGCATTCTGACCGGGGGCTCTGACGTGCAGCTCGACGTGGCGCGGGTGGGGCCCGCCGCGGGTAGGTCCCGGCCGTGGCGGCGTCGAGTCACCCTGGCGAACCTGGCTCCTCTTCGCACCACATCGGGGCAGCAGCCGGGGGCCACCACAAGGGTCGCTCGGCAAGCGGCTCTAACACGGCGGCGGCCGCGGACGTACAATGGCGGTACCTTTGGAGGGGTCAGCGTAGCGGCTCCCGCCACGGGGGAGGTGGTCGGCCGTTTCGGCCCCGCCTCGGCAGGAGGGTGAACTGAAGATGCTTGCCATCGTCGACCATCAGATCTGCAATCTCCGCAGTGTGCAGAAGGCGTTCGAGCACGTGGGGTGCCCGGCGGTGGTGACGGACGATCCGGCGGTCCTGGCCGATGCGGAAAAAATCGTCCTGCCTGGGGTGGGTGCCTTTGCGGACGCCATGGACCAGCTGCGCCGCCGCCGGCTGGTCGATCCCCTTCGAGCGGCGATCCTGGAGGGCCGTCCGTTTCTGGGGATTTGCCTGGGCCTGCAGTTATTGTTTGAGCGGAGTTACGAGCACGGCCAGCACGAAGGGCTGGGCGTGCTGAAGGGCGAAGTGGTGCCGTTCGCTTTGCCCACCCAGTTCAAAGTCCCACACATGGGCTGGAACCAGCTGGAATTTACGGGCGAGGTTCCGATTTTGCGGGGGCTGGACAGTGGCAGTCACTTTTACTTTGTCCATTCGTACTATGTCGTTCCGGCGGACGAGCGCGTGGTTGCGGGGCGTACTGAGTATGGTCTCCCTTTCTGCTCGCTGGTCTGGTCCGGCAACCTTTTCGCCACGCAGTTCCATCCCGAAAAAAGTCAGGCCCACGGACTGCAAATCCTCCGCAACTTTGCTCAAGGGTAGCCATCCGGGGCGGGTGGGCCACCTTGAAAGCCGGCCGGCGTTGTGCCATATTCTGGGTTTAGCCATCGGCTGATGGCTGCTTGTGGGGGGCCGGCGTTCGAGAATCATGACACCGTTCGGCACCCGCCGGTGTCGTCGGTGGAAAGCCATGCAGATCTGGGCGGCGATCGACTTGCGAAATGGACATTGCGTCCGCCTCTTGCAGGGAGACTACCAGCAGGAAACCGTTTATGACGACGATCCTGAGGCGGTGGCGGCCAGGTGGGTTTCCCAGGGGGCTGGCTATCTGCACCTGGTGGACTTGGACGGCGCCCGGGAGGGACGGCCGGTCAATGTGGAGGCGGTGCGACGGATTCTGGCGACGGTCGACGTGCCTTGCGAGTTGGGGGGTGGCATTCGGGACGAGTCGACGATCGATCAGCTGCTGAATATGGGGCTCAGCCGCCTGATCATCGGCACGCGGGCTCTGCAGGAGCCCGCCTGGTTTCGACGGATGAGCCGGAGTTATCCGCAGCGACTGGTGTTGGGCGTCGATGCTCGAGATGGCTATGTGGCCACCGAGGGTTGGCTGCAGACCAGTCAGCTGGCCGCCCCCGACCTGGCTCGACAATTTAACCAAGAACCGCTGGCGGCGGTGATTTACACCGACATCGCGACCGACGGCACCCTGGCCGGGCCGAACCTGCCGGGCGTCCGACAGATGTGCTCGGCGGTGCAGTTGCCGGTGATTGCTTCGGGGGGGGTCGGCTGTGCCGAGGATGTGGCTCGGCTGGCGGCGACCTCGGTGGCGGGCTGCATCATCGGCAAGGCCCTCTACGAGGGGAAGGTCACCATGGCCGACGCGCTGGCAGCGGCGTCCGCGGGGCAGGTGGAACCTGGCTGAGAGGCTGGGGATACCGAGCACGGGGGGGAAGGCAGCCGGAGGGAGAGAGCGAATTGAGCAACCGCACGACTTCGCCTGCGGAGGCGCCGCAGCGGCCGGCGGGCGAATGTGAAAATCTGAGGAATTCCCAACATGACTAAACACAAAATCGAAGACGTACGAAACATTGCGCTGGTGGGTCATGGTTCCTCCGGCAAAACCACGCTGGCAGACAAGTTTCTGACCCTGACCGGCACGGTCAACGCCAATCCCAACGTGGATGACGGGACCAGTATCTGCGACTTTGACGAAGAAGAAAAACAACACAAGTACTCGATCGAAGCCAGCGTGATCCACTTCCAGCATGGGGGGAAGCGGTTCCATGTGATCGATACCCCGGGCTATCCTGATCTGATCGGCCAGACGATCGGCGCTTTGCGGGGGGTCGATACCGCCTTGATCTTTATCGAGGCCGCGGCCGGGATCAAAGTCAACACGCGCCGGGTGTTTCACGAGGCTGGGGATGCGGGTTTGGGGCGCATGATCGTGATCAGCAAGATGGACACCGAGAATATCGACTTTCCGGGACTACTGGAAAGCATCCAGGAAATGTTCGGCAACGCCTGCGTGCCGCTCAACGTTCCCCAAGGCAGCGGGCACGATTTCCAAGGGGTGCTCAGCACCCTGCAAGTCCCCGCCGACACC
>CAYFZZ010000346.1:0-9211 GCA_964347545.1 uncultured Planctomycetaceae bacterium | reverse complement strand
CGTCCCATCTTCGAACCACTCGTCGTCGTCCTCGTCATGGCCGCTCAACAGCGAAAGATCGCCCTGCAGGGCCTGCTTCAGTTCTTCCTGCCGCTGCAGCAGCTTGGTACGTAGCCGTTGAAAGACTTCACTGCGGTCCATGGTTGCTCATTTGCTCCGGGATCAGGTCGTCAAAAATGGTTCCGGCGGGAGGTGGGCCCGCTATGGTGGTTATACCACAGATGGGCGGGGGGGCTTCCACTGCGGGGCCACCGGTGGCCAGCGTCGCGACCACGACCCGAAAAAACAACGGCCCGCGCCCGCCGCCGCGGGGGGTCCGGCGTCTTTCTGGCGAGCGGGTTGGCGCGAGGGCCAGATGTCGGTGGCCGAAAAAGGAGTCTGGCTCGGGGCTTTTTGCCGCCCGCGGGCCAAGGAATGCTCGTCACGACAACCTACCGGCGGCTAGTCCCATCGCGCCGGGACCGCTCATGGTGCGCACCAGCCCGGTGCACTCGTTTCGCGTTCCCCATCCCGCACCCCGAACCCCGCACCCCGCATCCCGCATCCCGAACCCCGCTACACGAATTCGGCCACGATCTCGGGCCGCGGAGCGGGGATGACGACCTTTTCCACCAGCAGGCCTTTCTGTTCGATCACCGCCGCGCCCACCCCCACCGCTTCGGTCACCGAGGCGACGTCGCCGGTCATCGACACCCATCCTTTGCCGCCGATAGCCATGGCCAGATTGATCGTGATCAGTTGCACCGGCGTCGCTTTGACCGCCGCATCGGCCGCTTCGATCACCGAGGCCACGCTGAACGCCTCGATCACGCCCAGCGATTTCAGCTGGGGCAGGTGGGTGACGCCGCTGATCGCGGGGAACACAGCGGGATGCAAATTGGGGATCACAAAGCTGTCCACCACCGTGTGCGCGCCGACCTCCAGGCCGGCCTGCACTCCCGAGTTAACGGCCGCCACTTCGCCACCCACCAATACCATGTACTTGCCGGGACAGATCGTGCGGTTGACCACCATGCGAAGGTTGGCCGTCTTCAACATCGTATCTGCGATTTCGAACCCCTTGGCGATGCTGGATGTTTCCACGATGCCAACTGCGTTGCCGTTTTTCATGGTTGCCGCCGTGTTGCTTGCTACCGGGTGATGGTGATGCTTTTGTCGGTGACGGCCGAGACCCGCCCGTCGATACTGGCATGGATCGGGCATCCCAGCTTGTCGTTGGGGACGTCGCCGATCATTTCGCCCCGCCGGACCGTCGCCCCTTCGCGGACGGTGGCCTCAGCCGGTTGGCCGATGTGGGCCGCCAGGGGGATCGTGACCGACGCAGGCTGGTAGTCGGTCGTGACAAAGGTGGCTTGGCGGTCGTAGGGCCGCAGGCCCAAGCGTGTGTAGAGGGTGCTGATGGGAATCTCGCGTCCTTTGCGAGCCGGGTGTTCGGGGCGGAACAAAGACTGCAATTCCGCCTCGGTCCGCCCGTCCTGGTTGGCGCGGAGGATCGCTTTGGCATCCACGCAGATATTTTTCGGATCCAACTGTTCCGGGCAGGCGATCAGCGAACAGATGTTGCACTCGCAGCAATACTGAGCCCACAAACTGCCACGCTGCTTGGCCTCGCCGGTCATCAACAGCGTCCGCATCACTTTATGGGGCTCGATGGGATACCCCAGAATGTACCGCGGACACAACTCGGTGCACAACGAACATTGATCGCACTGGCCGTGCCCGATGCGGGTGTAGGTCTCTTGGGAGGCCGTCTTGCGGCGGACCAGGTAATGGTCCGCGGGCAACACGATGATGCCTCCCATCGTCTTGGTGACCGGATCGTGCAAATTGTGAGTCACGCCCCCCATCATGACGCCCCCGGTCAACACGACGGGATCGTCGCAGGTCAGCCCCCCCGCCAGTTCGATGCAGTCCGCGATGCTGATGCCGACCGGAACGACCGTCGTCAACGACTGGCCCACGGCGCCCACCACCGAGATGTACTTGTCGGTAACCGGCTTGCCGTCCACGGCGTGAGCAATATTGATGATCGTTTCGACATTGTCCACCACGCAGCCCACTGCCAGGGGGATCCCTCCCGGCGGAATCTGCCGGCCGGAAATTTCGTAGACCAGGATGTATTCGTCCCCCGCTGGATAGACGTCTTCGTAAATAAAGGTCTTGAATCCCGCGGCATCGGCCTGAGCCTGCATGCCTTCCACGACGTCGGCGTTTTTCCGTTTGACCGCGATCGTCACCACCCGAGCCGTGGTCAGCTCCTGCATGATCTGCAGCCCGCGCAGAAAACCTGCGGGCTCCTGCAACATCGACTCGCGGTCTTTCTGCAACAACGGCTCGCACTCGGCACCGTTAGCAATCACATGCTCGACTTGCGCCTCCAGCTTCTTGTACGTGGGAAAACCCGCACCCCCCGCGCCGACGACGCCCGCCTCGCGGATTTGAGCCAGAAGTTTTTCGTTAGTGGCGATCATGGTCGATCCGCATTATCTGTTGAGCAGCAACCGCGGAAGGGGAATTTTCTACCAGCATAGCACAGCCTAGCGTACCTTTCACGCAACAGCAGGAAAAGTCCATTTCAGCCGGAGGCTGGCGGGTGGCACGGTGAGCCAACCCGCGGACCGTGCCCCCGGGCCCTGCGGTGCCTGGGGACTACGACAAACCCTGTGGGCCACCCTCCGCCGCCCGCCGGCCGTCCAGGCTGAACGGCCCCGACCCATTGGCCACAATGAACAGCAGGCCGCCCATCAGCGACAGGTTCTTCATGAACTGAATCGTCTGCTGCTGGACCGCTTCGCCCTCCATCGTCCAGAAGTCGTGAAAGAAATAGGTGGCCAGGATCAGGAAAATCAACAGCAGGGTTGCGCCGCAGCGAGCCTTCCAGCCCAGCACGACCGACAAGCTACCGGCGATCATAAACAGGATGGCACCCACCAGCATCAGCTGTGGCAGGGGGACGCCCTCGGCGGCCATGTACTGAGCCACCCTGCTGAAGTTGGGAATCTTGTTCCCCACGGCGCTCAGCAAAAAGATCGTACACAGCAGGATGCGGGCCAGGACAGTCAGGACACCTTGCACGGGACGGGGCATGGGGAGAACTCCTCAACGGATCACGGGCAGGTCAAACAGGCAACACCAGGCCGGTCAGGCACCCCCTTCGCCAGCGCCCCGCGCGGCAAGCCCGCCACCTGTGGTGGACGAAAATACGCAGTTGCGGTGGACGAAAAACGAGCCCAACCTCGGCCCACGATCTTAACCTCTGCCGGGGGACCTGTCACTTCAAATTCCGCGATG
This sequence comes from uncultured Planctomycetaceae bacterium, assembly GCA_964347545.1. Lineage (GTDB taxonomy): Bacteria > Planctomycetota > Planctomycetia > Pirellulales > UBA7805 > CS4-C045. Next base: position 5,920 of record CAYFZZ010000346.1, on the reverse strand, counting down.
GACAAATATTTCAGACCGTCCCTGTCCTCTCTTCCCTCTTCCACCCTCCACCTTCCCCCTTCCCTCCCGCGGCGGCCAAAGGCCCTCCGGCCCCCGCCCCCCCCCCGACCCGGTAACATTCCGGCCGTCTCTACGCTGAAGACCGTAGGCAAGTGATTCTTAACCCCCTCACACAGGAGCAACGGCCATGAATCTTCGCCGAGCACCCCATTTAGGTCTTTTTCTGGCAACCGTTTACCTCTCCAGCGTTGGCCTGGTCGGCCAGCCGGCGGCCGCCGCGACCCCCCGCTCCGGCTCGAACTCGCTGGCGGCCAAAAACCTGCCCGCCGGCATGCAGCGTACCCAGCGCAGCTCCCTCCCCTCCCAGTTCTCGCAGCCGATCCGCCTGGACGGGGTCCAGTATTGGTGGGTGGTGGACGTCAAATATCCGGCCAAATACAAGGACAACAACTGGCATCCCTACGGTGCGGCTCAGCAAACGTACGAGGCCGCTGTGGTCCTGGCCGACAGGTTGCGCACCAAGATTCCCCGCGAGGGGACCGACGTGCGGATCCGCAAGACGACGCGGGTCAGCACCGCGCCGGGCGCGAACCTCCCGGGCAGCCGGCTGGCACCGCAGGGTCGAGCCTCAGGTCCTGGAGCGGCCGCTGCGGCGAACACCAACTTCCGCTTTCAGCAGAATCAGGCGGTCGGCACAGCGGCCACCGGCAAGAATCCGCTGGCGCCGACCCGGGCTGTTTTCGCAGGCAACATGCGTTTGACGCCCGCTCAACAGCAACAGCGGATGTTGAAGCTGCGGGCCGCCCAGCAAAACAAGCCACAAGACCAGCCCACCAGTGGGCTCAATCCCCGCGGACGACGCGCCGAGACGTCCGCCGGTGGGGGGTCGAGCACCCGGGGGCAAGCGATTGCCATCCGCCCCGTCGGGCGTGTCTCGACGGCCGATCTGGTGCGGGGAGCCAGACAACAACGGCTGAAGAAGGGCCTGGTCAGCCCCTACCCGGCCCAGTCGCCGACGGGCTCCGTCCGTCTTAGTCTGGCCCAGACTTCGCTGTCTGTGGCACCGGGCAGTTCGCTGGACCTCAACGTCAGCATCCAGCGGAATGGTCACGCCGGCAACTTGTACCTGGTCTGCTTCCACAACCAGCTGGTTTCCCCATCGCAGGCCCACCAGGTGACCGCCAAGGTCCGGCCTCAACCCGATGCCGACCAGGGGCTGCCCTACACCGATAACCTGGCCCAGGTCCGCATTACGGTGGATGCCAGCACACCGCAAGGGGTGACCCGCACCTTTCGCATCCAGGGCTTGACCACCGGGACCAACCGCCAATCGATTCCGCCGGTCGAGTTCAGCGTGACGGTCAACGGACAACCTGTCCTGGACCCCGCGCCACAAACAGCGGACAGCAGTACCGTCATCATCGCCAACAGCACCCACGGTGCGATGCTGGACGGGACGTACACCCTGCAGGGCCAGCCCGTGGGCGCCTTCTTCGATGGCAACGGAAACGGAGTGATCGATGTGATCCCCGCCGGTGCGGTCACGGCCAGTAGTTTTTTGTACCCGGCCCAGATAATCAATGTTGATAATGGCGGCGTGGAATCGTCGCATATGGTCGTCACCGGTCGCAGCTACCACGCCGGGGCCAACCTGGTCGTGGTCTGCAAACTCAGCACTTTTTCCTCGATATACCGGCCTCAGTTCGTCGCTCTGCACTTGAGCACCAATGGAAGCCTTGTCAGCCCCGTGCAGCTGCTGGTGGGCGACGAAGTGGCCAATGGGCCGCTGCCGAACAATGGGTCGAGTGAAGGGATCGTGATGACCGGCGTGCCCGAGGTCACGATCCATCAGGTGGTACTGCCGACGCGAAATCGGATGGGCATGATTAGAGGGACGGCAATCGGCAACGTGTTTTACACGACGTCCGGCGGAAATATCATGGGCTGTACGATCCAGTTCGATTTTGACGCCCCTCTGGGTCTGGATGGCTGACCGCGACACCCTCACCCCTCGCCGGCGATCACGCCGGGGCCGCCAGGCCCCGGCTTTTTTTTGCTGGCGTAACCCCCTCGCCGATGGCCGCCCTCGGGTGTGGTCGCGCTAGATCGCGCTGCCTGCTGTGGCAGGGCCGGCGGGCATTTTCTGCCGTAACAACCGGCGGCCGTTTCCGCTGGACATTTCAGAGCAAGAGCTCGCCCACCCATGACACCCCTTTTTTCCAGGAGCAAAGCCATGACCAAGCTTGTAACTACCCCCCAGACCCTCTCCGTCGTCCTGCTGGCCGTCAGCCTGGCGTGCGTGACCAGCACCGCCACGGCCGCACCCCGGTCCCTGAATGGGCAGCCCGTAAAGTGGACCTGGCAATGGGTCTACGAAGTTCAGATCAAAATCCTCAACAACGACTGGCAAACCGACTCGGTTCACCCGACCTACGCCTCCGCTCGCCAACGGTGGATAGAGCTGCGGGAACGAGCCCCGTCCACACTTTCTCGGATCGTGCGGAAAAGGGTCCCCCAAGATCGGTCGGTCGTCGACAAAGGATCTTCGATCCAGCGACCGGACCTGCAGCAGCTGAATAGGTCCGTGCCGACGTTTCCCAGCCGCGGCAGCCGCCTCCAGCCGGCCGCTTTCCGGTAGGCGGCGGTTTTGCCGAGCGGGTCCTCGGGCCGCTCGACCCGCAACAGCCCGGCAGATCCGCAAGAGTCACCCCGCCACCCCCCCACTCTCTTTCCTCTTCCACCTTCCCTCTTCCACCCTCCCCGCAGGGATGCCAGCCATCAGCCGGTGGTAAGCGGAGCGCCACCACCGGCTGCCACCACCGGATACCGAAAAAGGGTCGGCTTGGCGAGCGACCAAAACGCGAAAGGGTCAGCCAGAACCGATCATCCGGGCGGTCTGGCAACCCGCCCCAGGCGAGGGATGGGCACCACGTTCAAAACGACTTCGAATAGCTGGCCGCCAGGCCCCAGTCGTTTTCCAACTGGACCCCTCGCAAGTTCTGTAAAATCGGATTCGTCAGCTCGACGTTCAGGCGACCCCCACCCGGCAGCATGTACATCAACCCGTATCCCAGATTCAGAAACTCGCCACCCCGCATGTCCGGGTCGGCCGTGCTGATCAGATTGGGGTTCAACTGGGGATCCGCACCCACGAAATTCCTCCGCCACAACCCTTCCACCCGAAACGTCGCGGCCAGTTTCTTTTCGCAGTCCAGCAAATAGCTGAGCCACGCATCGACCCGGTACTCGTTTCCCACTCGGTAGTCCGAATCATTAATGCCCATGGGCAGCAGGAAACTGCCCTGAAGACCGAGGCTGCCCCATTCCCAGTAAGAGCGGTAGGTGATTTCCGGCCGAGCGTCCCAGGTGCCATGGCCCAGCCGCATCGGATAAGGGAACTCGGAAGGGGTACCGGTCGGAATGGATGTCACGTTGTCGATGTCACCCGTGGGGCCACTGAATCTCAGATTCACAATCACTTCATCAGTGCAACCATGGTAGACGCGCCATAAGGCGCCAAAATGCAGGTCGCTGAATCCACTGTTGCTGGTGGTAAACGTCGTGCCATTCCGTCGCACATGGTCCATCGTGTTGACCATCCACATCGGCATGATGTAGGCGGTAATATCGTCTGTCACGCCCCGCATGATGTGCAGCATGTGCATCTCCATGGTCATGCGGGTTGGCGTGGCCCCGTAGGCACTGACTCCCGGAACACCCGGTGGCACGGTTCCAATGAAATCCAAGGCCTGCTGATCGGTCAAAGAGGTCGTCCCCGAGCGGTTCCCGTCCATGGACATGGTGACATACTTGTACTCGACCATCCATTCACCAGGTTCGTGTATGTGGTCGCCCATCAGGAACGCAGGGGCGTGGGTGTCCACGCGACCGTACTTGATGTCGTCGTGGCCATGGTCGTCCCAGGTGCCGCGAATGTTCCATTCCGGGCCGTCACCGTCCTGCGTTGCCACGTCGTGGTCGGGATGGTCCACATCGGACACGGATGAGACCCCTTGGGCTTGGCCAGGCTGGGGGGCGCAGAACGCCAGAAAGATCGCCAAGAGGAGAGGCGCGCGGCGCATGGACTGAGTTCCTTCTCAGAGCAGGACGACTCGGTGGTCCCCTATCCCTGGATCGGTTGGCCCCGTTCGCTCCATCGTGATTTCCGGCCCAGCCCGCACAGCTTGACAAACGGCCCATCGGCGGCGGGCCCACTCGGCCGCCAAACCTGCGATGTTCCGGGGGGTGCACGTCGTCCGGCCTTTTTCCGGTTAGGTGGGCCACTTTTGCCAAACCGCCAGACGCCAAGGCCTCCCCGAGGGGGTCGGAAGTCTGGCCTGATGCCTGTCCGGTGCTCCTTTGCCCGCTGCTCCTAGCGAGCATGATTCCCCGGCCGCGGAAAAGGCCCTGCCGATCCGGGAGGGCTTGGTCAGCGACTAATTAGCGTCTGCGCCGCCGTCTGCGGATCGTGACCAGCGACAACAGGCCGAGCGTGGCCAAGGCAAAGGTGGAAGGTTCGGGGATAGCTGCGGGCGGAGCCATTTCATGCCTGACTACCAGCTCGAAAGCGAGGTTTTTTTGATTCAAACCAGTACTGAAACCGCTGGGGTTAAGGAGCCGAAACGAATCCGGCCCGACCTCAGCATGCACCGCCTTTCCGAACGGATTGAGCAACTCTTTTACACCGACAATCTCACCCGGTTCCACGCCGATCCAATCGAGGTCCGTCAGCTGCAGATCGAATGTGGGAATGATGCCAAATCCGAATTCCTCATCCCCAGCGGGTATCATCGTAATGGCAATGATCCCTTGCGGCCGGACATCGACCATCATGTCGAAACCCAAGGGGCCAATGTAACTTGGCACGGTAGGAATGCCCACACCCGTCACGCTGAATTCGGGGCCCATATCGGTGACCATGGCCATGTCCCCAGAGCCATTCACGTTGGCGTCGTTGACATTGAACCAATTGACCGTGTCGCCCACGGGCACATTGAGCGAGCCGTAGATGGTGTCGCCGATCAGGTCGGCCTTCACCGAACCGCCCAGGCTCAAGATCGCCAACGCGAACAACAAACAGGCGAACTTCTTCATGGTGGTCTTCTTGTCCTGGCCAGCCCAACAAAAAACAGCCGCCAGCCTCCTCGCTCGGCAAGCACGCGGCGTTGCAGGGCGAGGGTCGTGGCAGCTGTTTTGGGCTGGGCAGTGGTTCTCTACTCGCGGACCGTTTGCAAAAAAAAATACCTGCCGGAAACTTCCCTACGTCGAGCACCCAGGCTCGGGAGGAAGATTCGGGCAGGTATCGTAAGTGGCAGTATTCTCGTAAAAGGTACGGGCCAAATCCCGCACAACTTCCAAGCTAGTCGACCCCAGCGGTCATGTCAAGCCTTTGGCGGCCAGCGCTAAAAAAAGGACAGGCATGATCGTCAGGCTGTCCGGGGCCGGATGGGGCAGCTTGCGGACGCTAAGTCATTGTTAGCTCACGGGTTGCGATCACCCATCCGCCGGGCCCGGGATCGATCGGGCGGGCTAGTCCCCGCCGACCGGGGCCGCCGACGGGGGCTTTTCGCCGGACCCGGTCATGCCTGTCCTTTTTCTGGGCGTTCGACCGAAGAGGCCAATGATGCCTGTCCTTTTTTAGACGGTCCACTCGGCCGAAGGGACTACGCCGCCGCGGCTGATTGTCGAGTTCATCGGCGGCCCGGCCGGTACCCCGCCTGTCGCCGTCGATGACACGTACAGCGTTGACGAAGATATGAGTTTGAGCGTCCCGGCCGGCGGGGTCTTGGATAACGACAGCGACGCCGATAACGATCCGTTAACCGCCCTCCTCGTGGCGGGGCCCTCCAGCGCGCAGTCGTTCCAATTGAACAGCGACGGATCGTTTACTTACGTTCCCAACAGCAACTTCAACGGCAGC
>CAYFZZ010000345.1:0-3377 GCA_964347545.1 uncultured Planctomycetaceae bacterium | reverse complement strand
ACCAACATCTGGCCCCCGCGCAAAGCCGCTCCCGAAAAAGGTGCCTGACTCCCTGGCGATCTGAGCGGTCCTGGCGCGCCGGGACTAGCCGCCGGTCTGTTTTGGGGACGGTCATTCCGAGGCCACCGGCGGCTAGCGCCTCGCCGCTCACCACTCACCACTCACCACTTCCCACTCACCACGCACCAATCACCACCGCGCTAGGGACGAGGGGCCCGCCTTTTGTAGCTCGCTCGATTTTCTCGGGTTTTGTCGCCGGGGGTGGGGTGGTCAGCGGACCTGGTCGTGGTTCCGCCTTCAGGCGGCTGGACTGGGGACGAAGCCCTGCCCACCCTTGCGGTCCGTTTCCGCGGGGCCACGGGGGGGCGCCCCCATCTATCGGAAAACGCCGCGGGCCCGTTAAAGTTCCCCTTACCCTGGCCGCGTCTGGTGACGCGGACGGGGCTGCCTGGGGCCTGTTGACCAGCGGCCGGTGGCGACGGGCCGGTGCGGAACCGATCCCGGAGAAGGACCCGGCACACGCGACTGCGAATGAACGCTGATGGGCGACTTCTCTACTCCTCCGGCGGCTCTGCAGATTATGGCGGTGACCAGCCGGCATGCCACCGCTTTTAGCTGGGCGCGGGATCGGGCCACGGCTGCCTGGGGCCCTTGTGTCCTGGAGAGCCCGTTGTTTCGGTTTTCGGAAACGGACTATTACCAGGCGACGATGGGCCGCGACCTTTCTAAACAGTTTTTCGCCTTTGGCTCGAGCTTTGACCCCGGCCAGCTGGCGGATGTCAAGCGGCTGACTAACGCCTGGGAGCTGGACTACGCCACCACGGCGGGGCATGCCGAGCCGCGTCCGGTGAACCTGGACCCCGGCTATCTCACGCTGGCCAAACTGGTCCTGGCATCCACGAAAGACCACGCGCATCGGGTTTACCTTCGCGACAAGATTTATGCCGAGGTAACCTTGTATTATAGAGACAAGCGTTGGTGGCACCGGGAGTGGACTTATCCCGACTACCGCCGCGAGGACTACCAGGAGTTTTTTTCGCGCTGTCGTGATTTTTTGAAAAGCCAGCTTTCCCAGGAACCGCCGCCATGATTTGGCTTGTCGTCGGCAGCGTCGTCCCCAGCCTGCTGACATGCCTGGCCGGGGGGTATCTGGTTCGTCGTTACGCGGCGAGCTGCGGGTTGCTGGACCGGCCCGACCTGCGGAAGAACCACCGGGCCGAGGTGCCGACGGGGGGTGGCGTGGCGATCTGGGCGGGCATGATGGCCGCCTTTCTGGGTTTGCAGATCACCGTCAGCGTCCTGCCCGCGCCGCGGCACGCCGGGGGGGACGCGGCCCGGGCGGGGGGGCCGGTCGAGCAGGGCGGTGGTGGTGGCCGGTGGCAGGCGTTGCTGGCCCAGCACCAGGAGGGTCTGCGGCAGCAGTTGCCGCGGCTGTGGGTCCTGATGGGGGCCGCCACGCTGATGATGTTGCTGGGCCTGGCCGACGACCGTTTCGGCCTGGACTGGCGGCTGAGGATCGGTGTGCAGGCGGTGGTGGCCGGGTGGATGGTGTGGCAGGGTTGGCGATTGAGCTTGTTTCTGGACGCACCGCTGCTGACCGGGACGCTCAGCCTCCTCTGGATCGTCGGCCTGGTCAACACCTTTAACATGCTGGACAACATGGACGGCCTGGCGGCGGGGGTGGCCGCGATTGCGGCGACGGTTCTGGCGGCGGTGATCCTGACCGCTCCCGATCCGATCACCCAGGGTCCCCAATTGTTTGTGGGAGGTTTTTTGCTGGTCCTGGTCGGAGCTCTGTTGGGATTCCTCTGGCACAACGCGCCCCCCGCGCGGCTCTTCATGGGGGATGCCGGCAGCTATTTCATCGGTTTCTGCCTGGCGACGATCACGATTTCGGCGACGTTTGCCGGCGAAGGCCTGCCGCGGCACGCGATCCTGGCGCCGTTGTGCGTCCTGGCGGTCCCCCTTTACGATACGATCACGGTGGTCTGGATCCGGATCCGCGAGCGACGCAGTCCTTTCCAGGCCGATCGGAACCATATTTCGCATCGGTTGGTGGACCTGGGGCTGAGCCAGCGGCAGGCGGTCCTGGTGGTGTATCTGGCCGCGGCGGTCTGTGGCGGGGGGGCATTTTTTCTGCACCGGACCAGTACCCGCGGGGCGTTATGGATTCTGGCCTTGATCGCCGTTGTCCTGGGCGGCGTGGCGGCTGTGGAACTGACGGTCCGCCGGCGGCGGGCCGCCAAACCAGGTTCGGATTCCCACGCGTGAAGATGCCGGATCGACAATCGTGGTTCCTGGCCGCGGTGGCCGCCCTGCTGGTCGCCCAGGTCCTGCTGCCCGCCGATTCGGTCCTCCCGGCCCAGGGAGCGGCCCTCCCGCAGGTGATGCTGTGGCTGGTCCTGCTGATCGTGTATCTGGTGACCACCATGCTGGGCCAGGGAGGCAGCCTGCGGTGGGGCATCCCCGATCTGCTGCTGGCCAGCTTGATCCTCCTGCACACCATCGCCGCGCTGGTCGCGGTCGACACCGCCGCCCCGCGGCCCGCCCTGAACGTGCTTTGGACGTGGGTCGGCTGCGGCTGTGGTTATTTTTTAACGCGACAGCTGGCCCGCAGCCCGCAAGCGTGTCGCGGGTTGGCTGCGTTGATGATTGGCATCGCCTGTGGCCTGGCGGTGGTGGGTTACCATCAGGTGATCGTCGAGCTGCCGGCGGCGCGGGAGGAGTACGAGCGGGATCCCGAGCAGGTCTTGCGGGACGCGCTGAAGATCCCCCCTCCGGCCGGCGTCAGTCCCTTGTTGCGGAAACAGTTCGAGGACCGGCTGTATACCGCTCAGCCCTACGCCACCTTTTCCCTGGCCAACTCGCTGGCCGGTTACCTGGCCACCTGGGGAGTCGTGGCGGTGGGGGTGTTGTGCGTTGCGTGGCGCCAGCGGGGGTTGCCGCGGTGGGCGTGGTGGGGGACCAGCCTGGGGGTGGCCGGTCTGGCGGGAACGTTGGTCTGGACTCACAGCCGCACGGGCTGTCTGGCCGCGGTGGTGGGCATCTTGTTGCTGGGGGCGTTCGGTGGTGGCCGGTCTGGGGGACGCCGGCGGTCCGCCGGCCTGGCCGCCGCGGCGATCTTGCTGTTGGCGGTCGCGGGGGGCCTCCTGCTGGGGGCGGACCATCCCGCGGCGGCGGCGGCCCGCAAGTCGTTGACGTACCGCGTTGAGTATTGGCAGGCAACGTGGGCGATGATCGTCGACCACCCCTGGCTGGGCGTGGGACCGGGCAATTTTGCCGACCGCTATCCGGCCTACAAGTTGCCGACCGCTTATGAGGAGGTGGGGGACCCGCACCATTTTCTGTTGGAGATCTGGGCCACGGCCGGCACGCTG
>CAYFZZ010000344.1:0-7307 GCA_964347545.1 uncultured Planctomycetaceae bacterium | reverse complement strand
GAATACCGGGAATTGGCCAAGCAATTCAACCCGGTCAAGTTTGATGCCAAAGCGTGGGTCTCGCTGGCCAAGGCGGCGGGCATGAAGTACATCGTGATCACATCCAAACACCATGACGGCTTCTGTCTTTTCGATACACAGCACACCGATTACAACGTCATGGATGCCACCCCCTTTAAGCGCGATATCATCAAGGAGCTGGCGGATGCATGTGCCAAGCAGGGTATGCACTTCGGCGTTTACTATTCTCAATTTCAGGACTGGTATCACAGGCGCCACAGACGGCTGAAACGCGACGAGCCTGCCATGTCTGAACCTGAGTATCTCCAGATGGTGCAGAATCACATCCGGGAACTCCTCACAAACTATGGGGATATGGCGGTCCTCTGGTTCGACACAGGGGGCGCGAACCTAATGGAAGCCAATGCTCAGGGAGCCTTGGTCAGAGAACTTCAGCCGCGGACGATCATCTGCAGCCGGCTGTACAGCAGAAAAGTGCCCACAGCACAAAGGAAGTATGCCGATTTTGAATCCCTGCCCGACCGGCAAATTGCCTCGGCCCGCATGGAGGGCGATGCCGAAACCTGCATGACCATGCGCCACAACTGGGGCTATGACCGGGACGATGACCATTGGAAGAGCACGAAAGATGTTGTGGAAATGCTGGTCCTCAGCGCTTCGCGGGGCGTGAACTTTCTGCTCAACGTGGGGCCAACGCCGGAAGGCACGTTCTGTCCGGAGGAAATCAGCCGCCTGAAATCCGTGGGCGCATGGATGAAGATCAACGGAGAATCGATTTATGGAACGAAGGCAAGTCCTTGTGATTTCGATTTCCCGTGGGGCACCATGACCCAAAAGCAGACGAAGCTCTATCTGCATGTCATGAAATGGAATCCGGAAGGGATCGTATTCCACGGAGTCGTTGGTAAACCGGGAAAGGCATACCTGTTGGCCGATCCCGAGCGCCAGGCGCTGGACGTTCAGTATGACGCCAACGGGCACAGAACCACCATGGACGTGCCGGACGAGGCCCCAGACCCCTATGACTCGGTCATCGTCCTCGAGTTCCCTGAGCCCGTTGAAATCGACAAGGCAGCCAAGGGTAACTATCACTGGTCGAAAAGCACGGGCCTCCAACACGGACAACGAAAGAAGAAATAGGCAGAACAAAGGGGTGCGCATTGTCGCGGACGGCTACGCGGGCTCAGGCCCGTTTTTTCGGTTTTCGATTCCTGGCGAAGGCGGGACTCTCCTGAAATGCGACGACCTGTGGGTTTCCCCTGGCGGGGTTATCTGTTGCTAAAACGTCCCGTTGGCGGTCGGCGGTTCCCTATTGCCACACGTTTTCTGTTCCCTACACAATCCACTCCAGGCAGGAGATCGAACGGCGGGTCGCCGCCATGCAGAACCTGACCGCCAGCGCGGTCATGGACCAGGTCTATCGCAGGCTGGTCGATGATTGATGCGGACCGTGCTACGGGCCCTGGATCGAAGATCCGACCGGTCAACAGGCGTGAATCGCATGTAACGGCCTCTGGCTATAGGGCTTACGGCCGATCCCCCAACTTTGGGGAGTTTTTCGCGAAGGAAACCTCAAATTGTTTACGTTTTTCAGCGTTTTGATTGACGAGATGAGTTTTCGGGAAAAGCCCGCCTTACCTTATGGCACACAAGGACTTGCGCCGACGGGTTGCCGGACAGGAAGGGTTTTCGCCGAGGATGGGGAACTGTCTATTTCGCGTCTGCGTCTGAGGATGGCCGTTTGGTTGTTTTAGGTATTTTTCAAGTGAGGCTATCGAATGTTGAAATCCGCAATACCGGCGTTTGCCGTACTGTTCGCCGCGTCATTACCTGCATCCGCAGCCAACGAGCTAGCAAAACAAACCATTACGTCCTTTCTGTCTCTCGACACAACTGACCGCATTCTCGTCGCCTACGCACCAAAAGCGGACTTTGCCGGAGACGATGTCCAACGCTTTGAGATCACCGACTCCAAAGCGGTTCAAATCTGGCTTAAAGAACTGAGCAAGATTTCCGCCAAGGGGGTCCTCCTTTTCAAGCTTTCAGGCGACGCTCCCGAATACCGTATTGAATTCTTCGACGGCAAGAAGCGTTTGGGCCAGCTCCGTATGAAGGCGGGAAGGCTGGATTCTCCTGCTGGCACTGGATGGGACTTCTATAAGGATGAAGACCGTGCTTTTGTTAAGCTCGTCGAGGCGGCACGTCACGGGAATTGAGAACGCAACCTTGATGCTGCCCAGCGGGGTGGTTGTCTAAGGAACCCGCGCCGCGCTAGGCCACTCGAAATAAGACCGTTTAAAAGCTATAAAAGGACAGGCACAATCCGGGGCACTCGGCTGGCCGGATTCGAGCGACAGTTGGCAGTGAGCGGAGTCGTCAATGATGGCTCAGCAGGCACAGCGGATTTCGCTTAATACATGCGCATGCTTTTGTTCAACTGCCGCGATGATGCCTGTCCTTTTTGGGTTTTTGTTGCCGGAAAACGATCTCACGACGCTTAAACGAGCGGTGTGGTATTCGGGTACGGACGAAGGAGCAGCCTGGCTGAGGGCGAATGGAGCTGCCGACCTGGCCGACGGCCCCCCGCCCGCGTTGCTGGCCGATCGCCCGGTTCTGAAAATGGAGCCTCGGCATATCGACCAGCTGTGGGAATGGTACTTCGCCACCGGCGAAGAAGAACCCGTGACTCGCATTGTTGCGCTCTTCAGTTTGGCTCATCAACCTCCCCCGGAAAATTCTCTGGAACTGTTGCCGCCACGACCGCCGGTGCTAGAGGACAAGACCCAGCATGCCATCCAACTCCACAATTATCGGCTGGTCATGCCTGCGCTTTGGTCAACCGCGTCCCTGGCCATCCAGGATGACCGCGTCCTGGGGATTTTGAAGGAGTCTCACGAAGCACATCACCATCCCCGGGCCAAAGCGTGGCTGGGGCAAGTCATCAAAATCGCGGAAAGCGAACGGGCGGACCGTCACCCGCATGTGCCCAGCGATTAAAGCCGCTTTTGGGAGAACGATGATGGGCACCGCCGCGGGACAGTAGGGGCTAGGGATTAGGGGCTAGGGGCTAGGGGCTAGGGGCTGGGGGCTAGGGGCTAGGGACCGCGGGTGAAGGTGCGGGGTGCAAACCGAGTGTGAGAGGGCCAGGGTCTGGCTCCTTTTTCGGCCAGCCCACTTTATTCCCCGCGCAAGCCCGCTCCCGAAAAAGGTGCCTGACCCTCTGTCGTCTGGCATCCCTCCGGGATGCGGTGGTTTACGATGCTCGGTATCCGGTGGTGGCGCTGCGCTTACCACCGGCTAATGGCTGGCATCCCTTCGGGATGCGGGTGGCCAGTTGCGGGACGGTAGGGGCTGGGGATTAGGGGCTAGGGGCTAGGGGCTAGGGACCAGGGGTGAAGGTGTGGGATGTAAACCCTCGACCATGCCGCGGTCTCCGGTTTGAATTGGTGTTTCACGCCAGGCCACCATGGGAAGGCGCAGAGCCGCCTGAAGGCGGAACTACGAGCGGTTTTGTTCCGCGGAGAACCTTGGCGAACGGCTGACAGCTCTTCGGTGCAGGCACCCCCCGCCGCTTCCCGTGCCCCCTGCTCGTCGTTCCGCCTTCAGGCGGATTCTGGCCTGGTCGGCGGGCGGTGACTGCCCCCCCCCCCGTGGCCGGTTCTCCTCACAAGATCGTCCAATTCCAGCTTTGTGATCTTCGTGTCCTTCGTGGTAAAATCTGCAGGGACTGGCCCCAAGGAAAGACGCCGGCAGCAGAAATCTGGGGTGCGGCTCGCCTGGCTCGGTACCGTCAATTCCCCCCTCGATGATCCTCAACCTGAGCCAGATATGGCGATGAACCCGAAACTCCCGTACTGGCTCGCGACGCCGCTGGCATTTGCGGCAATTCATGCCATCCTGGTCCTGGGGTCAGCCCTTCTGCTGATGACCCCGTTCCATGCCCTGGCTGTCTTCCTGCACAGCGTCGTCGTGATGGTCGATCTTCCTTTTTTGGAAATGTTCTCGGACGGCGAGCCCACCATGGGAAGGCTGTTGGTCTTTGGCTCACTCCAGTGGGCAATCATGGGATTCCTAGTGGCCATCCTTGACCGATGGGTGGGGCTGTTGACAAAACGAGCTCCCTGAAAAATCGTCGTCGACCGGGCCGCGGGCCGATCCGCTCAACCAAATTCATGCGTCAGCTATCGTGCGCTCGACCAACGGGTCTCGCGCAGCCGCAGGCCAAGCGGTTTGGTCAAAAATGGCCGCGGACCGCGGCCTGGTTCACCGCGGTGTTAGGCTAGCTTCCCGCACCCGCACCGAGTATTCTCATATCCTATGAACCGATGGTTTGACAGCGAACGGCTGGAAGAATTTGATCGTCGCCTGGCCGACTGGATGGAACAATGGGGACATCGCATTCACCGAATCACGCTGGCGATTGTCTTCCTCTGGTTCGGAACGCTGAAGGTCGCGGGCTACGAGTCCGCGACATCACTGATTGCCCACACCGTGTATTTTTCTTCTCCCGACATCATGGTACCGATCCTGGGGCTGTGGGAGGTCGCCATCGGAATTTGTCTGCTCCTCCATCCCTTGCTCCGCGTGGCTCTTCTCCTCCTGGCCATCCGCCTGCCTGGAACCCTCCTGGCGCTCGTCTTGCGGGCTGACGTCTGTTTTGTGGAATTTCCGCTCGTCCCCAGTCTGGAGGGACAGTATTTGGTGAAAGACTTCCTCCTGTTTGGTGCCGCCTTAGTGATTGGCGGCACGATCCGCGAAGAACATCGCAAGCCCGGCGTCCGCCACTGAGCTCACGCTTGGGGCATCACCCTGGGCGGCGCCCCAGCCGCGGGCCGGTGACCAGGGTGTCATGAGATGGGGACCTCCAGGGCCGAGCAATCGGGAACAATGGCTCTACCATCTTTGGCTGGCGGCGGCAGGTGGCGACAAGATTGTAGAGCAGGAGTGTAGAGCAATTGTCTCAATTGCTCCCAGCGGAGGCGGAGACCTCGGCCGGCGGCGGGCCCGCATTTGGGGGACCACCGTTGTGTGGCGCGAGGGAGGTGCCTGGTTGGCCGAGCAATTGGGGACAATTGCTCTACAATCATCGCCGCCTACCGGCGGCAGGTGGCGCGCCATAGTGTAGAACAAGAGTCTCAATTGCTCCTGGCCGAGGCATCCTCGTCAGGAGGGTAACGGCTGAGGGTCAGCCCCGGTTTTCCCTTCTCAAGATCGGACCCCACCGGTGTGCGTGGTGCGGGAACCTGTGGATGGCCAGGAGGACGCCGTTCCCACAGATCGGCAGGCCGACGGCGGCCGGGCCCTCCTCCGCGATCCCGCCGCCCCGACGGCAGGCTGGAAGGCGGTCAGGAAGATCACCGCCCAGGACCGGGCCCACAGGGGGACGTTCCCTGACTGGGCGATGCAGATTTCGGGCAGCTGCGCCGGGAGAGGGCGAAATGTAACGGCTTGTCAATCCATGACTTGCGGCTGCCAAGCTGGCCCAGTCCGCCCCTGGACTCCTGGTCTTTTCCCCATGTGATGGATCTGAAGGAACCGGGTCCAGGGCCCCTCAGGGGCCGGCGGAACGATTTTCGCCATCGGGGCAATTTCTGTCTGGACAACGGAGTCGTTCGGATTATTCTGAAATTAACAGATCTATATATGTTGATTTATTTAACCTTTTTCACCCAGCTCATCGCCCCTTAACACGCAAACCAAACCTACCGGCGAAATTCTCCCCTCATCGCCTTTTTTGATTTGCTCTTCCAAGCCGTCCCCCTGGCGTCATTTCTGACCGCCCGGACTAGTAACCCCGCACTGGTTGCTCGTCTAGCGCGAGCACATCGCAGAGAACCACCTGTATGTCGAAACTCAGCAAAAACATCCGCCACCGTCTCCGCTCCCAACGCCGTCGCCGCAACCGTAAATCGCAAAAGCACGATCACAGCCGTCCGCTGTTCATCGAGCCGCTGGAGCATCGCATTCTGCTCGATGCCGGTGGATTTAACATTGACGGCAATGTCCTTGGTACCGGCGGCGCAGAGGTCGATGCGGTTTTCTTCGCCGACCCATCCGGCAGCATCAAAGAGCTGGGCGCGATCAACTCCAATACGACCAAGGTCGGCAACATTCACTTGGACACCCCGCCCACGCTGGAATACACAGCCGTCAATCCCGGACAAGACTTGAGTGGCGTCTGGCTGGATACCAATGTCGATCAAAATGGTGACGTCTGGCTGTATTTTGCCTTTTTACGCGCTGAATCAAGCACCGGTCAGGTCGGATTTGAGTTCCAGCAGGCGGCTGCCCCAGACGTCAACGGGGCACCCCTCGATTACTCCCAGCTCGAGATCCTCGAGCAACCGGATCCGCCCGGAGCCAACGCCTATACCCAGACCGTGATGGATACCTACAATCCGTGGGCGAATCGTCAGAGTGGTGACTTCTCGATTGTATTCGACACGCAGGGCCAAAACCCCATCGTTGTGCTTCGCGAATTCGACGGTTCAATGTTCAATGCGACAACGCTGGATTCCACCGTTTCGGCAGCGATGTTTTCGAGCGACGAACTGAGCGGCGAAGGTGCAATTAACCTCAGCCAAACGGTATTTCCAGCCGAGCCAAACTCATGCTTCTCGGTCGCCAATATTATTCCCTATTCGGTCGGCGGCAACAGCGATAGAGCCGACTTTAAAGACGTGGTGCTCGCCGATTTCGCCTCGGAGATCACCATTTCCAATTGCGGCTCGGTGCGGGTAGAAAAGATCACCCTCCCCGCCGGATCGACAGAACATTTTGATATTAATCTTTTTCAGGCAGATGGCGGCGATGTCCACTTCGATGGGATGACCGAACTTCCGGGCACCCTGAGGGGAGACAACGCTGTCGTTACCTTTAGGAACCTGATTGCCGACACCGATTACCAGCTGACCGAGCTCAACCTACCGCCGGGTTGGGTAACCCAAAATATCACCATCGAGGGTCAAGACAGCGATTATGATCCCGCAAGTGAAACCTTCAGTGTCATGGCTGGGGAAACCACGGTAATCACCATTACCAACTTCCTCCAGAACCCGCTGCTCTCAATTGTCAAGAGCGGTACCTTCAACGACGAAAACGGTGACGGGTTTGCCGATCCGGGCGAGACGATCGGCTACACCTTTGACGTGACCAACGACGGCAACATGACGCTGACCAACGTGATCGTCACCGACCCGCTGGTGACGGTGCTCGGCGGCCCGACCACCCTGGACGTGGGCCAGTCCGATTCGACCACCTTCACCGGCAGCTACGCCATCACCCAG
>CAYFZZ010000343.1:0-4624 GCA_964347545.1 uncultured Planctomycetaceae bacterium | reverse complement strand
TGGGGTGTGGGTTGCGAGCTGCATCATGCGGGGGACGGGCAGGAGTGCCCGTCCTACAGGCATCCCGATCCCAAGCGAATGCGAAGCGGTGGCAGGTAGGGTCCGCAACTCAACCGCGGAGCGGTTGCAGCGATTAGCCGGAGGTAAGCGCAGCGCCACCTCCGGACACGTGGACCCCCCTCAAAAAATGCATCCCGAAGGGATGCCAGACAGACGCGGTGCGGGATGCGGGGTGCGAGTGGTGAGTTGCGGGTCGCGGTAATTCACAGGTCGGTTTAGCACCCCGGCTGCTAAGCTGGCATTCAAATTAGCACCCCGGCTGCTGAGGTCGCATCCTGATTTGATCGGATCTTCCGGTTGCGGTCAGCAAACTGAGCAGCCGGGGTGCTGCTGAGGACCCGGATCGTCGTAGGCCTCTTCCATCATGGTTGACATCAAACACAACCCGCAACCCGCATCCGGGATCGCGAATCTCTCCCAGGTCGAGGCGATCCTTTTTGACGCGGTGGGCACGTTGATTCGGCCCAGGCGTTCGGTGGCAGAAACGTATCATACGGTGGGTCGCAGACATTGTTTTGAAGTCTTGCCAGACGTAATCGCGCGACGATTTCCACGGGCGTTACGGCGACAGGATGAGCTGGATGCCCAGTCTGGGGACTGGCGGACCAGTGAACCGCGCGAGCGCCAACGTTGGCGCGACATCGTGGCGGAAGTGTTTTCCAGCGCGGAGGGGGCCGGTGACCTGGAGGCCCTGTTTGCCGATCTGTGGCAACACTTCGTCGCTCCAGAAAACTGGGAAGTCTTTGAAGATGTGCCAAACGCCTGGCAGGGCTTGAACGAACAGGGTCGGCTGGTGGGCGTGGCCTCCAACCTCGATTCCCGCCTGGCCGACCTGGCGGCCGGCCTGGCACCGCTGAACGAATGCCAACACTGGTTTATCTCGGCCCAACTGGGGGTCCGCAAGCCGGGCCAGCAGTTCTTTGCCCAGATTGAACGGCAGCTGGGGCTGGCCGCCCACCAGATCCTGCTGGTCGGCGATGACTGGCAAAACGATATCCGCGGTGCTCGACGCCAAGGCTGGCACACCCTGTTGCTCGATCGCCAACGGCAGGGCCCCAGCGCGGGCGTGATTGACGACCTGGCGGCGCTGCTAGCACTGCTGCCGGGATAGGGGCTTGCGGCCGAACAGCTCTGCTGGCAGATCGCTCTTGCCCGCCTCTCCGGGCTGCGGTTAGATTGAGCGTGCTTGCACGAACTAGTCGCCAACGAGCGGAAAGGAATCTGCATCGTATGCCCACGCAACTCGCTCAATTGGCGCGCCTCGTGGACGGGCAACTGGTGGGGGACGGTTCGCTAAAGATCACCGGCGCCGCCACGTTGACCACCGCCCAACAAGGCGACATCTCCCTGCTGGATTGCCCGGAAAAGGCCAAGCAGCTGGAGGCCACCCAGGCCTCGGCAGTGGTGGTCGTGCCCGGCGTCCAGCTTTGCGACCTGCCCGGCCTGGTGGTCGCCGACGTTCACGCGGCCTTTGCCCGGATCGTCTCCCATTTTCGCCCCCCCCGCCAGCAGCCGCCGGTAGGGATCAGCCCCCAAGCTCAAATCGATCCCTCGGCCCACCTCAGCTCGGGGGTCCATGTGCATCCCGGCGCCCATATCGGCCCCGACGTGCAGATCGGCCAGGACACGACGATTCACAGCGGAGTGACGATTATGGCCGGCTGCCAGATCGGCGCGGGGGTCGTGATTTTTCCCAATGTCGTGTTGTACGAAGATACGATCGTGGGCGATCGCACAATCATCCATGCCGGCGCGATCATCGGCGCCTACGGCTTTGGGTATGAATCCAGCTCGGGCAAGCACCTGCTCTCGGCCCAGTTGGGCTACGTCGACATCGGCCCGGACGTCGAAATCGGGGCCGGCACAACGATTGATCGCGGCACCTACGACGCCACCACAATCGGCGAAGGGACCAAGATCGACGACCAGGTCATGATCGCTCATAACTGCCGCATCGGGCGGCACAACCTGATCTGTTCCCAAGTCGGCATCGCCGGCAGTTCCACCACCGGCGATTATGTCGTCATGGCCGGACAGGTCGGGATCCGCGACCATGTCCAGATCGGCGATCGGGCCGTGCTGGGGGCCATGGCCGGAGTGATGAACGACATCCCCGCCGGGGCCACCTACGTGGGCGTGCCCGCCACGCCCATGCGGGAACAGATTGTGAAACAAGCCGCCCTGGGCCGCTTGCCCGAGATGCGGCGACAACTGCACGCCATGCAGCGGACGTTGAGCGACCTGACTGAGCGGCGGGACGAGGGCGAGCAGGCGGCGGCCTGAGCGGCGATGCCGGAAACGAGACAGCACGAGGCAAGGGTGGGGTTCGGGAAGATGAGCAACGCGATGGGGAAGAGAGAACCAGAATCGAGACGGCCACCGCGGGTGGGACTGCTGGCCGGCTGGGGCCGCTATCCGCTGGTCGTGGCCGAAGCCCTGCGGCGGCAAGGATATGCAGTCTACTGTCTGGGGGGCCGCGAGCACGCGGATGGTGAGGCGTTGAGCGAGCTGTGTGAGGACTTTCAATGGCTGGGGCTGGGCCGAGCGGGCGCGGCCGTCCGGTACTTTCGCCGCCATAAGATTAACGAAGCCACCATGGCGGGGAAATTTCACAAACGATTGCTGTACCAACCCGGCGTCTGGTTGCGACACATGCCCGACTGGACCGCCATCCGCCACTTCTATCCCTATTTCGCCAGCCCCGGCCTGTGGGGGGCCGGCAAGGACCGCAAAGACGATACGCTGCTGAGCGCCATTGTCGACCTGTTCGCTAATTACGAGATCGCCTTCCGACCCGCTACCGAGTTTGTCCCGGAATTGCTGGCCCCCGAAGGACAACTGACCCGCCGCGGCATCTCCCTCGCTCAACGACGCGATATCGAATTCGGCTGGCAGCTGGCCAAGGAAATGGGACACCTGGACGTGGGACAGTGCGTGATCGTCAAAGATCGAGCGGTGTTGGCCGTCGAGGCGATCGAAGGCACGGACGACTGTATTCGCCGAGCCGGGGAATTGTGCGGCAGCGGAGGGTTTACCGTCGTCAAGGTGGCTAAACCAAACCAGGACATGCGGTTCGATGTCCCCACCATCGGACTGGGTACCCTCCAGACCATGTCCGCCGCCGGTGGCCGAGTGCTGGCCATCGAAGCCGGCAAGACGATTATCGTGGATCAACAGGAGGTCATCGATTACGCCAATGCTCACAAACTGATCCTGGTCGCCCTCGACGACCCGCTGACGATGCGCCAAGCGGCGTAGGTGTGTGGCGGGACAAGCGGGCAGGCCAACGATCAGAACTCAAACCATCCGGAGACCGTGCGTGCGCGCAAGGGAAAGGTAGAAGAAGAGCACGCTGGCGGCAATCTTCCCGCGAAAACCTGTCGCTGGTGTGTCCCGCCTCTTGCAACGCAGACGTGTCGCTTTCTCATTCCCACCCCAAGCGACCCCTGACAGCACCACGGTCTCCGGTTTTTTTCATGAGCCCCCCCAACGGAACGCCACAAGCTGACGGCACGGCAGCCGGCCCCGGGCTGATGGTCCGCGTCTTCTGGGACCTCAGCTGGATCACCGTTGCGGGGGGATGCCTCGTGGCGATCCTCCGCATCGTCGCTCACGACAAGCACCTGCTGTTGGTGTGGGCCAATTCCTTCTCGGCCTACCTCTACGCCCCCGCCTTGCTCCTGCTGCCGCTGGCGCTCTGGCGAAAGCACTACCGCCTGGCCCTGCTCTGTCTGCCGCTGACCGTTGGCCATGCCGTGTGGGTCTGGCCTGACTATCTGCCGCTGTTGTTCCCGTCCGGAACCCCTTCCGCCCGCCGGGAGGCTGCCGGGTTGAAGATCTTTTCCGCGAATCTCCACTGCAACAATCTTCGCCACGAGGAGATGCTGGCCGAGATCGCGGCCGCCGACCCGGACCTGATCTTATTGCAAGAATACTCGCCCCCCTGGCAGGCCGCCCTGTCGGACCAGGAGTTCGGCCAGCGATATCCGCATCGCTTAGAGAAGGTGAGAGAGGATGCGTTCGGCATCGCGATTTATTCCAAACACCCGTTCCTGGACAAATCGCTGTGGATCACCGGCCAAGTGCCGCAGGCCGAGGTGGTGATTGCCCACGGCAGCCGTCCTGTCCGGGTCCTCAACTGGCATCCGCTGCCGCCGCGCAACCGAGAGTATTTCGCGGAATGGCAGCAGCAGTACGACCAGTTATGGGAAAGGCTCACCCCGCGGGACGAACCCCTCCTGGTGGTGGGAGATTTCAACGCCACCCAGCACGCTCGACAACTCCGCCGCTTCGCCCAGCACGGGTACCGTTCGGCGCACGACGAGACGCGACGGGGCTATGCCGTGACCTGGCCCAACGGCATCGCCTGGATTCCCCCGATCCGGCTCGATCAAGCGATGATGTCACGCCACTGGGACTGCAGGGCCATCCGCGAAGGTGAGGGCCGGGGATCGGACCACAAACCGCTGATTGCCGAGTTTGTCCTGGCCGGCGCCGCGGAAGAATAGCAAAACGGCAAGGCGGTGCGAAGCAGGGCAAAGTGGGGCAAAGCGGGGACAACCGG
>CAYFZZ010000342.1:0-8798 GCA_964347545.1 uncultured Planctomycetaceae bacterium | reverse complement strand
CCAATGGCGTATGCCGGCAGCAGCAAGAGCAGGCCCACGCCTGTCCCCACCAGGCTCCACATCAGCCCCGGCCCCCCAAAGGCCCAACCGCTGTAAGCCCAGCCGCCGAGGATCATGGGAAAGGTGATCCAGTTGGGTACCTTCAGCTGCCAGCCGTCGATGACCGCAGCCACCACCAGCACGATGCTGACCATCCAAATCAGCCACATCTGATCCGCAGGCACGCTGTGGGCAAAGATCGTGTTCATCATTTTCCTTCTCACCACTGGCTGCGAAGCCCCACCCCGCTCGACCACCGAGCGTTCGGGACCGCAGGAATCTGAATTTCCATGAAAAGCTTAGCTTGCCCGCGACCAACGTGGGTCAGCGGGGTGCAAAAATCCAACTCAGAATCACCACCAGCGTGGTGAACAAGTAGACCAAATGCTGGATGGCGCCAGAGACGGCCTCTGCCGGAAGTGTCAGGTACATCGTGAAGTCCTCCCTACATGCGAACAAGCCCCTCGGTGCCCGGGTGGGCACCGAGGGGTTCGCGTTGTCCGTTCGGCGAGCAGCCTGGCACCCGTGGTACCCCAGCTGCCGCCCTTGACTCGCAGCGCTTAGCTGGCAGAGCCGATCGACGTGGCAACGTTGCTGAACGTCGTGTTGGCGTTCGAGCCAATCGCGCTGATCGCGGCCAGGCACACAATGATAATCAGGGCCAGCATCACAGCGTATTCCACCGCGGTCGGGCCGTCTTCCGAAGCCAGGAAGCGTTGTACTTTCTTCGCAAAATTCTTCATCGATATCCTCCAGTTGTGGGTCGTTCTCGCCCCCAGGGGCGAAACCATGCCTCTCGGCAAGCCTCGTGGATCAAAACCAGGCCCGCAGCCATCAACGCGATCGCTGCGGCGTGATCACGCTTTGCTCACAAAGTCGTAATCACGAAAACTCAAACTCACCAGGCCGAACGTGGCCGCGTCAAGCGATCGACACCCTCAACTCGCTCGACACTGCAAACCTAGGTTGGAATCTGAGCCTGTCAATTTTGTCCGAACCATTTTTTAGAAAAATCCCCCAGGGCCGGGATGAGGTTGCTTTTACGGAACCTTCCGCGCCCCGGCAGCGGGAAGCGTGAGGCAACCGGTCAACATCAGCCGCCAACGGGCCACAAAACCGTCAAGATCGGGCGGTGTCCCCCGTCAGGTACGTGCATCACCTCGACAGCCACGCCTCGACCGCTCAGCCGATCCGCAATCTCCTCGGCCCGGGGCGACCCGGCAAACTCCACGAAACAGAGCCGTCGTCCCGACCCCCGCAGGCTCCCGCGGTCTCCCCCGTCGCTGTTCGCGGGGAACCCGTCCAGGAAGGGTACCTCAGCGGGCAAAGGGGCCGTCTGGCCAAAAGCCGCGTCCCCCCCCCGGGTCGCCACCACGCGAATGGCCTTGTCGCGGAAGGTTAAGTAGGCCAAGGGCCAGTAATTCCACCACTCGGTGGCCACGGCAGTCACCCCAGGTGCGTCGGCAGCCGCCGCCTTCAGCCAAATGGCCGCCGCCCGTTTGGGTTCCCTTGGCGCCGTGGCAAACGTGCGATGAGCCCGCCCACCGGTGGCTTCCACGAAATGGAAATAATTCGCGTAGAAGCTGACCAGCAACATCCAACCCGCGGCCAGGCACACCAGCTGCCCCACCACAGGGCTGCGGTGGCACCAGCCGTCCAGCCCACGGGCCAGCCACAACGCGCCAGGGGCGACCAGGCAGATGGCATACCGTTCGTTGCCCGCCGCCGCCGCCCCCGGGCCGGCGAAGAGGAAAAAGGCGGCAGCCGACAAGGCACCGCCCCCCACCAACAACCGCGGCGTCCGCCCCATCATCCCCTCGCGGTGGAGGCCCCAGGCGCCGAACAGGAACAGGCTGCCGGCGGCCAGGCGATACAGCCCGCTGGCCGTCGGGCTCGCCCCCACCGCCGCACCCGTCAGGAAACGAAACACGGTCGCCCCGGAGAACAAGTCGACATAGTGGGCCGCAAACAGGCCGTAATGCAGAGGTGAAACCAACCGCCGCCCCGCCAGCTGTAGCCACGGCCACAGGCAGAGGGCCGCGACCAGCGACCCGACCGCCACGGCCAGCCAGCCCCAACGCCAGCCCCCCCGTCTGAGGGGAGCAGCCAACAGGGGGCGAAAGACGAACCCCGCAGCCAAAGCCGGAAACGGGGCCAGGAACACATTCGTCGGGTGAACCACCAGAGCTGCCAGCTGGCAGGCAGTCGCCAGCAGCAGCCAGCGGATCGGCTGCCACGGTCGCTGTACCGCCAGCAGCGAGCCGTAGATGACCGGCAAGCTGAACAACAGCGTCTGGCTGGCGTCCCAGGCAAAACGGCTGTAAGCGATATTCACCGGCAAGAGAGCCAGCAGCGTCGTCGACGACACCGCAGCCGCTCGGCCAAACACCCGGCGGCACAGCACGTAATTGACGACCAGCGCCAACAGGCCGCTGACCAGCACGGGCATCCGCAGCAGCGTGATCGACGGGGGCAGCAGGCGATGCAGGCAAACCTGGGGCAGGAAGTGAAAGACGTTGATCGGATTGCCTGTGGGTGTCCGCCAGGAGGGGGATTGGCCGTCCAGCCAGCGTAAGGCCTGGACGCCGATCCAGGCCTCGTCCCCATTGACACCCGGCACGTGGTCCAGCCGCCACCCGCGGAAAAAGACGGCCAGGGCCAACAGGGCTGCAACATTGGCCACCAGCAGCCAGCGCCACACGGTGTACGGCCATCTGGTTTGATCAACTCGTCCCTTCATCCCGTTCCTCAGCTGCTTCCCCCTAAGAACGTAACGTACAACCGGCGGCGTGCACCGGCGTGCACCACGGCGACCGTCGTTGCAATCGGTACAAGAGTTACAGGCGCCACCCGCCTTGGAGGAATGGGCCCGGTTTCCCGCCCGGCCGCCGCCCCCTGCGGCGCCACCGGCGGTTGCCAGAAAGCTATGTTTGAGTGAGGTTCGCCGGGGCCACAGGGGAGGGATCCCTGTTTTCCAGGAAAACCCACGGGGGGAGTGATTGGTCATGAAGGGCTGCGCCCAGATTGTCGCACGGCTGGCCGCGCAACCGGTCTGTGGCTACCACGCGGAAAGCGTGGGGGCCAGCGAACCGACCGCCTTGACGGCCCTGGGGCTGCTGGCCTGGGACCGCCCCTCATCGGCCCGCCTGGCCCTGGACTGGCTGCTCGGTGTCCAAGCGGTGGACGGCAGCGTGGGGGTGACGGCCGATTCGCCCCAGCCAGGCTGGCCCACCGCGCTGGCCGTCATCGCCTGGCAAACGGCCGACAGGGCCGCCTATCGCCAGGCGATTCAGCGGGCGACCGCCTGGATCCTGGGAACGTACAGCCATACCTTCCCCCGCCCCCCGGAATTGGGACATGACACCACCCTGAAGGCCTGGCCCTGGGTGGCGGAGACCCACGGGTGGGTCGAACCGACGGCCATGCACGTCCTGGCCCTCAAGAGCACCGGCTACACCAATCACGCTCGCACCCGTAGCGGGGTGAGGATGTTGAAGGACCGCCTCTTGCCGTCCGGCGGCTGCAATGTGGGGAACACGGTGGTCCTGGGGGGCACCCAACGTCCCCACCTGATGCCCACTGGCCTGGCCCTCCTGGCCCTGGCGGGCGAATCGCCCGACGACGCCCCCCTGGCCGCCTCGCTGGACTACGCGGCCCGTGCGGCGGGGGCATGCCGAGCCGTCCCGTCGTTGTGTTATGCGGCCATGGCCCTGCAAGCGCACCGACAGCCACTCGTGGCCGCATCCGCGCGGATCTTGGCCGCCCTGGATCGCCAGGACCGCCGGCGACCATCCCCCTATCCCCTGGCGCTGGCCAGTCTGGCCCTGGCAGGTGAGGCGAACCCTTTGGTCAGCATGCCTTCTGGGAGGACCAGAACATGAGCCCCGATCGAGCTCGACACTCGGGTGGCCCCTCGCAATGCGATCGGCGGGCCCTCCTCGCCGGAGGTGCCGTCACGCTGGCCACCCTGGCCAGCTATCCCCTCCTCCGCCGCACCCCCGCGCCCACCGCATCGGTCTTCGTCGCGGCCGGTCAGCGGTACGACGGCGGGTTGGTGACGACGATCCGCGACGGCCTGCGGGCCAGCGGGGTGGAGGCGGCCGCGGTACGGGGCCGGCGGGTCCTTTTGAAACCGAATCTGGTCGAACCGGACCGCGGCCTGCCTCACATGACCACCCATCCGGCGATGGTCCTGGCCGCGGCGGAAGTCTTCCGCGGCTGGGGGGCCCAGGTGACCGTGGGCGAAGCGCCGGGTCACGTCCGCGATACCCAGCTGGCCTTGATCGAATCGGGCATGGGGGATGCCCTGGAAGGCGAGCATCTGGAATTTGCGGATTTGAATTACGAACCGTCGGTGTTTGTTCCCAACCGGGGTCAGGCCAGCGCGCTGGACGGCTTTTATTTTCCCCGCAGCATCGTGGAGGCAGACCTGGTCGTCTCCCTGCCCAAGCTGAAAACCCACCACTGGGTCGGCATGACGGGAGCCATGAAGAACCTCTACGGGACCCTGCCCGGGCTGAAATACGGCTGGCCCAAGAATGTGCTCCATCACGCAGGCATCCCGGAAACCGTCTACGACATCAACGCGTCCCTGCCCCGGACGATCGCGATTGTGGACGGCATCCTGTGCATGGAAGGGGACGGCCCAATTGTGGGCACACCCAAACGAATGGGCCTCGTCCTGGTGGGCACCAATCCGCCGGCCGTCGACGCGACCGCGGCGCGGATCATGGGGCTGGATCCCCACAAGATCCGCTACCTGGGTTTGGCGAGCGACCGGTTGGGACCGGTAGACGCGCGGCGAATTGTCCAGCGGGGGGAAAACTGGGAAAGGCTGGTCGATCCCTTCCAGCTGATCGACTACCCGCACCTGCAGTCATTGCGAGCAGAAAATTTGCCTCGCCAGGAGGCAGCCGCCAAGATCGCCCCCCGGTGGCCTTGCGGCCGGAAGAAAACCGTATGAACCAGCAAGAGGCACGGGAAGAGCGAAAGCCTGCCGCTTGGTGCGGCAGTCCGCCCGGGGGCCGGCGCGAACCTGGCCCGCTCCCAGAGACTTCCCGAACGGTGAAGGTGAAACGGTGATGATGACGATCGTTCAGCCATCCCGAAACAACCCGCTTGCCCCCGGCAAGACCGCGCCGCTCGCATGCGCGGCCGCCCCGTGTGACGGCAAACACCGACCGCTCCGCCGCCACCTGCTGGCCTTGACCGTCGCCTGCGGCGTGGCGCTGTGCGCGGTCCTGGCCTGGCCCATCCTCGCAGGTCAGGTGTACGTCGCCGACGACCTGGGACAATTCCACTTGCCGGCTCGAGCTTTTTACGCCCACTGCCTGGCGGCAGGTCATGACTTTGACTGGTGGCCGCAGCTGTACGGGGGCGTTTACTTGACCGGGGAAGGACAAGCGGGCACGTACCATCCCCTCCACTGGGCCTTGTACCGCTGGCTGCCCCTGGCGCTGGCTTTCAACCTGGAAGTCTGGCTGAATTACCCGCTGATGTTGCTGGGAACCTGGCTCTGGCTGCGACGGCGGCTGGCACGTGCAGAGATCGCCATGTTCGGGGCCCTGGTGTTCACCTTTTCCGGGTTTAACCTCTTGCACGTTGTGCACGTCAACGCCATCGCCGTGATCGCTCACCTGCCGTGGTTGCTGTGGGCGCTGGATCGAGCCGTCACCGGCAACCCCACAGAACGACCCTGGTCCCTGGCCATGGTCTCCTTGTTGACGGCATCCCAGATCCTCCTGGGCTACCCCCAATATGTCTGGTTTTCGTTGCTGGCCGAGTCGCTGTACGTCGCCTCGCTGGCACCCGCGGGGCTTTCCGTCACCAGGGTTTGCGCCGCCAAGCTGACCGGTTTGCTGATCGGTGCTCTCCAATGGCTGCCCACGGTCGACGCCTTGCAGCAATCGATCCGCACCACGGTCGATGCGCAGTTTTTCACCAACGGCTCGCTGCACCCCTGGAACCTGGTGCAACTGGTCGCGCCGTACCTGTTTGAAAAACGGGTTGTCGGTCAGAACACGCACGAACTGGGGATCTATGCAGGCGCCGTTCCCTGCGTGCTGGTGGCCTGGCTGTGCTTCAGCAGGCGGCCCACGGGGCGGACGCAACCCCTGTATCGTTTCGGCTGCCTTCTGGCACCGCTGGCGTTGTGGCTGGCCCTGGGTAGTTACGGTTACCTGTCCGCCGTGCAGTCCTGGTTGCCGGTGGTGGGCAGCTTCCGTTTTCCTTGCCGAGCGATCGTGTTGTTTCACCTCGCCATGGCGGTCCTGGCCGCCTTGGCCCTGGACCAGCTGTTGTACCGACGGCCGACGAGGGGCGCAGGTTCGGGAGGCGCCACGGTCGTCGTGTGGGGGTGTGCGTTCGCGGCCATCCTGACCGCCGCCGTGGCTCCGCTGGTCTGGTCGCCGCACGTGGCCAGCTGGCCGCTGATCGTGGCCGGTCCCCTGTTGCTGGCCGTCGCCGCCTGGCTGTTGGCCCAGGCCGCGGGGGGGGTCTCCTGGGCACCGCTGGCCCTGGTCGTGCTGACCGCCGTCGATCAGGGCCTGTACGGTTTGAGTTATGCCGCCCTGGCCCCCACGCAAACGCTTGGCCGCTTTGCCCACGACCCGGCGATCCAGCCGGCCGGCCCGGCCGGCGGACGAGTCGCCCTGGACCCCACTTCTGCCCAGCGGGAGGGGCCGCGGCAGGGAAACCAATTGCTGCTGGCCGGCTGGAGCCGCGTGGGGGGCTACCTCGGTTTACCCCCACGACGGGCCTTGGATTACCGACAACCCCAAGCCCTCCGACTTGCGGGTGCCCGCTGGGTCACCCCTGCCGCACGGGGAGACACCGCCCCGCTCTCCTTCGACAAGGTCGACCAGCCGCTGCCGCACGCCCGCCTGGTCACCCACGCGGTTTACTCGACCACACCTGCCGGCGACCTGGCACAAATCGACGTGGACCGCACGGCGCTGGTGGACGTTCCCTTACAGCTGCCTGCGGGCGAGCCGGGCGAGGTGCAGCTGCTGGCCCGTTCCCCCGGCCAGCTGGCCTGGGTCACCATCGCGCCCAGCCGGCAGCTGCTGGTGGTGGCCGAAAGCTTTCACGACGGCTGGCAAGCCTTCCTGGACGGGCGGCCGGCCCCCCTGCGGCGGGTCAATGGCGATTTTATCGGCTGTGAGGTTCCTGCGGGACGGCACCAGGTGGAATTGTTCTTCCGGCCCGCCAGCCTCAGAAAAGGGCAGACCTTCACCTGGTGCGGCCTAGGCTTGATGGTGTGTGGTCTTTTGGCCACACACCGGGGGAGGAACCGGGTCAGGCCGCAAAGAAAGATGCCAGGCACGGCGGACGAGAAGCGAGGGTCAAGATGAACGAAAGCAGGGGGAAAGGTTGGCTGCTGAGCGTCGTCTTGCCGGTCTACAACGAGCGGCGGGTGTTGCCGCCGCTGCTGGACGAGATCGTTGATGCCGTGGAACCGTGTGGCGCGGACGCAGAAATTATTTTTGTCAACGACGGCTCGTCCGACGGCAGCGAGGAACTGCTGGACCAGCTGGCCGCCCGCCGGAGGGACGTTAAAGTCATCCATTTTTCCCGCAACTTCGGCCATCAGGCGGCCGTGCAGGCGGGACTGGAGCAAGCCGGGGGGGAGGCCGTCGTGCTGATGGATGCGGACCTGCAGGATGCGCCGCAGGCCATCCCACGGTTCGTCGACAAGTGGCGCGCCGGTTATGACGTCGTGTACGCCATCCGGACCCAACGCAAGGAACACTGGCTGAAACGCTGCTTGTTTTCCGGATTTCATGGCTTGTTGAGCCGCATTGCCACCACGCCTATCCCGGCCGATGCCGGGATCTTCGGACTGTTGGACGCCCGGGTTGTGCGGGAGATTGTCCAACTGGACGAACGCGACCGTTACCTGCCGGGACTGCGCAGCTGGGTCGGGTTCCGGCAGACGGGAATCGTGGTCGAGCGGGGGGCGCGTTACGACAGCCAACCGCGCGTGTCGCTGTGGGGTCTGTGGAAACTGGCCAAGACCGCGATTTTCGGTTTTTCCTCCTTTCCGCTGGCCCTGTTCACCCTGATCGGCTACTCCGCCCTAGTCGTGTTCGTCATGCTCAGCGGTTACGCCCTCTTTTGCCGGCTGTTTACCGATCTGGCGATCCCCGGCTGGACCTCGCATGTGTTGAGCGCCAGTTTCTTTGGCGCCTTGAACGCCCTGGGGATCAGCATCTTGGGCGAATACGTGACGCGGATCTACGACCAGGTCCGCGGCCGACCGCTGTACCTGGTGGCTCGGCGGGTGAACTGCGGCCAGGACCGCCAGACCCCGGTCGATGAATCGACCCAGCTGGTCGAACTGTTGGGCGAAGCGCAGTCGCTGCTGCGATCCGTGGAAGAAGCGCGGCCGGCGGAAGCGGCCCTGAGGGCCGTTGGCAACGGGTGACCTTCGCTGGCTGCGGGCGGCTGCCCAGGGTAGAGCAATTGAGTGTCGAGCAATTGTCCCAATTGCTCGGCCTAAAGTTGGAAGCCGGGCTTCCGTAAGCGGTTGGAATGGATAGCCGGTATGCTGCAGCCCGGAGCAATGGAGTGTAGAGCAATTGTCCCAATTGCTCGGCCTAAAGTTGGAAGCTGGGGTTCTGTAAGCCGTTGGAATGGACAGCCGGTATGCTGCAGCCCGGAGCAATTGAGGACAATTGCTCTACAATCTTTGAGTGTAGAGCAATTGTCCCAATTGCTCGGCCTAAAGTTGGAAGCTGGGGTTCTGTAAGCCGTTGGAC
>CAYFZZ010000341.1:0-3056 GCA_964347545.1 uncultured Planctomycetaceae bacterium | reverse complement strand
TGGTCGACCAGGCCCAGCTCTTTCGCTTGACGACCCGTGTAGACCTTACCTTGAGCCAGTTCCTGCAGCTTGGCCAGTTCCATGTGTCGGCCTTGAGCGGCCTTGGTGGTGAACTGCTGGTAGGTTTCCTCCATCAGCCGCTTGAGCACTTCGCGTTCGGCTGGCGAGAACGGTTTTTCCAGGGAGAAGAGGCCGCTGTTGCGTCCGCGGCTGATCGTCTCGGTGTGGATGCCCAGCATCCCCAGCGTGCCTCCCAGGGCCAGCTTGCCGGCCACCACGCCGATCGAGCCGGTGAGGGTGGCCGGTTCGGCAAAGATCTGGTCGGCCCCCATGGCGATGTAATAGCCGCCGCTGGCCGCCACGTCCCCCAGGGAGGCAATCACCGGCTTGTCGATCTTTTCGATCTCGCGCCAGATCTGGTCGCTGGCGATGGCCGAACCGCCGGGGCTGTCGACCCGCAGGACGATGGCCTTGACCTTCTTGTCTTCGGCGGCCTGGCGGAGCGCCTTGACGATGGTGTCGGCGCCCAGGGTCGAGCTGCCGAACAGCCCCTGCTCGCTCTCCCCAGCCATGATGGCCCCCACCGCGTAGACCACGGCGATCTTGTCGCCCCGCCCGCGGCCCGTGACCGGCTGGATGCCCATCATCAGGTTCATCAGCTTGATCATCCCCGTAAACCCGGAGAATTCCGTATCCATTTTTTTCTTGCCGTAGTTACGGATCACCGCCAGTTTGTCCGCCTGGTGCTCCTGGCGGATCGCCTTTTTCAGTTCGTCCTCGTAGGCCACGCGATCGACCAGGCCGGCCTCTTTGGCGGCGGCGGCGGTGAACAGGCCCTGGTCGACCAGCTGGCGGACCTGGTCTGCGTCCAGCTGGCGGTCCGCCGCCACGTCGGCGATCAGCTGTTGGTAGAGGTCTTCGATCAGCGATTCGAACTGTTGCCGCAACTCGGGGCTCATCTGCGACCGCATGTACGGTTCGGCCGCCCCCTTGAAGTCGCCGACCTGGAGGAAGTCCGCCTGGACGCCGATTTTTTCCAGGAGGTCTTTGTAGAACATCACCTCCGCCCGCACCCCGGTCAGGACCAACGCCCCGCCGGGCGGCATCACGATCTCGTCGCAGGCCGCGGCGATCAGGTAATCGGCCGGGAGGGCCAGTTGCAGATCGGCGTAGACCTTGGTGCCCTTCTGACGAGCTCGGCGGATAGCGGCCCGCAGTTCGTGGATCTTCCCCCGCCCAATCGACGGGCTGCGGAGGCGGAGGATCACGCCGCTGATGTCTTTGTCCTCGGCCGCCCGCTCGATGCGGGCAATCGTCTTGGCCAGGCTCTGTTCCAGCTCGCCAAACAGCCCCACCTGCGTCTCGGTCTCGGGGAACAGGCCGTCGATCTGGATGGCGGCCAGGGTGACCTTCTTGGCGGCGGCCGCCGGTTCCGCCTCCGGCGGGTCGGCCCCCAGCGGGGCAGGGCAGGCCAGGGCCAGGGCGAGCCAGGGGGTCCAAAGGCGCAAACGGGTCATGGGGGGGGCTCCTGGAGAGGTGAGGCCGGGGACGAGCGAACAAAAACGGGTGTCCCTCTCCTGTATTCTGCGGCCGCCGGGGCGAATTCGTCAAGCTTTTCCCCTCCTGGCGGGCTCCCGGGGGGCTCGGCCACCCCCCGGCCTCACCCTCCGGGCTTGCCTTCCCCAGCCCCATAATGTAAATTTGAATAGGTGGTTGATTCGTATACTAGTGGACACCTGGCGGGGTCTGCCCGCCGCAACGGGAAGGGGGATATCGGATGGTTGCCATGGACAAGCTGACCCGGCGCCAGAAGGCGGTTTACGAGTTTATCCGCAGCAAGATCCGCACGCGGGGGTACGGCCCCACCGTGCGGGAGATCGGGGAACAGTTTGGCATCCGCTCGCCCAACGGCGTGATGTGCCACCTGAAGGCCCTGGAGAAGAAGGGGATGATCACGCGGGAGCGGAACATGTCGCGCGCGATCCGGTTGTCGCGCGAGCCGGTGGAAGAACGGGGGATGCCGCTGTACGGGGAAATCGCGGCCGGGTTGCTGCACGAGGCGGTCGAGCAGGACGAGCGGATTGATTTTGACGAGATTTTCAACAAGAAGAACCTCTTTGCGCTCCGCGTCAAAGGCGATTCGATGATCGACGACGCGATCGCCGACGGCGACTACGTCGTGGTCAAGAAACAGCGGACCGCCCGCAAGGGCCAGATCGTGGTGGTGCTGACCGGCGAAGGAGAAGCCACCTTGAAGCGTTGGTACCCGGAGGCCAACCGCATCCGCCTGGAACCGGCCAACGCCAACATGAAGCCGATCTACGTCAAGGACGCCAACGTCCTGGGCGCCGTGGTGGGCGTGGTCCGCAAAGTCGACTGACCGCCCGCCAGGGCAGGGGGGGGGTACCGGCGCGGTGTGGCTTTGTCCGCCCGTCGGCAGCACGAGCAGGAATGGGTTGCGAGCCGGCTGTTCGTAGTTCCGCCTTCAGGCGGCAGCCGGTTCCCCGCGGACGCATCCTTTTGAGCGGCAAGGCGCTAGCCGCCGTGGGCTGTTCCTGCTGAGTCCCGGCGCGCCGGGACTAGCCGCCGGTAGCGTAGGAAAGAACGTGGTACTCGCCTTGTGGGCTGTTCCTGCTGAGTCCCGGCGCGCCGGGACTAGCCGCCGGTAGGTTAAAAAGGTAACCCGCGACCATGATTTCTCCGCCGCGGCCACGCGTCAGATGTGTTTTTTGAGCGGTCCCGGCACGCCGCAAGGACAGGGGAGAGGGTACCGGGGCGGTGTGGTTTTGTCCGCCCGCCGGCGGAATGAGCGGGGCCGGGTTATGAGCCGGCTGCTCGTAGTTCCGCCTTCAGGCGGCTGTTGCCCTGCCGGCAGGGTTGACTGCAGCCGCCTAAAGGCGGAACGACGAGCGCGGCTGCGGTCGGGATACAGGAACGCTCGACCCGGCGGGCCACGGGCGGGCCGCATGGCTTAAAATTGAAACGACACCTCCCCCGAACCGACCGCCACCGATGTCGCACCACAAACGCCGTCGACCGAGACGACGCCGGCCGTC
>CAYFZZ010000340.1:0-2635 GCA_964347545.1 uncultured Planctomycetaceae bacterium | reverse complement strand
TTACCCGCTACTCTTAACCGCTACTCTTAACCGCCACGCTTAACCGCTACGCTTAACCGCTACGCTTAACCGCTACGCTTAACCGCGACGCTTAACCGCGACGCTTAACCGCTACGCTTAACCGCTCCCCACAGGCCAAACAATATCGCTGAGTGAAAAAAACTCCACCCATGGCTGGCAGGCATCGCGATCACTTCAGCTCTTCAATGGACCACTCCCTTTTCTATGTCAGTCGCTTTTTACCCCCAGATTCCTTTGAAGATTCAGGTAATCCGTTTTGATCATTAAAAAATTAACTTTTTGAATTTGTTTCGGATTTCGGATTTCGCATTTCGTGCTTCGATTTTTGGATTTCGGATTTCGAATTTCGGATTTTGGCTCGCCGCTGACATCATCCTTGACGAAAACCATCCAGGAGCCATGTAATTGTCTGTCTTCCTTCGTCTTGTTTTGGTCGGCTTGATCTGGCTGGCCTGCATCGTGCCCTCACCCGCAGAAACACCTCCTGCCGGTCCGTTTGACGCTGAGCGGCAACAGCTGCTGGCCCTGGGCCAGCTGGCCCAGCCCCCTGCGGTGCAAGAGGCTGCGGGATACGAGTCGTCCCAGAACCCGCGAGCCATCTTCTTCGACGCTCTGCCCTGGAAAGGCAAGCCGACCAAGGTCTTTGCCTGGTGGGGCCTGCCGGGCGACCGCCAGGGCCCGGTGCCTGGCGTGGTGCTGGTCCACGGCGGCGGGGGGACCGCGTTTAAGGGTTGGGTCACCCGCTGGAACGACCGCGGGTTCGCCGCCATCAGCATCGCTGTCGAAGGGCAGATCGACACAAAGGATCCGGAGTCCCCCAGCGGCGTGATCTCTACGGGCTGGAATCAGCACGCCTGGGCCGGGCCGTCGCGGAACGGGATTTACCACGATTCGGCCGAACCGCTGGCCGATCAGTGGATGTACCACGCCGTGGCCGATACGATCCTGGCCGGCGTGCTGCTGCGCGCGGACCCCGCCGTCGATGCTCGGCAAGTCGGCTTGATGGGCACCTCCTGGGGAGGGGTGATCGCCAGCACCGTGGTGGGGATCGACAATCGGTTTGCCTTCGCCATCCCCGTCTACGGCTGCGGGCACCTCTTCGACGCCGCCAACGTCTACGGCCGGTCGCTGGGGAATAATGAACTGTATCGACAGGTGTGGGATCCCATGGTCCTGCTGGGCAACGCCCGGATGCCGATCCTGTGGTTGTCGTGGCCGGAGGACAAGCACTTCCCGCTGGACTGCCAGGCGGCCTGCTATCGAGCGGCGCCGGGCCCGCGGATGGTCTCCCTGGTGCCCCGCATGGGCCACGGCCACGGGCCCCCCTGGATGCGAAAGGAAGGATACGCCTTTGCCGAGTCGGTGGTGCACAGCGGCGGGCCCTGGTGCCGCCAGACCGAGTCGGAAATCCGCGGGCACAGGTGCCGCGTGGCGTTTTTGTCTGAAAAGCCGTTCGACAAGGCCGTGTTGGTTTCCACCACCGATCGGGGGGTTACCGGTGAGCGGAAGTGGGTCGAGTCGGCGGCTGAGCTGAAGAAACAAGGCGACCCATGGCAGGCCACGGCGACGCTTCCCCCCGGGACCACCGCCTGGTTCATCAATCTGATCAGCGGCGATTTGGTGGTAAGTTCCGAGTTTCAAGAAGTTGCTGAGTGAGGTGAAAGTCGTGCAGATGTTACGAGCGACGACCTGCGGATTGTTGTGCAGTGTGTTGTGCAGCCTGTTGAGCGGCCTGGCGGTGGCTGTCGAGCGGCGGGAACCGGACGCGATGTGGACTTACAAGCGAGCCGGGGACAAGGATCTGCAGATGGCCGTGTTTCTGCCGGAAGACTACCAGGCAGGGAAGGCGTTTCCCACCTTCGTCGTGTTTCACGGAGGCAGCTGGCGGACGGGGGAGGCCAGCTGGCACTATCCGGATTGCCTTTACTGGAGCCGCCGGGGGATGATCGCGGCCAGCGTCGATTATCGGCTGAAAGACCGCGACAACGTGGAGGTGCCCCTGGAGTGCGTCAAGGACGCCAAGTCGGCCGTTCGCTTCTTGCGGAAGAACGCCCAGCGGCTGAAGGTGGACCCCGCCAAGATCGTGGCTGCCGGGGGCTCGGCAGGCGGACAAATGGCCGCCGCCCTGGCGACGATCACCAGCCCCAATACCAACGACGACCGCGATGACTTGGCCATCTCCTGCCGGCCCGCTGCGGTGATTCTGTACAACCCCTATTTCAAGTGTCCGGCCCCGCTCTCCCCGCCCGCACATGTCGTCGCCGGGTTGCCCCCCTGCATCACCTTCCTGGGAGACCAGGACCCGGCCATCCCGGTGGACGGCGTGAAGGCCTTTCACGACGCCCTGCGGCAGGCCGGGAACGTGTCCAAGTTCTACGTCGGAAAAGGAGGCCAGCACGGTTTCTGCAACGGGCGGAATCCGCGGAACAAGTTTTTCTACTGGTCGCTGGAACTGGCAGATAACTTCCTGGTCGAACAGGGGATCCTCAGCGGACCGTCCCAGGTCCAGATCCCCGCGGGAGTGGCCACCCTGGGGGAAGATGACTACGATGCATATCAGTAACCGCAAAGCCCGCCGGCGAAGAAGTTGACCGTGCACTGCCCCCAAAACCCT
>CAYFZZ010000339.1:0-9331 GCA_964347545.1 uncultured Planctomycetaceae bacterium | reverse complement strand
CCTGTCCTTTTTTGGGTCCTTTTTGGGCCCTTTCAAGGAGGGAACCACGAAGGACACGAAGAGCACGAAGGAAAGACCCAGTAAAAGGCACTGGCCGGATTATGCCTGTCCTTTTTTGGGCGGGGGTGGGGCCGACGCTGGGCGGGCCCCCTTGTCGCTCTTTACCCCGCCAGCCAGGGGTGAGATTTTTGCCTATTTTTCCTGGCCTGACCACTTGACGGCAGGTCGGGTTGGACTAGATTCAAGGCTGGCTTGCGCGAAAGTTTTAGGTTTGGGCAAGGCGCGAGCTTCGGGATTAGTATGGAGCTGAGGAAAGACAGCTAATTTACGTGTCCGGGCGGGTCCAGCCCCCCAGCCGCCCCTCCGTCGGGACGACCCCGCGGGTGGGCGGGGACAGCCGGTCCAGATCGATCGGTTTTGGGTAACGGTTTTGGAAAGCGGAAAGGAGAGCAAGATGATGGTGCGACACGCAATGTCGGCGCTGGCCCTGTTGGCGGTGACGGTGGCCTCGGTGGATGCCGGCTGTCGCCGCGGTTGTTGTGACGCCTGCGCCGAGCCGGTGATGGTCGAGCGGACGGTGATGGTGCCGACGTATGTCCAGGAAAAGCGGATGGTCACGCAGACCGTCTATCGCGAGGAGACGCGCGAGCAGAAGGTGACGGTGCACAAATGTGTGGCTCAGCACGAAGAGCGGACGCGGACCTGCACGGTGATGGTTCCCCAGCAGAAAACGGAGACGATCCAGTACACGGTCCGCAAACCGGTCTGGGAAACCGTCTCGAACACCTACCAGGTGCGTGTCCCTTCGTGGAAGACGGTCGAGCAGAAGTACACGGTTCAGGTTCCCGTGACGCGGACCGAAGAACGGAAGTACACGGTCCAGGTCCCGGTCTGGAAGACGGTCGAGCAGACCTACACCGTCCAGGTCGCTCATCACGAAGAACGCGAAACGACCTGCCAGGTCGTCAAGTGCGTGCCGGTCCAGAAGACGCGAAAAGTGACCTGTGACCGGGGCAGCTGGCAGACCGAGACGGTCGAGGTCCCCTGCGATCCGTGCGGGCGTTGCCGCCGGCGAGGTTGCGTCGATCCGTGTGCGGATTGTGGCCCGGCCACGCGGACCGTTTGCCGCCGGGTGTGGGTCCCCAACCTGGTCACCGAAGAGGTCGCTTACACGGCTTACGAAAAGGTGACCGAGGAGGTCCCCTACAAGTACACCGTGACGGTGTGCAAGCCTGAGCAGCGGACGCGGCAGGTGCGGGTTTGCCATTACCAGCCCGAGGAACGGACTTGCCAGGTCATGGTGACCGACTGCAAGACCGAAGAACGGACGCGGCAAGTGAAGGTCTGCGAGTGGGTCACCGAAGAGCGCACCTGCGAGACGAAAGTCTGCAAGTACGTGGACGAGGTGAAGTCGTGCGAGGTGACCCGGACCGTCTGTGTCCCTCAGGAAAAGACGGAAACCTACACGGTGACCAGCTACAAGCTGGTTCCGGAAGAGCGGACGGTGGAGTACACGGTGTGTGTTCCCGAGCAGGTGGAAAAGGAAGTGGAAGTGACCGTCTGCAAGCTGGTCCCCAAGAAGGTGACCGTCCCCGTCTGTGCTCGACGCTGTGGGTGCTGAGCGGGACGAAGTTGGATTGTGAGCGGGCGGAGCGGGCTTGCCGAACGAGCCCGTTCCGCCTTTTTTTCTGGCGGGGGAGCTGGCGGGGCAGCGCCGGTCCGCGAGGCGGAACATGCCGGGAATCTGCCGACTGACGCTGGTGATCTGTCTGAGCGGCGCGGCGGGCGCGGCGGCTGATTTGCCGGAAGCGCGGGACGACGGCGGCCTGGTGTGGGGCCACGACTACCCTGCGGCGTATCAACGCGCCGCCCAGCAGGGTCGGCTGTTGCTGATCTACTTTGCCCGCCAGCCCGCCACGGCCGCGGGGCGGCACTTCCAGCAGCACAGTTTGACCGACCCGGGGGTGAGGCGGCGGCTGGCTCGGTACGAGCGGGTCAAGCTGGCGGTGGGCGAGCCGGTTTTGTTGGAGGAGGGTCCGGTGGACCTCCTGCGGCATCCCTCGTTTGTCCACATGCGGGGCCGCGAGGGGCTGGCCGTGGTCGACTTACAGCATCGGGAGGCGCCGTATTTTGGGCGAGCGGTTAGTTGTTTGCCTTTCGAGCCCCCGGTCTATTACGTCACCAACTACGCCGCTCCCCGCTCAATCCGCACTCTGCTGGACCTCCCCCCCGGCTCGATCACGCAACGTTCGATGGTCTATGCGGTCCGCATGCATCCCGACCGCCCGGCCAGTGCGGTGGGAGCGGCGGATCCGCGGTTGATGGATGAATGCCGCGGCCATTCCCGCCACCAGGCTCGGCTCCGCCGGCAGGGCCATCACCGCTGGGAGGCCCGTTTCCGGCGGATCTGGGCCGCGGTCGGCGGCAGGCATCCGGTGGAAGTCTGTGCCGAAAGTTGGCCCGGCCAGGGCCTGGTGGCGGCCAGTCTGGACTGCGTCCACAGCTGGCGGCAGTCGGCCGGCCACTGGCAACAGGTCCGCTCCCCCCAGCCGGCCTACGGCTATGACATCCAGCGGGGCAGCAACGGGATCTGGTACGCCACCGGCATCTTTGGCGGGTAAGGGTCGCGGTGGGGAGAGGATCGTCAGGATTTGCAGGATCACGAGCGCCGGACCGGCTTGGCAGAAGCCGGCTATAGAAAGGGTGCGTTTGGTGAGCGGGAGGCTGCCCTGGGTCGCGTCCCGATTGTGTCCGCGACAGAACGGTTCGGGAGATCCGTCCCTGGGCCAGGCTGGTGCGTGGCGGCATCCGGCAGATCCATTGCATCCGATCTAAATCGATTTTCCTGACCGATGCCCCGTGGTGGTGGTTGGTTTTACCTGCCGGTGCGAACTGCGGGTTCGGGCCG
This sequence comes from uncultured Planctomycetaceae bacterium, assembly GCA_964347545.1. Classification (GTDB taxonomy): domain Bacteria; phylum Planctomycetota; class Planctomycetia; order Pirellulales; family UBA7805; genus CS4-C045. The sequence continues at coordinate 6,423 of CAYFZZ010000339.1, read as the reverse complement.
GGGGGCTGTTGCGGTGGGCAGAGGTTATGGCGGTCGCGGGGTCTGTTCCGCTTGCGGGGGCCAGCGGAAGATTGCTGGTTCGTCGATGGCCTGGGGGACGACGAGAGAGGACAAGGAGCGAGGTACGCCAGGGCGGGCTGCAACGATGTCAGCGAAGGGCGGACCTTTCGGCCCTTCGCCCTGCCAGGGGGGGGCCGCAGGCATGCCCGGTTTCCAGAACATTCGCATCGATTCGGCTCGGGCCACCATCCTCTGCGTGGACAGCGATCCGGATACGCTTTCGGGGCTGACCGAGATCCTGCTGCACGCCGGCTTTGCCTGCGAGTGTTGTCCCGACGCCGACGCGGCCTGCCGCAGCGTCCAGCGGCACATCCCGGACCTGATCATCACCGGCGTCGAGATGGGGGAGACGAGCGGTTTTCAGCTGTTCCAGGAGCTGCAAACGTCGCTGCCCGAGCTGGGCGAGGTGCCGATGATCTTTCTGTCGGCCGCGGGGATTCCCGACGTGGTCCGTCAAGCGCACGAGGCGGGGGCCGCTTATTACTTAAGCAAGCCGTTTGATCCGAACGTATTGGTCGAGCTGGTGGACCGGGCGTTGTGGATGCCGCACATTGTCCGGAACCGCGTCCACGGCCGCCGCTCGGCCACGGCTCCCCGTTCGGCAGGTTGAGCCTGGGGGTTTTTGAAGCGGGATCCGGCGGCCGGCTGGCCACCGATTGACGGCCCTCGGTGGCCGGGCAGATAATCAGCGGTCCAGCGGGCTTTCTCCGCGGGGGGGCCGCCTGCTGGGGAATCTGCCGTTTCGCGACCCGCCGGCCTTCCCGCCGCTCAAACCGCCCAGGAGGTTCAACCATGGAGACGCTGACCAGCGATCAACTGACCCGCAAAAAATGTCTGCCCTGCGAGGGGGGGGTCCAGCCCTACACGGCCGAACAGTCCCGGGACCAGCTGGATCACCTGGAGGGCTGGTATCTGACCCACGAGGGACAGCGGATCCGCAAGGACTGGACGGTCCGTCACTTCATGGCGGGGATGGATTTCTTTCATCGCGTGGCTCAGCTGGCCGAAAGCGACGGCCATCACCCCGACTTGCACATCGAGGGTTACCGGAACGTGTCGATCGAACTGTGGACGCATGCCATCGGAGGGCTCTCGGAAAACGACTTCATCCTGGCCGCCAAAATCGACCAGGTCCCGATCGAGTTAAAGTCCTGACTGGCCACGTGGGGGGCGCGTGGTCGAGCGGATCGCGTGGCCGCCGGGCGGGGCCGCATCTTGCATTTCAGCAGAAGGGGATTTGTGGGCAGGCGGTCTGTGGGGGGAAGCGTGCGGCGGGGGCCTGGGGCCCGGCCGCTGGACCCCTCTGCGGGCCTTGAATTAAAATAAAAGGGTGGCGTCTTTCGCCCTGCCGGTGACGTTCGTCGCCATGGGGTCGGCGCTGTCGGCCGCAAGCCTGCGTGGCGGGCCATCCCGTTGGAAAAGAGGAGAGGGGCTTGTCGGGGGACGGTTGGCCCTGCCCCAGGGCCGGACCTTACCGCGGGCCGGCCGCGGAGGTGGTACCGCCGGGTGGCGTCACCGGCGGGTCGTCGCTCTCCGGGAAGTTCGAGGATTTGCATGTCGACCAGTATGGGCAGTTTCACGGACATTCTTTTGCGTCAGGGCGTGATCAGCCCTGATCAGTTGAATGAAGCCGAAGCGATGGCGCAGGAATCTGCGACCAGCGTCAGTGACGCTCTGGTCCGCCTGGGGTATGCCACCAGCGACGAGGTGATGCGGGCGGTGGCTGAGGAGCACCGTCTGGACTTTGTCAACCTGGAAGAGGTGGCGATACCTCCGGCGGTGATCGAGCTGGTCCCCGAATCGGTGGCTCGAGAAAACGTGATCCTCCCCATGTCGGACGAGGGGGATGCTTTGCGGGTGATTGTCAGCGATCCGCTGGACTTGGACACGTTTGACAAGCTGCGTTTCATTCTGAACCGCAAGATCGAGATCGCGCTGGCTCCGCGCGAGAACATTCTGCAGGCAATCAACCAGCACTACGGCGCGTTGGACGGCGAGAGTGCCGACTCGATGCTGCAGGATTTCACCGACACGGCGATCGATTTCACCGAAACCGAGGCCATGGAGGCGGCCAAGGACGAGGAGATCGACGAAAGCAGCGCCCCGATTGTGCGGCTGGCCAACTTGATTATCAGCGAAGCGGTTCAGTTGCGGGCTTCGGACATTCATGTGGAACCGTTCGAAGACCGGGTCCGCATTCGCTATCGCATCGATGGCGTATTGATTGAACGGGACAGCCCCCCCCGCCGCCTGCTGGGTGCTCTGCTGTCCCGGTTCAAGATCATGGCCAAGATGGACATTGCCGAGCGGCGGCGGACGCAGGACGGGCGGATCAAAGTCACGGTGGGGGAAAAACAGCTGGACTTGCGGGTCAGCATGCTGCCGACCAACCATGGCCAGTCGTGCGTGATGCGGCTGTTGGACAAGGACAACATCAAGATTGGCGTCCGCCAGCTGGGGTTGTCCGAAAACGACTTTCAGACGTTTTACAACCTGATCAAACGGCCGAACGGGATTTTCCTGGTGACCGGGCCGACCGGTTCTGGCAAAACCACCACGCTCTACGCCGCCCTCAACGAAATGAATTCGCCGGATCGCAAGATCATCACGGCGGAGGACCCGGTGGAATATTACCTTCGCGGGATCAACCAGGTGGAAGTCAAACACGCCATTGGGCTGGACTTCGCCCGCATCATCCGGTCCGTGCTGCGTCAAGCGCCCAACATCATTTTGGTGGGGGAAATGCGTGACACGGAGACGGCCGAAATGGGTATCCAGGCTTCGCTGACCGGCCACCTGGTCTTCAGCACTCTGCACACCAACGACGCGCCTAGCGCTTTGACTCGGTTGATCGACATGGGGGTGCCCCCCTACCTGGTGGCCAGCAGTATCCTCGCCGTGATGGCTCAACGACTGGTCCGCGTGGTCTGCACGAAGTGCAAGACCAGCATCCAGCCCAGCAAGACCGTCCTGGATGCCGCGGGCATCACCCCCGAGATGGCTCGGGGGGCCAACTTCGTCAAGGGGAAAGGGTGCGGCAATTGCCAGGACAAGGGTTTCCGGGGGCGGATCGGGATTTACGAACTGATGGCCATGACCCCCAAGCTGCGGGCCCTGGCCTTCGACAACGCTCCCACCCAGGAGGTCCGCAAGCAGGCGGTGGGGGACGGGATGAGCACCTTGTATGACGACGGGATCCGGAAGGTGCTGGACGGGATCACGACTTTGGAAGAAGTCTACCGGGTCGCCAAGAAAACGACGGAAGACTGAGCATGGCCACGATCCTCATCGAAAAACTCCTGGCGGCCGCGATCAAGCAGGGGACCAGCGATATTCATATTACCGTCGGCCAGCCCCCCGTGTTTCGCATCGACGGCCGCATGCGGAAGCTGGACACCAAGACGCTGGAGGCGGACGATACGGTTGCCTTGATGAAGAGCATCACGCCCGACCGCTGGCAGAACGAGCTGCAGGAGGTGGGCAGCGCCGATTTTGGCTTCTCCTTCGGCGAAGATACCCGTTTCCGCGTCTCGGTCTTCAAACAGCGGGGGATGGTCGCCATGGTCTTGCGGCAGATTCCCAGCACCTTGCTGACCATCGAACAGCTGGGCCTGCCGCTCATCTGCCAGCACCTCTGCATGCGCCCCCGCGGCCTGTTCCTGGTCACCGGACCGACCGGATCGGGCAAAAGCACCACCCTGGCCAGCATGATCAATTACATCAACGAAAACGCCGACCACCATATCATCACCATTGAAGATCCGATTGAATTCATTCACCACCACAAGAAGTCGACGGTCAACCAGCGGGAAATCGGCGTGGACGTACCCAACTTTGCCGAAGCGATTCGCCGCGCTTTGCGGCAGGACCCCGACGTGATCCTGGTGGGGGAAATGCGGGACCTGGAGACGATCGAGGCGGCGATCAGTGCGGCGGAAACGGGGCACGTTGTGTTCGGCACCCTCCACACCACCGGAGCTCAGGGGACCGTCAACCGGATTATCGACGCCTTTCCCACCAACCAGCAGGAACAGATTCGCACGCAGCTGTCCACCTCCATCATCGGGATCCTCTCTCAGGCTTTGCTGCCCAAAGCAGGGGGGGGCCGCGTGGCCGCTTACGAAATGCTGACCATGACGCCGGCCATCTCCAACCTGGTCCGCGAAAACAAGACCTTCCGCATCAATTCCGCCATCCAGACCGGCCAGAAACACGGGATGCAGCTGTTGGACGATCACCTGTTTCGGTTGTGGAAGGAAGAGCTGTGCGAGCGGGAGGACGTGTTGGCCAAAGCGAATGATCCGGGCGAGCTGGCCAACAAGATCGAAAAGGCCGGGCAAGGGATCCTGGACGAAGAGGTCGAAGAGGATTGAGCCATGGCCGTACGCCGCATCGGACAGATCCTGGTGGACCTGGGGTTCATTGACGAGCACCAGTTGGAACAGCTGGTGCTGGAACAGCATGACCGGCCCACCGACCTGATCGGTCAGATCGCCATGGACCTGGACATGATCACCGATGTCCAGCTGGCTCAGGCCCTGGCCGAACAGCTGGGCTTGCAGGTGGTCAACCTGGAAGAAACGGTGGTGCCGCCCGACGTCCTGGCTCAGATCACCGAACCGATGGCTCAGCTGTACCGCATCGTCCCCCTGGCGTTCAATCCGGACGAGCACGTGTTGACGATTGCCATGTGCGATCCTCAGAAGTTGTCGGTGCTGGACGAGCTGCGGACGTTTTTGGGATACGACATTCGGGCGGTGGTGGCCACCGAAGCCGACGTGCTCCGCTCGCTGGACCGTTACTACGCGGCCTCGGACGAGAGCTTCGAGAGCCTGGTGGCCGACATGGAGGAGGACGAAGAGTTGTCGGTGGCGGCCGGATCGCTGACCACCGACGGGCCGATCGATTTGACCAGCGTGGAGGCCCTGGCCGACAGTGCGCCGGTCCGCAAACTGCTGAACATGGTCCTCCTCCTGGCGATCAAGGACCGGGCCAGCGACTTGCACTTCGAGCCGTTTGAGGACGAATTTCGGATTCGGGTCAAGGCGGACGGGATTTTGTACGAAATGGTCCCCCCGCCGCGGCACCTGGCCTTTGCCATCACAACCCGCATCAAGGTGATGGCCAACCTGGACATTGCCGAACGCCGCATGCCCCAGGACGGCCGCATCGAACTGACGGTGGGCGGGCACCCGGTCGACTTGCGGGTCTCGGTGCTGCCGACCATGTTCGGCGAGAGCGTGGTGTTGCGGATCCTGGACCGCACCAACGTGGATCTGGACCTGGTCAACCTGGGGATGCCGCCCGATGTCCTGCAGCTGTTCCGCGGGCGGATCAACAAGCCCAACGGGATTGTGCTGGTCACCGGACCGACCGGTTCGGGCAAGACCACCACGCTGTACGCCGCGCTGGTCGAATTGAATAAGATCGAGGACAAGCTGATTACGACGGAGGACCCGGTCGAATACGACATTGACGGGATCATCCAATGCCCAATCGACACGGGCATTGGCAACACCTTCGCCAGTTGTCTGCGGGCCATTTTGCGGCAGGATCCTGACAAGGTCCTGGTGGGCGAGATTCGCGACCTGGAGACGGCCGAGATCGCGGTGCAAGCGTCGCTGACCGGGCACCTGGTCTTCAGCACCTTGCACACCAACGACGCGGCCAGCACGATTACCCGCTTGCGCAACATGGGGGTCCCCCCCTTCCTGATCACCGCCACCCTGGAAGCCATCCTCGCTCAACGACTCGTCCGCCGCGTCTGCACCGGCTGCAAGGAAGAGACCACGATGACGCCGGAAATCCTGGCCGAATTGCAAATGGAGGCGGCTGACGTGGCGGGGAAGAAGATTTACAAGGGGCGGGGGTGTGAAAATTGCAACAACACCGGCTATCGGGGGCGGGTGGGGTTGTACGAACTGTTGGAGGTCAACGACGAGATCCGGGACCTGATCATCCAGGGAGCCTCCACGGAACTGTTGCGCGATGCGGCCCGCCGCCACACGATGATCCCCCTGCGGGATGCCGGCCTGTTGCGGGCTTACGAGGGTTTGACCACCGTGGAAGAAGTGGTGCGAGAGACGATTTTGGAGGCGTAAATCGAGCGGCGGGGGGCCGATTTGCCCAAACCGCTCGACTTTTGCTATCATCTGGAAAGATCAAGGGACAGAGGCTGCCGGCCGCGAATCTGCGGATCGGCAGGGCCCGCGGGGCTGAGCTGAGGGAGTTCGCCATGCCGACCTTCCAGTTCGAGGCAATGGACTCGACCGGTCAAGAGATCCGGGACGTGGTCGAGGCCGAAAATCAGGACGAAGCGCAAGCCACCATCCGCAAGATGGGGTACTTCGTCACGAAGATCTC
>CAYFZZ010000338.1:0-3161 GCA_964347545.1 uncultured Planctomycetaceae bacterium | reverse complement strand
GGTGGCGGCAAGCCAACCCAGCACGGGCACCCGGCAGCCACGCCCCATTCCAGGCGCCGGCCGCGCTGCTCGGGTGCGCCCGCCGCGTCGCGGCGGGCGGTGCCGCTGGGGGGCCGCGGTTCCCCCAACGTGTGGATCGTGTTGTGAATCGTGCCCTGGATGGGCTTGTCGCCTGAGGAACGCAGCTGATAGGTGATTTTCATACACCACGTCGGTTGGATCTGGGGGATCTCCAGGTGGACGGTCCGCCGGTCCGCATCCAGGTGGGCCGCGGCGACCCGCAGCGGCCGCTGGTTGTAATGCTGGGAACCGTAACTGGCCGTCCGCTTCAGGTCCCACACCTCAATCTGGTAATTCCCCGCATCGCTGGCCGCGGCCGGTTGCAGGGGGCCGCTGAAGGTGATCGTCAGGCCCTGGCGGGTGGCCTGCAGACCGACCGGCAGGTGGACCGGCTGGCCGGTGTACCTCAGCCGGTAAAATCCCCCCGGATCGGTCTGACTGCCGGCCCAGGCGAACATGCCGCACAGGTAGAGTTGGCCGTCGGCCGGATGAAATCGACCCCGCATCACGCCGGTGGGGAAGCGGGGGATGGGCAGGGCAGACATCCCCCCCTGCAGCTGACCGTCGATCTTTTCATGCGGCACGATGTAGACCATGCCGTAGCCGTAGGAGAGGTTCAGCAGCTGCCCCTGCAGCGGTCCCCAGCGGGGACTGGTGACCCACAGCAGTTCGGCTGGCGAGCGGTCGAAGGCGTTGGTAATCCAGCACAGGGGCGGCTGCATCGCCTCATCCGACTGGTCGGTCACGTCGTGATAGCCGAGCATGTTCCCATAGAATCCTCCCTGGCGGACGTGATTGATGCGGTTCTTGGGGTTCCAGTGACCCTCCTGGTCGGTGACGAAAAACGTGCCGTCCGGATTGAGGCAGACGCCGTTGGCGGCCCGAAAGCCGGTGGCCAGGATCGTCGTCCGCTGACCGTCGGGGCTGACCCGTAACAGCGTGCCGTGGTGCGGCACCACGCCGGGGAGGCCGTGCCGAGCGGACTTGGCGTAGTAGAAATTCCCCTCGTCATCGACCTGCAGCCCCATCGCGAATTCGTGGAAATGATCCGTCACCTGGTGGTCGTTGTTGAAGTTTTCGATGTAGTCGATCTCGTCGTCCCCGTTCAGGTCATGCAGGACGCACAACTGGTCACGGCAGGTGACGTAGATTTTGCCGCGGAAAATCTTGACGCCCAGCGGCTGGAACAACCCCGACGCGATCCGCCGCCAGGCCAACGGCACGGTGCCGGCCGCGCCCCCGGGGGACACCAGTTGCTGCAGACCCGAGACCAGCCAGATGCTGCCGTCCCATGCGCTGACCACCGCTCGGCGACCGTCCGGTGTAAAGTCGAAACCGGTCAGCCGCATCCGGCAGAACCAGGGGTTGGCGGCGGGTAGGGAGAGCACGTCGATGGCGAAGGGACCCTCGTCGCTGCCCAGCCTCGCCTGGCTGGGCAACACCTCGGGCCAGCGAGCTGGCCCGCCGTGGGTGTAGCGGGCCAGGTCTTCTGCCGGCCGATCGATGACCACCGCCTCGGACAACGGGCCGGCCTGCTGGCGATCGGCCACCTGGGTGAACCAGACCGTGAACCGCAGCGGCTGGTCACCGGCAGGGATCTTCAGCCGAAGATCCTGACCGTCGGCCTGCCAGCTCAGCCCGCCCGTCTCTCCCCGCACTCCGGCTACCGTCCAACGGTCCTCTGGTTTCGCCCCGTCGGGGGCCTCCACACCCAGCAAGGCCGTCTCTCCCTGACGGACCAGCTGGGCCCCCCGATCCGCGGCGTGGGCGACCTGCAGGATCAAATCGTGCGGCCGGGGGCCCACATTCAAGGTGCGGGTAAATACCGGTGCGGGTGTCGACAGGAGGACGCCTGGCATCTCCAGGACCGCGGCCTGGCCGACCGTATAACGGACGATCGTCCGCGCACCGTGGTAGTACATCCCCTGGTAGTGGGCCCAGTCGCGGGGCAGGGGCCCGTAGCGGCGGCCGTCTCGTCCCTGCAGTCGCGGATCGGCAAAGCTGCCGTCCTGCGGCCGCCCCCAGCCGGGGCCGGTCGGATTGGCCGTGTGCAGCTTTCCCTGCACGCGGGGGTGAACCTCGTGTTGGCCGTTGAAGTTGATCCCTTTCCAGTCGATGAACCCTTGGCCGCTCCAGGCCACCGCGACCCGCAACGTGTCGTAATCCAGCACCATCCAGTAGCGGCCCTTGGACACACCCCCCGGGCCGGCGTCCAGCCGCATGGCGTTGCCCTTGTAGGCAAAGTTTGTCCCGTCGTCTCCCACCTCCAGCGTCAACACCAGGTTGGGGCCATAGTCCATCTGCTCCCACGGTTCGTATTTCGCCGGCGGCGGGCCCCGCGTATCGCCCTGGGGCAAGCCGTCCAGGTACGCCTGGTCGACAGCGAAATACTGGGACGGGTTGTGGGTTTTCAAATAAGCCTCGCGAACGTAATGGATCACGTCGTATTTTTGCGTGGGTACCATCCACGTTTGGGGGGCCATCATCCCAAAACCGTGGGTCAGCGTGCGGTACATGGCGTGGGGGTCGTTGCCGTTTTTGAACTTGCCGGAGGCAAACTTCAGCGACGTGGGCAGCGAACCGGGCCGATCGTGGGTGCCATGACAGTTGACGCACAGCCGGCTGTAGATCTGCTCGCCCCGCCGCAACGCCTTCTGGTCCAGGCTGCTCAGAATCCCCGCGTGGTCGATCCGTTTTTCGTACTCGGGCAGGGGGCGAGCGGCGTAGAGGAAGGGTGCGGGCTCCAGCTGGTCTGCTCGAGCGGCCCCGCCGTCGCGAATCTCGATCAAGTAGCGGACCAGGTCCAGAAACTGTTGGCGGCTGGTCAACTGGTTCACCTGGCCGGACGGCATCAGCGACAGCTTCGCCGGTTCGAGCTCGTCGATCGCTTCCCGAGCGATCTTGACGCGTTGGAAATCCTTGGCGGCGTCGCGCAGCACGATCTGTCGCGGATCCTCCGACTCGACCATCCCCGTGATGACCTTCCCGTCGGTGGTATACACCGAGACCGTTTCGTACCCCTTGCGGATCACTTGGGACGGATCCAGGACCGATTCGACCAGGTGCTGGTCGCTGACCTCCCGGCCCAGCTCGGTGAGGTT
>CAYFZZ010000337.1:0-8908 GCA_964347545.1 uncultured Planctomycetaceae bacterium | reverse complement strand
TTGAAGGGCGCGTGCGGACCGACGTAGAACAAGTGGCTGCGCGGCCCGTCCGCGACGATCGCCCCCTCCCGCACGCTCCAACTCTCCACGTTTTCGCTCGCTCGCCACCCCTCCAGCGACTGGCCGTCAAACAAGCGGATCCACCCCTCCCCCGGTTCGTCGGCCGCGACCACCGTCGTCGCAGCCAGGATCCCCCAGGTTAAAATGCCCCGACCGATCGTCGCGAGATACTGCATGTCCGTGGCGCTTTATGTTCCAGGCTGCGAATGGCAAATAAAACGGGCATCCGGTGGGTCAGGGGGACGCGGACAGGTCCGCCGCGGCTGGCCGCCCCGCCACGCAGGCACCCGCACGCCGCGAATTATAACACGGCCGGCAGCCACCGGCAGGTCGCCCGCAGGAGGCCGTGGCGGACCGAGTCCCGCCGCGGGTCGGCAGCCAGCGGAAGAGCCGGTCCGCCGACGGAGGGCCGCGGCCGTTCAGCGGCCCACGTTCAGCCGACGCAGCCAGTCTAAAATCCGCCGGGTGGTGGGGGTCAGTCGAGCGCGTTGAAACTGATCGCCCAGCTTGCGGATCGCTTCGGCTTGGGTCGGATACGGATGAATCGTGGCCCCCAGTTGGGCCAGGCCCAGGCCGGCCTGCATGGCCAGCGTGATCTCGCCAATCATGTCCCCCGCGTTTTCCGCGACGATCGTGGCCCCCACGATCCGATCGCTGCCTTGCCGAGTATGGACCTTGACGAAGCCCTCCTCCTGGCCGTCCAGCACGGCCCGGTCGACCTCGGCCAGCGGCTGCAGATAGGTATCCACCGCCACGCCCGTCTCTGCCGCCGTCCGCTGGGAGAGGCCCACGTGGGCGACCTCGGGCGAGGTGTAGGTGGTCCAGGGGATCCGCAACCGGCTGGCCCGCCTCCGCCCCAGCGGGCCCACCGCAAACAGGGCGTTCTGGATCACGATCCGCGCCTGAAAGTCGGCCGCGTGGGTGAATTTGAAATTCGAACAGATATCGCCGGCGGCGTAGATCCGCGGATGGGTCGTCTGCAGGTAGTCGTTGACCTTCACCCCCTGATGGTCGTAGTCCACCTGGACCGCTTCCAGGTTCAACCCTTCCTGGTTCGGTTGGCGGCCGACGGCCACTAACAGCCGATCGACCGTCAATTCTGTCGGATCGCCCCGCTGCTGGACCTGGACCTGGATCTGGTCCCCGCCCACGGGGCTCAGCCGCATCCCTTCGCTGTGCAGCATCAGCCCTACGCCCTCCCGCTGGAACTGCCGGGCGATGACCGCGGCCGCGTCGGGGTCTTCGCGCGACAGCAGCTGCCCGCTGCGGCCAAAGATCCAGACCTGGCTGCCCAGCCGAGCGAAGGCTTGAGCCATCTCGCAACCGACCGGTCCGGTGCCCACCACGGCGAACCGCCCGGGAAGTTCGGTAAGACTGAAGAGGTTTTCGTTGGTCAGATAGGAGACCGTTTCCAGCCCGGCGATAGGGGGGATCGCGGGGCGGGTGCCGGTGGCGATTACCGCCTTGCGAAACTGGAGGGTGCGGGCCGGTCCATCCGGCGGCGTGACGCTCAGCGTCCGCCCGTCGACAAACGCGGCCTGGCCAAAGAAGACGTCCACGCCCAGCTGGGTAAAGCGACGAGCCGAATCGTGGGGACTGATCCTTGCTCGCAGCCGCCGCATCCGCTCCATCGCCTGGCCAAAATCAACCTCGACGTCCCTGGCCAGGCGGACGCCGAACGGGGCCGCCTCCCGCACGGCGGCCGCCGCCCGCGCCGACCGCAACAGCCCCTTGGACGGTACGCAGCCCACGTTCAGGCAGTCCCCGCCCAGCAGCTGGCGTTCGACCAGCGCCACCCGAGCGCCCAGAGCGGCGGCCCCGGCGGCGGTGACCAGCCCCGCCGTCCCCGCCCCGATCACCACCAGGTGGTAGGCCGCCTGCGGGGTGGGGTTGACCCAATCCGGCGGACGGACATTCGCCTCCCACCGCCGATTGTGCTCGTCATGCGGCCACAACCGCCCCAGCTCACGTTCTGCCATCCCATCCCCCCTCGCCCCAGCTCAAGTCCGCCTGGCCCCGCCGCCTGCGGAAGGCCCCCTCATTCTGATTCCTCCTTCACCATCCTTACCGGGTCGGGCTGGCGACGGGTAAGGGGTCGGGAGTCTTTTTCGACAAACAGGGTCCTTCCGATGCGGGCCGACCATCGATCGAAAAAGACTCCCGACCCCCTCACGTTACCCCCCTCACGTTAACGCGTCACGTCCGGTCGTCACCGCCGCGCCCCGGGAGGACCCGGCTGGCTGGTCTCTGCCTCCTGATCCAGCTCGTCGAAAATCCGTAACAAGGCGTCCGTGGCCTGAGCCTCCTCACTGACCACGCGGTCGGCACGCAGGTGGGTCAATTTCGGCACGTTATTTTGATAACGGCAACGGACCAGGACCACACAACCCGGGTTCAGGGTGCGAATGTTTTTCACGATCCGGCAGGCCACGTCGTCGTCGGGGACGCAGACCACCGCCAATGCGATTTCTTCCACCGCCGCGTTCCGCAAAATCGCCAGCTCGGTCGCATCCCCGGCGACGGTGCGGAAGCCCAGCTGAGCAAACAGGTGCAGGTTCAGGGGGCTCAAATCGATGAGGCAGACGTCTTTGCCGGCGGTCTCCAGACGCGACGTCACCTGCCGGCCGATGGCTCCCGCGCCAATCACCACCGCGGGCGGCCCGGTACCGCTCAGGAGGTCCCCCAGCCGGGGGCCCCCCGCCGCTTCTTCGACCGGCGGGATTCCCCGCAGCCCCGTTTTCAGCAACAGCGGGGTGAGGATCAGCGAGCCGATGGCCAGGGCCACGATCCGGTGGTAGTCCGCGGAAGTCACCACCCCCGCGTGCTGGGCCAGCAGGAGCAGGACGAACGCGAATTCGCCGACGTGGGCCAGGCCGACACCCATTCCCAGGGCGGTGGGCCAGGCCAGGCCGGTCAGTCGCAGAGCCAGGGTGGCGGCGAGGGCCTTCAGCAAGATCAAGCCGATAAAACCGGCCAGCATCAGCCAGGGGTCCTGGACCACCAGGCGGGGATCGAACAACAGACCCAGGCTGACAAAAAAGACGGCCGCGAACGTGTCCCGAAACGGCAACACCAGGGCGTCGATCTGCTTCGTCCACCGGTTGCCGTTGAAAATCAGCCCGGCGGCAAAAGCGCCGATGGCAGGGGGCAGGCCCAGCCGGTAGGCGGCCAGCGTCACGGCGCCCAGCGACGTCAGCGTGAACAACACGACCAGCTCGCGGCTGCGATAACTGGCAAACAAGGGGATGATCCAGCTGCCCAGGGCCCGCCGCAAGCCGACGACCGCCAGGAGGAACATCGCCGAGACCACGGCCAGCTCCAGATAACTTCTTAGACTCACCGGCTGACCGGTTCCCGTCAACAAGGGGATCAGCAACAACAGAGGGATCAAGGCCGCGTCCTGGAACAGGAGGATGCCAATTGCCCGCCGACCGTGCGGCAGACTGGCATGCCCCTCTTCGGTCAAGGCCTTGAAGACCAGCACCGTCGAGCTGAAGGCGACGGCGGCTGCGATCACCCAGGCCGGTTGCCAGCCGTAACCGATCGCCAGCAACAGCACCGCCACGGGCAGGGCCACCGCGGTCATCTGGACACTGCCGCCGATCACCAGGTCGCGGCCCAGCCGCAGGAGCTCGTCCAGCGAGAATTCCAGGCCGATGGCAAACAGCAGCAGGAACACGCCCGCTTCGGCCAGGTAGGCAATTTCGTGCGCGTCGTCGGTGACCCAGCCCAAACCGCCCTGGCCCAGCAGGGCGCCGGCGATCAGGTAGCCGGGCAGCACGGAAATCTGCAGACGCCGGCAGACTAGCCCCGCGGCCAGACCGGCGGTGAGGATCATTAACAGGTCGTAGACAAGCGTGGCGTGCATCAGGTTTCTGAGGGCAGTTGAGAGGGGGAAGGGCCGTGTGGCAGCGTGGGGATCGACTCAGTGAAACGACTTCACTTGCCCCCCCATATGGTGCTCGACGCCGCCCCCCGTGTCGATCCGCACGGCTCCCTGTTCGTCGATTCCCAGGCAGCGGCCCCGCACCTCGCGACCGGCGACCTCCAACACGATCTGACGATTGGTCAGCACGCAGTAGGGTGCCCAGTTTCGCGTCAGGTGCTGGCCGTCGTCGGCCACCCGCAGCCACTCCTGGTGAAACTGCCGCAGCAGCCGGACCAGCACGTCGGTCAGGTCCCAGCAGCGGTCGGTTTCGTCGGACAGCGAGGTCACCCGAGGACGAAGCTCCGGCGGGGCGGTGGCCGCAGCATTATTGACGTTCAGGCCGACTCCCACCACCACGCGGCGCATCGCGGCGGCGGGGACTTCCACCAGGATCCCGCAGATCTTGCGGCCCCGCACCAGCACGTCGTTGGGCCACTTCAGGCCGACCGGCAAGCCGGGGGCCAGCTGTTGCAAGGTGCGGCAGACCGCCAGGCCGGTCAGGAGGGACAGCTGGGGCCAGCGGTCCGGCGGCCATTGCGGGGGGCTGGCCGGCAAGACCAGCGAGAAGGTCAACGCCCCCTCGGCCGCCCACCAGGAATTGGTGCTGCGACCCCGCCCGGCCGTTTGCCGAGCGGTCAGGACCAGCAGCGGCTGCGGCAGGGGTCCGTTGCGGACCCGCTGGGCGGCCTGGTCGTTGGTCGACCCCATTTCGGGGGCGAAGTCCAGCTGGCCCACAAACGTCTCCGCCCGAATGCGGTCCTCGTCAAACCCGGTTTCCGCCATGCCCGCGTCCTACCTTCCGGGTTGTCGCTGAGTCCCGCTTCCGCCCCACCCGGGGAGGATTTCGCACGCCCCAACGGCAACCATACCATCCGCCGCTCGGCCAGGGAAACGGCTGCCGCCCGGCATCGGACCTTTCCCCGTGCAGATTGCCCGCTGCCTGCGCAGGAACTACCCTGAAGGACAGCTGATTTTCCCGTCCCCCGTTCGCGAGCTAAATTCCATGCGCAAGCCGGTGGCGATGAGCCTGATAGGGGCCGGGGTGCTGGGCCTGGCCACCGCGGTCTCGCTGCTGGTCCCCCGCCAGCGGGTGGTGGTGCACCCGGGCGACGACCTGCAGGCGGCCGTCGATGCCGTCGCCCCGGGGGGGACGGTCGTGCTGCAGCCAGGCCGCTACCTGCTGGAGCAAACCCTGCACCTCACCCGTCCGGGAATCACGCTGAAGGCAACCCCGCCACGGGCGGCCCGCCTGGTCAGCTCGCCCCAGTTCGCCAAGCATCCCAAGACCCACAGGGGCCAGCTGATCCAGATCGACGCGCCCCAGGTGACCCTCCAGGGGCTGGTTTTGCAGGGGCATTTTGTCCCCCTGGTGAAGGGGATCAATGCCTCGGATACCAAGGATGCAGAGTCGGCCAGCCACGGACTGGTGATCGACAATTGCGAAGTTTTTCATTTCGCCCACCACGCGATCGACATCGACGGCGACGACGCCGTCGTCCGTAACTGCTCGATTTACGAAAACCTCTGGACCGAGAACGGGGTGCGGCATGATGCGCACGGCGTGGTGACGACCAACGCTTTGCGGTTGACGATCGACAACTGCATCATCTCCAACTGTTCAGGAGACTGCGTGCAGGGGGAACGGGGTGCCTGGGACCAGTTGACGATCAAGAACTGCGACCTCAGCAATTCCCCGCTCGCGCGCGATGTGGGCGGCTTCAAGCAGGGAACCTACCCGGGGGAAAATGCCTTCGACTCCAAGCACATCTGGGGCAGCCGGGGACGGGTCACGATCTTCAACTGCCGCCTGCACGGTTTTCGGACCAGGACACGGGTTTACACGTCGGCAGTCGTGTTGAAAGAGAACGTGGATGCGGTAATCGACTCGTGCGACATCTACGATTCGACGATCGGCTTGCGGTTGCGTGGCTTCAGCCAGGGGATGGCCATGTGGCCGGTGGTGATGAATTGTGTGATCGGGGGAAATGACCTCGCCTTTCGCCTGGAGGATCGCCTGCAAAAGTTCCGGCTCTTGCATTGCACGATCTACAACAACAAGCGGCAGACGGTGTGGGCACCTGGGGGAGGGCCCTGGCGAGGCAACTGGGACAACAGCCAGTGGGCCCTGGTCAATAACCTATGGATCGCACCGGAGACCGTTCCGGAGATTGCCACCCGAGCAGACCTGGGCGCGGTGGGGAATCTGGTGGTGCCCCGCTCTGCGGTCGACGATCGGCTGGTCCCCCGCCAAACGTTGCCGGGCAGCGAGCTGCCGCCGGTGGTCGACCGCTGGTACGAACCGACCGGCCGGGTGCTGAGCGACCGGCGCGGCGCCAGCCGTTCCACCCCCGCCCAGGTGGGGGCCTTCGAGTAGCCGGCTCGGTGCCGAGCGGCACGCCGCAGGGCGCGGGCCCGACCAGGGCCAGCTGGGACCATCACGGGCTCAACCCCCGTCCTCCTGCGACCTGGTGGTTTCCCCTCTTCCGCCGCGGATGCTTGCTTGTAGGACGGGCACTCCTGCCCGTCCCCCACATGCCTACCTCCCGGTGACGATCAACGGCTCGTCACGGGCATACCGGTGGGATCATCCAACCGGTTCTTCCGCACAATTTGTGGGTGGATTGCTGGTTTCCAGGGGTCACCACAGCGACGGTTTGTCCGCCTGGGGGAGAAGTGTGAGCAGCGGGAAGGGTGGAGATAAGCGGGTCGGTTAAGCGTGATCGGTTAAGCGTGATCGGTTTAGCGTGATCGGTTAAGCGTGATCGGTTAAGCGTGATCGGGTAAGAGTGATCGGTTAAGCGTGATCGGTTAAGAGTGATCGGTTAAGCGTGATCGGTTAAGCGTGATCGGTTAAGCGTGTTTGTTTGTCAACAGATTTCTCGGAAGACCCATCCAACTTGCCTCGCACCACCGCCAGCTCAACCCTGCACCGCCTCCGGGTGCGTGTCCTGCAGCGCCGGGTAGACCAGCTGGATTTCCTGCAGCTTGGCGCTGACGCCTGGCGGCGAGAGCAATCGCCAGGTTTCGGCCATCCGGCCGGAGAGCCGGCCCACGGCCTGTTCCAAGAGGTCCAGCCGCACACCTTGGCGAGCGAGAAAGGCGATGTAGGTGTTGCGGACCGCTTCGGCGGTGATTTCCTGAGCGGACGGAAGGCCGGCCTCCGCGGCGGCGTCGCGCAACACGGCGTCGATCGCCGGGGCGCTCAGCGGCTGCTGGTCCCTGCCGCTCCACACATAGCCGCTGGGACCCGCTTGCTGCCAGGCGTGGCGTTTGATCAGTTCGTGCACCTCGCCGCCCAAGGTCAGGTGCCGCTGCCCGCCGCCGACCTGCAGGTGGCCTCCCTCCAGGTCCACGTCGGACCACCGCAGCTGCTGGATGTCCGTCACGCTGAGCCCGCTCAGCAGACCGCCGATCAGAGCCCGTTGGGTGTCGTCGGCCACCTCCAGCATCGCGCGGACCTCGGCGGGCGTCAGTTCTCGAGTGGGGGCCAGTGGCAAAGCGGCGACCGGTCCCTCCTGGATAAATTCCGTCGGCCTGGCCGCGGGTAGAGCAGCGGTCTCCAGGTCGCGATAGACCAGCGTCCGCCGTTCCGTCACCCCCGCCCCCAGCGGCTGGCTGGTGAGAAGGTCGATCAGCAGAGCCAGCAGGGCGCACAACAGCGAGCCGCCCAGGGCGATGGCCGCATCCCGCAGGTAATAGGGGCGAATGGGCGCCAGCGGGGTACTGGCATATTGCAGGACCGTCACCTCAGGAGGCAGGACGTTGCGGATCACTTCGGTTTGGACCAACTGTTCCTGCAGCTTCAGATGCAACTTCTCCAGCTGGCTCAGTTCCGCCACCAACGCCTCATGTTCGGCGAACCGCGTCGTGAACTGGCCCGCCTTCTGCTGGTAACCGGTCAGTTCTTTCTGCGTCAGCTCGGCAAATTCCCGCGTCGTGGCCAGCTCGATCTCCGCCTGGTCGAGGATATTTTGGGTCAGCGTCTCCCGCTTGTGCTGGATCATTTGCCTCAGCACCCCCACCTGCTCCTTCGCCTCGTGGAATTTCTTGTCGCGAGCCAGGGCGGCGGGATTCAGCAGCTGCTGGCGCTGGAGGATCAGCCCCTCCAGCTGTTCCAACTGCTGCTCCATGTAAGTGATCGTTTCCAGGTCTTCCGGTTGGCCTACGAACTGGCCCCGAGCCACCGCTTCCTGCAGCTTCTTCAGCCGCACCGTGGCGGCGCGTTGCTTTTCCTGAGCCTTGTTGAGCGTTTCGCTGAGCCCCTTGAGTTGCTTCAGCACGTGGTTCTCTTCTCGCTGCATCGACTCGATGTTGTGCTGGCTTCGGAACTCGGCCAACGCATCTCGCTTCCCTTTCACCCGCGACTCCAGCTCGTCCACCTGCTTCCGCAGAGCGGCGTTGGCCGTGGGAGCGGCGACCTTTTCAGCCGCCTGCTGGGACTCTAGGTAAATCGCCACCCAGGCATTGACCAGCTTTCGCAGCTGCTCAGGATCGGTCCCCTCCGCACGGAACTCCAACAGGTCCGTGTCGGGGATCACCTGGGCCGACAACCGCGGAACCGTCTCGTCGATCGGCTCTTCGTCTGAGCCCTCTTCGTCGGCAGTCTCTTCGTCAGCGGGCTCTTCGTCAGCGGGCTCTTCGTCGGCGGGCTCTTCGTCGGCAGGCTCTTCGTCGGGGACCGCTTGCTCAGCGGCCGCTTCGTCGGTGGCTTTTTGGCCCGCGGGACGCTCTCCCACGGCGGCCAGGGCCCGCGAGGTCAGCGAGTCATGAGCCGCGATGTGCCGCTGGATCGTGACCTCCTTGGCGTCGTCGGCATACCGCGGCGGGCCGTCGACCACCGAATGCCGGGGCACGATCTGGACCAGGGCCGTGCTCTCGTAAATCGCCGGACGCAGGAAGGTGTACGTCAGGCTGCGCAGG
>CAYFZZ010000336.1:0-5411 GCA_964347545.1 uncultured Planctomycetaceae bacterium | reverse complement strand
TGATCAGCATGCGAGCTTTCCTGAGTGAGGCCGGGCCGTCGAGCGCCGCGGAATCGCTGGACGGGAGCAGACGGGGGGCATGACAGGGCTGGAAGGACCGCGTGGCGACAGTCACGCTTTCCTGCCTGTCTATGGTAACATCTCGGCGCGTGCGAACAACGCGCCAGGTGGATCGGCAGTATCAAGAAGCCCAATTTGTCGGCCCGGCGACACCCCTACGAAAGAGCCCGGCCTTCGCCCGACAGATCGGAAAGTGGTCGGGGGCCGGCTGGGGATGGCCTTGTGGCGAGCCCCGGTTACGGCTTCTGTTTGCCATTTGCGGCAGAGAACAGCGCGTTGCATTCTTCCTCCAGGACCCCGCCAATCACCTGGCAAGGAAAGGCGGGACTGCGCCGCACTAGCTCAGCCGCCCGCAGATCCATTTGCTTCCATCCCAGCCGCTGTAACACGCGAATCGAGGTTCCGAAAACGACGGTGCCGATTCCCGTCCACAAAATGGCCCCCTGACACATGGGACACGGTTCGGCGGTTGTGTAGAGCACCAGTTGTGGGCCGTTCCAGTCGCGCGGCTGCTGGACCAGGTGATTGATCGCGTCAATTTCGGCGTGCCAGGTAGGATTCAGCGAAGATTGGTTCCAACCCTCGGCGACAATCTCGCCGGCCTCCTGGTCCACGATGACCGTCCCGAAAGGTCGAGCGGGGACGGTCTTCGCCAGCTCGAGCGCACGCCGCATGTAATGCTGGTGATCGCCGGTAACCGACATCGCAAACCTCCTGAAGTCCCCAGGTTCCCACGGTGGGAGGGCCATTGCTTAGCCCATCGGTGGCCCGCATCGATAGCCCGCCACTCTGCCTTGGTTTAGCCGTCACGACCCCGAGCGACTAGGCGACAACTTTCCGTTCTGATCGTAACTCTCTTTGATTGAGCGACTTACCGCTTTCCACCGGGCAGATCGTTGGCCCCCGCCCCCCGCATTATGCCTGTCCTTTTTCTGGGAAAAGGACAGGCATTGTTTGATTCTGTCTGATCCGCGCTTGTTGATGCTTTTCCGCCTGAATCATGCCTGTCCTTTTTTAGGCGCCCGCCTGAATCATGCCTGTCCTTTTTTAGGCGGGGGGCAGGTATCCCAGCACCGCCTCTGCCGCTCGACGGCCCGAGGCCATGGCGCCGTTGAGCGAACCGGTGTCGCAGTAATCGCCGCAGACAAAAATGCCTTCGCCCGCCGCCGCCGGTTTTTCCACCAAGGGTGACAGCGTCGGGGGGAGTTGGCGGGGCAAGGCGTAGGGGATGCGGTAGGTTTTCACGTGCCGCCAGGCCTGCGCCGAGGGGCCAAACCAGTCGACCAGCTGGTTGTGGACGCCCGCGGCCAGCCGCTGGTCGTCCAGCGGGGGGTTGCCCACGACGGTGGCCGAGACCAGCGTCTTGCCGGGAGGGGCATAGCTGGCGGCTACCTGACTGGGGAAGCAGAGGTTGTTGACCGGCCCGGTCCCATCGCCGTTCAGAATCAGGATCGGTTCGGCAATGGGGGCCTGGTCGGCGGTGAAGTAGAGGCAGCACACGCTGTGGCCGGCCGCGGCCGGTTCTTTGCGTAACAATTTCGCCGCCACCGGCTCTTCGGTGGCAATCACGATCGCACGGCCCGACATCTGCTCGCCGCTCGCCAGTTCCAGCTGGTGCCCGGCCAGCCGTTGGACGGCCGTCCCGAGCTGGATCACGCCCTGAGGCAGTTGCTGGGCAAGTTGTCGTGGGATGGCCCCCATGCCCCCCGCGGGAAGGGCGGCGTCCCCCTGGGAGAACATGCGAAACACGAACTCAAACAAGCGGCTGGACGTGGCCAGTTCTTTCTCGAGAAAAACACCTCCCAAGAAGGGCGTGAAGAAGGTGCGGATGATCCGTTGGGAAAAACCCCGCTCGCCCAGAACTCCCTTCGTGGTGCGTTCCTCATGCTGGTAAAGTCCTTCCAGCGGGCCGGCACACACGTCGCGCCGCAGGGCAGCCATTCTCAGCTTGTCACCGAACGTCGCCAGGGGAGAGAGGGCCGTCGCCAGGGCGTGTCGCGGCCGCCGCCAGGGGTCGGACAACCGACGAAATTTTCCTCGGTAGCGGATCAGGGCCCCCGGCTCGAACCGCTGCAGGTCCAGCGCCTCATAATCCAGCCTGGCCTGCGCCTCGGGATAGGCGGTCAGCAGGACTTGAAAGCCACGGTCGAGCAGAAAACCTTCGACGGCATCCGAGCGAACTCGGCCACCCACTTCGTCGGACGCTTCGAGCACGCGGCAGGTCAGGCCAGCGGCGGACAATCGACCAGCGCAACAGAGCCCGGCCACACCTCCCCCTACAATGATGACGTCGGCGGTTTCCATGGCGTGTCCGCAGGCTGGTTCGTGGGCCGAATGTTAACGTCCCGGCAGCGGTGCGACTGTCGACCCGGCCAAGAGGGCTCGGCTGGCTCGCATTCCGCCACAAGTTCAGCGGCAGAAAATCAGGTCCAAAAGCGGCCGGTCCAGGTCCTGGCCATCAGGTGTTCGCCGCTCGGCCGGTTGCTTGTTTTTCGCCCGTATGCTCCTATAGTCAGCCGGAGGCTGGGTATCCTAAACCATTGTCCTTCGATCTGTAAAACCCCAGGCACGGGGAGGGCGTGGCCCATCCGGCCAGGGGTACAAGGTATCCGATTATCGGGAAAGACCGGGCGAGCGGATGGCCGTGTTCGATTACCAATTCACCGTGCACGCCTCGTTGGAAGCCGTGCAGGAGTTTCATCGCGACACCCGCGCCCTCAAAAGGCTCACTCCACCCCCCACGCTGGTCCAGCTGCACCAGGTCGATCCCCTGGGGGAGGGATCCGTTTCCACCTTTACGCTCTGGATCGGACCCCTGCCGCTGTACTGGAAAGCGGTCCATCGGGACGTTTCCCCACGAGGCTTTACCGACGTGCAGGCGGAAGGCCCGCTGGCGAAGTGGCAGCACACACACACGTTTACTCCCCTGGCGACGGACGTGACGCAGATTAAGGAGCACATCGAGTACCAGCACAAGGAGGGCCTGAGGGGCCTGCTGACCCGCCTCCTGTTCGCTCGGCCCAACCTTTACCTCATGTTCGCCTTTCGAAAATACGCCACCCGCTGGCATCTCCGGAGGGCGGCCCGTTCGCAGCCCGCCTAGGTCAGATGTGCACCCGGCCGCGGTCCGCACGCTGGCCGGGAGTCTCGCGCGGGCCGGTGGGGAATTCTCCGCTGAAGAGGCGGCTTGTTTACCGGCACGCCGGTTTCTGCACAATAGGAAGCTTGTCAGATCACGGGAGAGAAAAATCGATGGCAGTTGTCAAAAGCGAGGTTCCGGAACTGCGGGTGCGGCGGGGCAACACGGCGGAAGCCAATCCGGATGGAGACTATGTGCTGTACTGGATGATCGCTTTTCGCCGGACGCGGTGGAACTTCAGTCTGCAGCGGGCCGTGGACTGGGCGCGAGCGTTAAAAAAACCGCTCCTGATCCTGGAAGCCTTGCGGTGCGATTACCGTTGGGCCAGCGACCGGTTGCACAACTTCGTGATCCAGGGCATGCGGGACAACGCCGCGGACCTGGAGGGCAAACCGGTGCTGTATTACCCCTATCTGGAGCCGTCGGCCGGTGCGGGGCGGGGGTTGTTACGCTCGCTGGCCCAGCGAGCGTGTGTGGTGGTCACGGACGATTTCCCTTGCTTTTTTCTCCCCCGGATGGTGAAGGCGGCCGGGTACAAGGTTCCGGTGCGCTTCGAGCTGGTGGATGCCAATGGCATTTTGCCCCTGCGGGCGGCGGACAAGGTGTTTGCGCGGGCCCACGATTTCCGTCGATTTTTACAGAAAAATCTGCGGCCCCATTTGCTGGAGTTCCCCCGCCCTCACCCCTTGGCGAACGTCCGCCTGCCGCGCCTGGAGCAAATCCCCAGGGGGATGGGCCGAAAGTGGCCAGCGGCGGATATCGCTCAGCTGGCTGGACAGCCCCATCGGTTGGCGGCGTTTCCGCTGGACCACCAGGTTGGCGTGGCCCCGCTGTCGGGCGGCGCGAAGGCCGCGGGGCGCTGTCTGCGGGACTTTTTGCAGCACAAGCTGGCTCGTTATGCCGACGAGCGCAACCAACCGGAAGAGGATGTCGCCAGCGGTCTGTCTCCCTACCTGCATTTCGGCCACATCAGCGTGCATGAGGTGTTTGCCCAAACCATGGAACACGACCACTGGTCGCCCGCCAAGCTGGCGGAAAAGGCCACCGGCAGCTCGAAAGGATGGTGGGGTGCCAGTCCGGAAGCGGAATCGTTTCTGGACGAACTGATTACCTGGCGCGAGGTGGGCTATAACATGTGTTGGCAGCGCGAGGACTACGACCAGTACGAATCGCTGCCCGCCTGGGCCCAAGAGACGTTGGCCGTTCATGCCGACGATCCCCGGGATTACGTGTATACCCCCGACCAGCTGGAACAGGGCCACACGCACGATCCCCTCTGGAACGCCGCTCAACACCAGCTGGTCCAGGAGGGCCGCATCCACAATTACCTGCGGATGTTGTGGGGAAAAAAGATTCTGGAATGGACGGCCACGCCGCAGGAGGCGCTGCAAGTGATGATCGAGTTGAACAACAAGTACGCCTTGGACGGTCGCAACCCGAACAGCTATAGCGGCATCTTTTGGGTGCTGGGCCGCTACGATCGAGCTTGGGGCCCCGAGCGTCCGGTGTATGGCAAGATTCGCTACATGAGCAGTGACAATACGGCCCGGAAAGTACGGGTCAAGGACTATATCGCTCGGTACCAGGGGGACCTGACGGTGGGCCGACGTTGAATGCGGTGGGTCTGGGCGAGCGGGCTCCTGGGGTCCTGGTGGGGGGGCCCCGCGAGGGGAGTCCCGGATGGAGCGGATCCGGTCGAACCGTGGCTGGCCACGGTCCAGCACGGGCGTTCCTGGCAATCTTGCGAAAGACGAGAACTCCTGGGAAGACGGCAGCTTTTGGCCGTCATGCGGGGGACGGGCAAGAGTGCCCGTCCTACAAGAAGGAGCGCAGGAAGAATAGAAACACCAAGGAGCAGCACGCAACAGGTGTCGGGGCACGCCACCCGGGTTGAACTTTGTCGGGTTCTGGAAAGTTCAGTTTTAGGTTTAACGAGTCGAGCAGATGATGCGGAATTTAGTCCTGGTGTTGGGTGATCAGCTGGACCCCCATGCGGCGGCCCTGGACGATTTTGACGCGGCCCAGGACGCCGTGTGGATGGCCGAAGTGGTGGAAGAAGCCACCCACGTGTGGTGCCATCAAAAGCGGATCGCGTTTTTCTTTAGCGCCATGCGTCACTTTCGGGACCAGTTGCGAAAAAAGCATTGGGAGGTGCACTATCACCAGCTGGGGCGGCAACCTCGCAAGGACCGCGGGCCCGATTTCGCCACGG
>CAYFZZ010000335.1:0-4022 GCA_964347545.1 uncultured Planctomycetaceae bacterium | reverse complement strand
CACGCTGACCAAGCGCCTCGCCGAGGATCTGGCGGCCTACCTGACGGAAAAGGGGATCAACTGCAAATGGCTGCACAGCGAATTGGATGCGTTTGAGCGGGTCGAGCTGTTACGGCAGTTGCGGGAGGGCCAGTTCGACGCGCTGGTGGGGGTGAATCTGCTGCGGGAAGGCCTCGACCTGCCCGAGGTCTCGCTGGTCGCCATCCTCGATGCCGACAAGGAGGGTTTTTTGCGGAGCGAGACGTCGCTGATGCAGACTATCGGTCGTTCGGCGCGGAATGTGGACGCCACGGTGATCCTGTATGCCGACACGGTCACCGATTCCATGCAACGGGCCATCGAAGAAACGACCCGCCGCCGCCAGTTGCAGGAAGCGTACAACCGGCAACACGGAATCACGCCGGAAACCATTCGCAAACAGATCCATGCGGGGATCGAAGCGGCCGCCGCCGCTCACGTCGAGTCCAACACCCTGGTAGGCCGCGAGGACGACGCGGAGTACATCACCGAAGAGTACATCAGCGAACTGCAGCAGGAGATGATGGACGCGGCCGACGCCTTGGACTTCGAGCGGGCCGCCGCCCTGCGGGACCGCATCGCCGGGCTCCGCGACGCCGAAGGCCGACCCCAGGACAAGGGGAAAGCTGGCGCGGGCCAGCGGCGTGGCCGCCGCGGCAAAGCGGCCTCCGGCCGCCGAGTGCCGCGGCCCAAGCGGGCTTGAGCGGGAGGGAAGGTAGAGCGTGGAGGGCAGAAGGTGGAAGGTAGAAGGTGGAAGAGGGAAGAGGGAGGGGGAACCGGAGAGGTGGTCAAGAACTCTTATCCATCGCTGGCGATCGCACTCTTCGGGTTCCCACTCGGCGAGCCACGCGGCACAAGCCGGTGCCCTTACACCAGATGCTGCTGCCGCAGGTTTGCCAGGCTGGAGACGACCGCCTTGGGCCGCGCTTCGGCGTCCAGCAGGCCGCCGTGGGCGAATTCGTGAGGCTCTGCGTCGCTGAGCTGATTCCACATGATGGCTTGGACCGAGCTTTTGCTGAGCAGCACGGGCAGATGTTCGCGGACCCAGGCGTCCTGCCGCTGGGGGTTCCATCCGGGATCGGCCGGTTGCGTAGGGAGACGGGCCTGAGGATCGGGCCCGTGGCCGCTGGGCACGACCAGCGTCACGACCAGGGGCAGGCCCAGCAGGGACCAGCGGTCCAGCTGGCGGCTGAATTCCAGCGCGTCGCGCCTTCCGGTACCTCCGGGGTAGTAACCGACGTTGACTTCCAGGCCCAGCCCGGAGACTTCCAGGCCGCTGCGCAACAGCGTATCGGCGAGGTGCAGGGGCAAGTCGGTCTCTTGCCGCGCCACGTACTCGCCCCAGGGCTGATCCAGCGTCATCACGATCGGCGTCCGCCCATCCAGTTCCCGCACCAGCTCGACCATCCGCAGTACCATGCGGATTTTTTGCTGAGCGGACATTCCCAGAAAGATACCCGTGTTGATCCGCGCGGCGCACTGCCAGACATGGAACCGCCCCCGGTATCGCTCCACCACCCGCCGCACGTAATCGCTCAGAAAACCGATCACATTCTCGAAGTCGTTCTCCCACAGGTAAAGCCAATCGGGCGCGTCGGACCCGTCAAACTGGACCAGGGGCCCGCTGCACATTTTCAGGCCGTTCCTCTGGCACCAATCCACCTGGGTATCGGCCAGCGACCAGTTCTGCTTCCCCTCCGCCGCCTCGATCTGTCGCCACCGGAGTGGGATCAAGGCGGCATTGAAGGTACCGCGCAGCATCCCGGCTTGAGCCTGGTTGAGCGGGGCTTCGCCCAGGCTGGCACCTAACAACGTCGTTAGGCGGGGTGCGGCCGCATGACGGACGGCGAGCACCTGTTGAGCGTAACTGGCACCGAGGGAGCCGGTGATTTCCAGGCAAGCGGTAATCACCTCCCCGGCCAGCTGGCAGGCCGCGGCCGGCTCGTGCTGCGACGTCGCCGCTCGAGCAAACCGCTCGATCACCTCCCCCAACCGCTCGGCAATCGGGCGCGGCACTTGCATCCCCGCCAGTTCCCAGGCGGCCAGCTGGTTGCGAATGCGATTCAGGATCCCCCGCGCCAATTCGACTTCCAACAGGTACGGCTCCCGCCGCTCGATCAGGCTCCCCGTCGTCAACACCGTTTCCCCGTACTGATCCACCAGCCAGGGAACGTGGAAGTTGGCACTGTCGCTGACGGGGCGATGAACCTTCAACCCATCGGGGGTGGTCTCGATCCGGCTGATCCAGGGAACCTCATCCAACCCCGTGACATACGCGCGCTCCACCGCACGGGGCGACAGCCCCTGGGGTCTTGGCACAAGAAATTGCAATACGCCCATGAGGGATTGGTTCCTGCGCCATCGCCCCGCCGGGGCGTCGGCAAGCCCCGCCCCAGTTCGGCCCCCCCGGTTGCCCCGCCAGACCCTGGGTTCGTCCCGCGAATCGGAACCTATCGAGTGTATCGCAAGGCATCGGCCGCTTCAACGGACCGGGGGGCAGCGGTGCGAAGGCCGCCTTTCCCCGCGGGACGGATCGGTCCGCGCCCGGGAGGGTGCGGAACACCCTGCCCTGCAGATCTTTACCGCGCTGGCCTGTGTCTGCTGGTCAACCCCACCGCCGGCGCGATATACTCCGCCTTTCGCCCTGTGGCGCCAGTAGCGAACCTGCTCTGCTGGTCGCGGCACTCGTACTCGACACGAATCTGTTACAGAAGGGAAGCATCATGGCCACGTCACTCGTCATGGAAACGTCTTTGGCTCAATACCCCGTGCGGCGGGGAAAGGTTCGCGACATTTACGACCTGGGCGATCAGCTGCTGCTGGTCAGCACCGATCGGATCAGCGCCTTCGACTGGGTCCTGCCCAGCGGGATCCCGGACAAGGGTCGAGTGCTGACGCAATGCAGCCTGTTCTGGTTCGACTGGTTGAAGGAACCCAATCACCTCCTGGAACACGATGTCCACAAAATGGACCTGCCGGCCGAGATTGATCTGGAACCCCTGGCAGGCCGATCGATGCTGGTCCGCAAATGCGAGGTCGTACCGATCGAGTGTGTCGTGCGCGGCTACCTGGCCGGTTCGGGCTGGAAAGAGTACCAGCAGAATCAGTCGGTCTGCGGAGTCTCCTTGCCCGCCGGGTTGCGCGAAAGCGACCAGCTGCCCGAGCCGATCTTTACCCCAGCCACCAAAGAAGAGGAAGGCCACGACGAAAATATCACCTTCCAGCGGATGGTCCAGATCGTGGGTAAAGAAGTGTCCGAAGAATTACGGCAGCGCAGCATTTCCATCTATCAGCGCGGGGCCGAATATGCGCGGCAGCGGGGGATCATTATCGCGGACACAAAATTCGAATTTGGCCGCGTGGATGACGAATTGATCCTGATCGACGAAGTGCTGACCCCCGATAGCTCGCGGTTCTGGCCCGCCGACCAGTACCAATCGGGCCACGGCCAGCCGTCATTCGACAAGCAGTTTGTCCGTGACTGGTTGAGCGGCACGGAGTGGGACAAGAACAGCCCCCCCCCTGCCCTGCCCGCTGAGGTGGTCAGCGGCACGCGGGCCAAGTATGTGGAAGCCTACGAGCGGCTGACCGGCGAGAAATTTGCCTGGAGCTGAGGGGAACCCGGGTTGCGGGATGCGGGATCCGGGATCCGGGATGCGGGATGTGGAGGTCACCGAGCGGAAGGAACAGCCGGTTGATGTTTTTGAAATTCGTGCTTGGAGTTTGTTTCGAATTTCGGATTTTCCTCCGCCAGGGGGTCAGGCGCTTTTTTTGTGAGCGGCGAGGCGCTAGCCGCCGGTCGGTTTTTGTGACGCTTATGGCTCAGGCCACCTGCGGCTCGTCCCGGCTCGCCAGGACCGCTCAGAAAACGAATGCGGCCGGCGGCGGGCACCCCGCACCCCGCACCCCGCACCGCGTCTGTCTGGCATCCCTGCGGGATGCATTTTTTGAGGGGGGTCCACGTGTCCGGAGGTGGCGCTGCGCTTACCTCCGGCTAATCGCTG
>CAYFZZ010000334.1:0-5587 GCA_964347545.1 uncultured Planctomycetaceae bacterium | reverse complement strand
CCAAACCAGGTCCCCCGCCCGCCCCTGGCCCCCTCCCCGGCGAGTGCTCGGCAGCCGCCCTCCGGCCAGATCCTGGCCCCCTAAGTCTATATCCGGCAGAGGTTAAGTGCTCATCGCCCGCCCGCGGATCCGCCGCAAATGCTTGTCATTTTCGCCCCCTCTTGTTTTAATAGGACCTCACGAGGTTCCTCGTGAACTTGCCCGCCAGAGGAGGAAGCGGACATGTCTAGTCCTACGTATTTCATGCAGGAGTGCCCGACTTGCCATCGTAGCCTACGCGTTCGCGTCCAGTATCTAGGCCGGCAAGTTGTGTGTCAGCACTGCAACGCTGAGTTCGAAGCCTGTGACCCGACCAGTCCGGCCTATCCGCCGGAGGGGTCCAGCATCAACCTGTTGAACCGGGCCGACGAGCTGTTGGATTCGGTCGACGCCCTGCGCAACCGGCTCCCGCCTTAGGCCGGCCGAGCCCGCTGGACCAGCCCTGCCAGATCGGCGAAGTAGTTGGGGTAGGTCTTGGCGGTACAGGCGGGGTCCAGAATGGTGATTCCCGGCACTTTCAAGCCGGCCAGCGCGAGGCTCATCGCCATCCGGTGATCGTCATACGTCTCGATTTCCGCCCCCCGCACAGCTCCGGGCTCGATCCGCAGCCCGTCCCCCCGCTGCTCGACCGTGGCCCCCAGTTTGCGCAGTTCTCGCGCCAAATCCGCGATGCGATCGGTTTCCTTGTGGCGGATGTGCCCCACTCCGCGAATCGTGGTCGGGCCATCGGCAAATAAGGCAACCACCGCCAGCGTCTGTACGGTGTCGCTGATGTCGCTCATCTCGACGTCGATCCCCCGCAAGGGCCCCCCGCGGACGGTGATCGCATCGGCGTGGTCTTCGACGGTGCAGCCCATTTGAGCCAGGCAGTGGCAAAAGCGGACATCCCCTTGCAGGCTGCCGCTCGACAAACCGCTGACCGTCACCTCCCCCCCTGTAATCGCCGCGGCGGCCCAGAAGTAGCTGGCGGCCGACGCGTCCGGCTCGATCGCGTAGTGGCAGGCGTGGTAGGTTTGCGGAGCGTTGATCTGCAGGTGACCGCTGGGGGAAAGATCGACACGGACGCCAAAGGACTCCATGACCTTCCGCGTCATCTCTACGTAAGGTCGCGAGACCAGGGGACCGGCGATCTCGATCTGGACCACCCCCGTCGCCGTGGGCGCCACCAGTAACAGCCCGCTGAGGTACTGACTGGAAATGTCCCCTCGGATGCGGACCCGTCCCCCCTGCAAGCCAGACGAGCGGATGGTCACCGGGGGACACCGGTCGTCCGTCTCGCAAGTCGCGTCCACTTTCAACTGTTGCAAGGCCTCCAACAGGTCTCGAATGGGCCGTTGCCGCATCCGCGGGACACCGTCCAAACGGTATTCGCCCCGCCCGGCACAGACCAGCGCCGTCAGGAACCGCATCGTGGTACCGCTGTTGGCGGTGAAAACTTCCGCTCGAGGACAAGCCAGTTTGCCTCCGCAGCCGGTGACCTGGACGGGGGTCTGGCCCAGCTGGCCTGCGATCGCAATCCCCAACGCCTCCAGCCCGGCCACCATCACGCGGGTATCCTCGCTGTCCAAAGTCCCCTCCAACGTCGACTGACCCTGGGCCAACGCGGCGCAGACCAACGCCCGGTTGGTAATGCTCTTCGAACCGGGCGGGCGGATCGTGCCGCAGACCGGACCGGTCGCCGGGAGAATGGTCAGCGAAGCGGGCATCAGACGGACGGGTTGCGGGATACGGGATTCGAGTTGCGGGTTCCAGGATACGGGATCCGGTGGGCCAAGCCAACGCGGCTGGCGGTGACCACCGTGGCCAATCGTCGCCCCCCACGCCTGCGGTGGAAACTTCTTCGCCCCCCCGCCTGCGGTACCCTCTCCCCCGTCCCGGCCCCGCCGGGATGGGGGAGAGGGGACTGTTGCTGGCGGCGGGTAAGGGGTCGGGAGTCTTTTTCGATCGATGGTCGGCCCGCATCGGACGGACCTTGTTTGTCGAAAAAGACTCCCGACCCCCTCGCGTTAACGCGCTGAAAAAGGAGAGGCGGAACCCTTGACCGCAGTCCAGGAGAGGGCCAGGGTGAGGGGGCAGCCGCGTGGCGGTTGAGGTCTCAGTCGGAAGGCCCCCTCACCCTAACCCTCTCCCCCACCAACCCGGCGGTGCCGGGCTGGCGGGGGAGAAGGGACTAGGTGACGCTGGGCCGCGGCGGGCCAATCTGCCATGTCCGTCCCCGACAGCTCGGCCTACAATAAACCCCTGGTCGGCTGTCGCGATGAGCGGGCGGTCCGGCCGGCCGGGAGGGGGGAGGAGCGGTGTTGGATGAGCCTCTTGATTGACGGTTACAACTTGTTGAATGCGACCGCCCTGGGCGGGTCCTGCCCCGCGGGCGGCACGCTGGCGGCGGCCCGCTTGGCCGTGTTGAATTTTGTGGCCGACTCCCTGCCAGCGGATCAGGTGCCCAAGACGACGGTCGTGTTTGATGCCGGGCCCGGTGCCCCGCGGGCTCGAGCTCGAGTCCACACCTACCGAGGGCTCACCGTCCACTTCGCCTCGGACTACGCGGACGCCGACGAGCTGATCGAGCAGCTGATTGCATCCGATACGGCTCCGCGGAGCCTGACCGTGGTCTCCAGCGACCACCGGCTCCATCGAGCCGCTCGCCGCCGTCGGGCTCGAGCGGTCGACAGTGACCGCTGGTACGCAGAGGTTTTGCAACAACAGCGTCAACGCCGTCGGCAAGCGGTCGGCAGGGAAAAACCGCCGCCACCGGCCAGCCAGACAGAAGTCGACTATTGGCTGCGGTTGTTTGCCGATCCCAGCTCGCCGGCCGACCCGCCGCCATCCCCCTCCTAGGGCTTTATGAGCAGTAACCGTGAGGGTGGCGACGTGAGCCGACGGCGCTGGCCGCGGGTCTGCTCGCCCGCCCATCCCCAAACCTGGGACCAACACTCCTGCTCGTCCTCTACACAGGCGAGGAGGAAGCCGAGGAAGCACGAAACAAGAGTCGGACGACCAGGTGAACGCGGCGGGTCCCGACGCGGTGGGAATGATTTTGATGCCGTCCTGATCCCCCGCTGGTGTTCAAAGCCTGATTCGATCATGCGTGTCTCACAGAGGCACAAAGCCAACGAGATAGGAACGGCAGACGAGAACGACAGACGAGGACACGCGTCATGCAGGATCCCCTGGACGCCTACCAGCAGTGGTTGGGAATTCCGCCCGAAGAACAGCCCCCTGATCATTACCGGCTGCTGGGGCTGGCTCGCCTGGAAAGCGACGCTCAGCTGGTCACCGCCGCCGCTCAGCGACAGATCGCCCGCATCAAGCGGCAGGCCACCCGCGACCAGCTGGCCGTGGCCCAGAAGCTGGTCAAACAGATTGCCCGGGCCCGTTCCCTGCTGCTGGACCCGCAACTGCGGGCCCAATACAACGCTCGGCTGCAGCGGGCGGCCGCCTCGCCGGGGGCCGGCCAGCGGACTGGCGCCCCACGGTCGGCCGGCCCCGAGATCCATCCCCAGGAAGCTGACCTCCCGCCCCTGCCGGCCATCGATACGAGACGGTCCCGCGGGGGTCCGGGTGCCAGCGGCCCGCCGGACCAGGCCGGTCCGGGCCAGCAGCCGGCCACCGCGGCAGGGCGGAAAAAATTCCTCGACCCCCGCCACTTCCCCTGGCCGCTGCGGGTGACGATGGGCCTCTTGGCCGCCGCCATCCTCCTGGCACTCGTCCTGCCTCAACTGTGGCCCGACCGCAGTCAACGGTTGCTGTTCTCCCCCAGCTCGTCCCCGCGCGAGCCGCGGACACCGGCTGTGGCGCCGCTGGCGGACCAGCCACCGGTGGAGCCTCAGCCGCGGGAGGCCACGGCGAAGGAGGGGGGTTTTGAGGAGCCGCCGAGTCGACTGGGGCCTGTCCCGCCGTCAGATGCTGGGGACACGCCCGCCGCTGCCGATGGCCCGGCACCGACCAGGTCGTTGGTGCCGCCCACCACGGGGCCCGATCCGTTGAGGAAGGAGTTGAGCCTCGACCATTTACCGGATAATGTGTTTCGGGACGACGAGTCATCCGAGTCGGACCAGCCCGCTGGGCCCGCCCCTGCCGACGACGGGGAAACGCCCTCCAGCACGCGTTCTCGTGAGAAGGCCGCGGGAGGAACCGCTTCCGGCGGCGAGGTCGAGCGGTCGGAGGGGGCCGCCGCCCCGGCGCAGATGACTTTCGAAGAGGAACAAGCACGACACGGGCAGTCCGAGCAACCCCGGGACAGGACCGGGTCCCCTTCAGAGAGATGACCGCCCTGACGTCGCCGGCACTCCGGTTTCGGTCAACGACCAGCGCCAACCCCTGCGAGGAAAAAGCTGTCATGGATAACCTTTCCGATCGCGAGTTTCAAAATCTGCTTGCCCTGCAAGTTCAGCCGTGCGTTTCGGTTTATCTGCCGACCAATCCCGCCGGGGAAGACAGTCAGCAGGACGCCTTGCGGCTGAAGAATCTGCTGCAGGCGGCCGAGCAGCAGCTGGTGGAACAGGGGCATCGGGGCGCGGAGGTGCGGAAGTGGTTGCAGGCGGCCCGCGACCTGTCGACCGACCAGCCGTTTTGGACGGCGCGCAGCCAGGGCCTGGCCGTGTTCATTTCCCCCCAGCAATCCACCGCTTACCGCCTGCCGCAGCGGTTCGAGGAATCGCTGACCGTAGGCGACCGCGTGCACATCACACCGCTGCTCCCCCTGTCCAGCGCCAACGGGCACTTTTACATCCTGGCCATCAGCCAGAACAAGGTCCGCTTCCTGCGAGCGACACGACACGAGTTTGTGGAACTGGATCTGCCCGAGCTGCCGGCCAACATGGAGGAGGCGCTCAATTACGATCAGCCCCAGGAAATCTCCCAAACCCACTCGGCCTCGGCCGGGCGGGGCAAGCAGGCCGCCGTGTTTCACGGCCAAGGAGGCCGGCCCGATGAAGCCAAGGAGGAATTAGAACAATTCTGCCGGCTGATCGAAGCGGCCGTGCGCCCGGCCTTGCGCGACCAGCCCGGACCGCTGGTGCTGGCCGGCGTCGATTACGTGACCTCGCTCTATCGCAGTCGCAGCAGTTACCCGCAGATCGTGGAACCAGGTCTGTCGGGCAATACCGATTACTTGACGGCGCACCAGCTGCACCAGCAGGCCTGGCCGGTCGTCGCCGCGGCCTTGGAGCAACCCCGCGCCGAGGCCATTCGCCGCTACCAGCAGGCGGCCGGCAGCCCGAAGGCCAGCCATGATGTGGCCAGCGTCGTGACCGCGGCGGGGCAGGGACGAGTCGAAGCGCTGTTGCTGGTCGGCGGGGCCCGGCAGTGGGGCAGGGTCCAGGCGGAGGAGGGGACGGTCGAGCTGCACGACGAAAAACAGGCGGGGGACGAAGACCTGCTGGACCGCGCCGCGTTCGAGACGCTGAAAAACCGCGGCCGCGTGTTTGTGATCACGGCCGAACAGATGCCCGCCGAGGCCCCCCTGGCCGCCACCTTCCGCTACTAGCCACCGGTGGCGGTTCCTCCTGAGCGGTCCCGGCGCGCCGGGACTAGCCGCCGGTGGCGT
>CAYFZZ010000333.1:0-8322 GCA_964347545.1 uncultured Planctomycetaceae bacterium | reverse complement strand
ATACGCGGCCATCCCCCAAAAATGCATCCCGAAGGGATGCCAGCTAGACGAGCGGCGCGGTACGGGATGCGGGATGCGGGATGCGGTGCGGGTCTCGTCATGCGGGGGACGGGCAGGAGTGCCCGTCCTACAAGCATCCCCATCCCAACTCAACCGCGGAGCGGTTGCAGCGATTAGCCGGAGGTAAGCGCAGCGCCACCTCCGGATACGCGGCCATCCCCCAAAAATGCATCCCGAAGGGATGCCAGCTAGACGGGATGCGGAATGCGAGGTACGGGATGCAGGATGGGGGTACGTGCAGCCCGCGGCGGGAAAGGATTCAACTTCCCTACCCCCGCTGGCCGATCATCAAGAGAGACACCCGTCTGCGCGGATGGACCGCGATCCCCGATGACCCAAAATTCCCCCACGACATCCGCCCCCCCGCCGGCGGCTGTCGGGCAGCCCGCGCCCGTTCCGGTCGGCGTTGTGGGTCCCTGGCAGTTGGCAGAACCGCTCTACACCGGCCCCCTCTCAACCGCCTACCTGGCTCGTCCCGCCGCCACGCCAGATCAGCCTTGCCAGTACGTCGTCAAGCTGCTGGGGAATGAGTTTATCGACGACGCTCAGGCCTGCCAGGCCATGCGGCAGGAGGCCTACATCGGTCGCAAGGTCTGCCATCCCCACCTGATCTCCGTGCTGGATGCCAATGTCCGCCGGCGACCTTATTTCATCACCATGCCGCTGTTGGAAGGGCGGACCCTGCGTCAGCTGCTGGCCGCCCACCGCCGCCTGCTGCCTCCCGCCGCCTTCTGGATCGCTCGCCAGGTCGCCGAGGCCCTCGGCGCGCTACACGACTTCGGCTGGGTGCATGGCGATGTCAAGCCGGAAAATATCCTGGTCGCGCCCGACGGGCACACGACCCTGCTGGACCTGGGATTCGCTCGACAGCTGCAGCAGGAAGGATCGGCCGTGCATCGGCAAGGGATGGGCACCTTCAACTACATTGCACCCGAAACGGTAACGTCGACGTTAGGCACGGACGGGCGCAGCGACATCTACAGCCTGGGGGTCACGCTGTACGAAACCCTGACCGGCCGCCTGCCGCTGGGCGGACGTTCGCTGGCAGAGGTGGCCAGCCAGCACCGCCAAGCTCGTCCGCCCTGCATCCGCGGCCTGCTGACCGATCTGCCCCGGCCGGCGGCCAGCCTGGTGCATCGCATGTTGGCCAAACACCCGCTCCGCCGACCGCAAACGGCCCGCGAAGTCGTCCACCGGCTGGTGGGCCTGGAGATCGACTCCTTCGCCGATTGCCGAGTGGCGTAGGGAAGGGGCGAGGGGCTAGCGGTTAGGGGCTAGCGGTTAGGGGTCAGTAGTGGGCGCCGCTCTTGCGGACGTGCAGCATGGGGGGGAGGTCCTGGGCCAGTTCGCCGCCGGTGACCTCCGCCAGAAAAATCCGGTGCTCGCCCGAATCAAGATGCCCCCGCGGCTGGCAGATGACGTGCCCCACCGTCCCGGTCAGGAGGATCGGGACGCCGCCGTCGTCCTGCACGTCCAGCCCCTGGAAGGCCGGTTCCCCCACAGCGTATCCGCGGCCAAAGTGGCTGAGGATCGGTTTTTGCTTTTCGGCCACAACGTTCAGGGCAAAGGGGGCGCCGGCGGTCAGCCAATCGGCCACGTAGCGGTCCTGGCGGACGGCCACGGTGATCATGGGCGGGTCGAAACCGGCCTGCATGACCCAGCTGGCCAGCATCCCGGTCTCCTGCCCTTCGTGCCGGACGCTCAACACAAAAATCCCGCTCGGCACCCGCCCCAGCACGGCGACCAGCGGAGGAATTTCGGCACTGTCACTCATTTTACAACTCCGCTTTAAAAACTCCGCTCTACAACTCCGCTTCGCTCTCCTCCGCTGGCCTTTGCGGTCCCGACGGTCCGGGTGGCTGGCCGAGCGGTTCGGTTTTCAGCGGGCGACCCAGTTGCTGCTGGACACTGGCTACCTTCGATTCCAGGCGGCCCCGATAACCCCGCCGGAAATCCAATTTTGCCGAACAGGTGATGCGATCGCAATCGGCGGCCATGGCAGCAAAGCACTTTTTCAGCAGCTCTAACAATTCGTCCAGCTCGCCTTCCACAATCGTGCCCATGGCGTGCAGGCGATAGTCCAGCCCGCTGGCGTCGACAATTTCCAGACTGCGAGCCACATAGGGGCTGACGCTGGCGCCTTTATCCAGCGGGGACATGCTGAATTCCAGCAGGTACATGGTCGGGTTGTCCTCGGGTCGCCAGCAGGAACCATTTCCAGAGATCATTCTAAACCAGTCCCGCTCGGCCAGCGAAGGACCCTGGGACGGCCTGTCCGCCGGGTAACCTAAACGGGGTCGGGAGTCTTTTTCGCGACGGCGACCGAGTCGATCGCGCCTGCCATGCGGATGTCGCGAAAAAGACTCCCGACCCCATCTCGTTCGCCGACCCCATCTCGTTCGCGAAAAAGGCTCCCGACTCCCTCTACAGATCCCCGGCCGCGGCGGTGGGGGGTTGGTCGAGCGGCTTGACATGCAGGGCCGCCGAGTGCTAGAAACAAAACTCACTTGGTTGACCGCAGGCTGGTCAGCCCCTTTTATTTCTGCTCGCCATTTCCAGGGAGGCTCGTGTGGGAGCCAGCGAACGACGCAAAGAGATCAAACGCCGACGCCACCGGAAGG
This sequence comes from uncultured Planctomycetaceae bacterium, assembly GCA_964347545.1. Taxonomy (GTDB): domain Bacteria; phylum Planctomycetota; class Planctomycetia; order Pirellulales; family UBA7805; genus CS4-C045. The sequence continues at coordinate 5,641 of CAYFZZ010000333.1, read as the reverse complement.
TGAAGTTATCGAAGCTCAGCAGGCGGGCCCAGAAGGCCACGGTTTCGGAGAAGTCGCACATCGCCGAGAAGATTCGGCGGTTGACGCCAGGGGCCGAGACGTTGATTGGCCAGTTGAGCCTCGAGAAGCGGTAGGGGGCGACTACAGCACTTCGCTGGCGATCACCTCTTCGCTGGCCGCACCGGCGCTGGGCGTGAACGTGAAGTTCTCTCCGTCATAGTCGATCGTCACGCGGCCCCCGCTTTCGATCTCGCCTTTCAGCAGCACGGTGGCCAGCGGGTTTTGCAGCTGCTGTTGAATGATTCGCTTCAGCGGTCTCGCTCCGTAGGTGGGGTCGTATCCTTCCACCGCGATCGCCTGGCGGGCCGCATCGGTCACGGTCAAGCCGATGTTCTGGTGGGCCAGCGTGTCTGCCAGCCTGTCCAGCTGGAGGTCCACGATCCGAGCGATCTGGTTACGTTGGAGGGGATGGAACACGATGGTTTCGTCGACCCGGTTGAGGAACTCGGGCAGAAAATTCGCTTTCAGCGCCTCATGGACCGCTCGGCGGATTTCCTCCTCCTCCGCTCCCCGTTCGGTAATCTCCTGGATCTGCTGGCTGCCGATGTTGCTGGTCATCACGATGATCGTGTTCGTAAAGTCGACCGTCTTGCCGTGGTTGTCGGTCAGCCGGCCGTCGTCCAGGACTTGCAACAGCACGTTGAATACATCGCGGTGGGCCTTTTCGATTTCGTCCAGGAGGACCACGCAGTAGGGCCGGCGTCGGACGGCCTCGGTCAGCTTGCCCCCCTCCTCGTAGCCGACGTAGCCGGGAGGAGCTCCGATCAGGCGGCTAACCGTGTGCTTTTCCATGAACTCGCTCATGTCCAGGCGGACCATGGCGTCTTCATCGTCGAACATGACTTCGGCCAGCGCTTTGCATAACTCCGTTTTCCCCACGCCGGTGGGGCCCAGGAAGATGAACGACCCGATGGGGCGCTGGGGGTCCTGCAAGCCGCTGCGGCTGCGGCGGACCGCGCTGGATACCGCTTCGACCGCTTCGTCCTGCCCCACCACCCGCTGGTGAATCCGCTCTTCCATCACCAGCAACTTGGCTCGTTCGGTCTCCATCATTCGTGACACGGGGATCCCGGTCCAGGCGCTGACGACGTCGGCGACTTCTTCTTCGGTGACTTCCTGGCGCAGCAGTCGGCGGGGCGCTCTGGCCGGCTGGCCATCCCCCCCTTCGCCGCTGACGGCCTCCCCGCCAGCGGGACCTGCCGGCTGTTCCAGCTCTTCTTGCCGCTGTTGGAGGCTCTTGCGTTTCACATCCAGCTCGTACAGCCGCTGGTAATCCTCCTCCGAAACAACCGCCCCGCTGGAGGCTTTCTCTTTGATGGAGGCGTCCAGCTGTTCGAATTCCAGTTCGGCGTCGGCCAGCTGGTGGCGCACATCCTGGACATCGCCCAGCCCGGACTTTTCCGCTTCCCACTGCTGGCGGAGCCCCTCCAGCTTGTTCCGCAGGCGGGTCATTTCCTGTTCGATGTCGGCCAGCTGTTCCTGAGCATGTTCCTCGGTTTCCTCGGCGAGTTGGCGCTGAGCCAGTTCTAATTGGGTCAGCCGCCGTTGGACGACATCGATTTCCTGCGGCACGCTCTCCAGCTCCATGGCCAGCTTGCTGGCCGCTTCATCGACCAGATCGATCGCCTTGTCGGGCAGGAAGCGATCGGTGATGTAGCGGTGGGAAAGTTCGGCGGCCGCGACCAGAGCGGAATCTTTGATTTTGACCCCTTTGTGATGAGCCTCGTAGCGGGGTTTCAGGCCGCGGAGGATGGCGATCGTGTCGGTCACGTTCGGTTCACCGATGTAGACTGGTTGGAAGCGGCGTTCCAGAGCGGCATCTTTTTCGATGTACTGGCGATACTCGTCCAGCGTGGTGGCCCCCACGCACCGCAGGTCGCCCCGCGCCAGGGCGGGTTTCAGGAGGTTGGCCGCGTCGGCCCCCCCCTCCGCGCGACCCGCTCCCACCACCGTATGCAATTCGTCGATGAAGAGGATCACGGATCCGTCGGCGTCCTGAATCTCCCGCAGGACGGCCTTCAACCGTTCCTCGAATTCCCCCCGGAACTTTGTACCGGCGATCAGCGCGCCCATGTCCAGGGCCACCACCCGTTTGTTCTTCAAGCTTTGGGGGACATCTGCCTGGACAATCCGCAACGCCAACCCCTCGGCAATCGCCGTCTTGCCCACCCCCGGCTCGCCAATCAGCACCGGATTGTTCTTGGTGCGGCGGGACAGGACCTGGATCACGCGGCGAATTTCCTGGTCGCGGCCGATCACCGGATCCAACTTGCCCTGTCGCGCCCGTTCGACCAGGTCGATGCCGTACTTTTCCAGAGCTTGAAACTTGGCCTCGGGATTCGGATCGCTCACGCGGGCGCTGCCGCGGACTTTCTGGAGGGCCGCCAGCACCGTTTGGGGTTCGATGGCGCCAAGCTGCAGCAGGTTTTTCGCCTTCGAATCGACCTTGGTCAGGGCCAACAGCAGGTGTTCGGTCGACACGAAGTCGTCCTTCATGTTGTCGGCTTCGGCCTCTGCCGCTTCGAAGATTTTCACGAACTCCCGCTCAACCGCCGGTTCGGCCCCCCCCTGCACCTTGGGCAGATGCTGCAATTCGGCTTGGACCATCTGCTGCAGCTGGCCCAGATTGGCCCCGATGCGTTCCAGCAAGGGGTGGATGATCCCTTCTTCGGACTCGTCCAGCAACGCGGCCAGCAGGTGCAGAGGGCTGATGGCCGGATTGCCGGCGTCGGCGGCCAGGCTCTGAGCGCGTTGGACCGCTTCCTGAGCCTTGATTGTCAGCTTTTCAAAATGGATGCTCACGAATCCCTCGGCTTGCCAATGGTCGGCTTACGAATCCTTAACCTCGAAATCGGCGTCGATCACATCGTCACTGGGGGGTGCCTCGGCCCCGCTGGGCGCCGGTCCTTCTTCCGCCGCCGCGCCGGCCTCCGCGCCGGCGGCCGCGCCTTGTTCGTACAGCGTTTTGCTGAAGGCGTGGGACGCCTGCTCCAGCTCGGTGATCGCCGCCTTGATCGGCTCGACCTCGTTGCCGGCAGCGACTTCGCGCGTCTTCTTGATGGCCGCCTCCAGGGGCTGCTTGTCCGCGTCGCTCAGCTTCTCCGCATGCTGCTTGATCAGCTTCTCCAGCTCGAAACACATCGCCTCGGCCTTGTTGCGGTTCTCGGCCAGCTCGCGACGTTGTTTGTCCTCTTCCGCGTGCTCGTCCGCGTCCTTCTGCATCCGCTCGATTTCCACGTCCGTCAAGCCGCTGGACTGCTCGATCTTCACCGTTTGCTCCTTGCTGGTGGCCATGTCTTTGGCCGACACATTCAGGATGCCGTTGGCGTCGATATCGAACTTGACTTCGATCTGGGGAACGCCTCGCGGAGCGGGGGGGATGCCTTCCAGGTTGAATTGGCCCAGCAGGCGGTTGTCGGCCGCCATCGGCCGCTCCCCCTGAAACACCCGCACCGTGACCGCCGTCTGGTTATCGTCGGCCGTGCTGAACACCTGTTTCCGCTCGGTGGGAATCGTCGTATTCCGCTCGACCAGCTTGGTGAACACCCCACCCAGGGTTTCGATGCCCAACGACAGCGGGGTGACGTCCAGCAACAGCACGTCTTGCACTTCCCCGGCCAGGACACCTGCCTGGATGGCCGCGCCCACGGCGACGACTTCGTCCGGATTGACTCCCTTGTGAGGATCCTTGCCGAAGATTTTTTTCACGAATTCCTGGACCTTGGGGATCCGGGTCGATCCCCCCACCAGGACCACTTCGTCGATCTCGGAGGGCTGCATCTTGGCGTCGGTCAGGGCCTGGTTCACCGGACCCCGACACCGTTCCACCAGCTCGTCCACCAGCTTTTCGAACTCGGCGCGGGAAATACTGACCTGCAGGTGCTTGGGACCGCTGGCGTCCGCGGTGATGAAGGGGAGGTTGATGTCGGTCGACTGAGCGGTGCTCAACTCCTTCTTCGCCTTTTCGCAGGCCTCTTGCAGACGCTGCAGAGCCATACTGTCTTGGCGGAGGTCGATCCCCTGTTCGCGCTTGAACTGGTCCGCCACATGGTTGATCAGGACCTCGTCAAAATCGTCGCCCCCCAAGTGCGTGTCGCCGTTGGTGCTGATCACCCGGAACACCCCGTCGGCCACTTCCAGGATCGAGACGTCGAAGGTACCACCCCCCAGGTCGAAGACCACGATCTTCTCGTGCTCTTTCTTTTCCAAGCCGTAGGCCAGTGCCGCCGCCGTCGGCTCGTTGATGATACGGGCCACTTCCAGGCCCGCCACCTGGCCAGCGTCCTTGGTCGCCTGCCGCTGCGAGTCGTTGAAGTAGGCCGGGACCGTGATCACCGCCTTGTTCACCTTGTGGCCCAGGTAGGCCTCGGCCGATTCCTTCAGTTTGCGGAGGATCAAGGCGGAAATTTCCGGCGGTGTGTGCTCCTTGTCGCCTACCTTGACCTTCACATAGTCCGCCGGGCCCCCGGTGATCTCGTAGGGGACCATTTTTTCTTCGTTCTGCACCTCGTTGTGCCGGCGACCCATGAAACGCTTGATCGAATAAACCGTCCGCGCAGGGTTGGTGACCGCTTGGCGCCTCGCCAGTTCGCCGACCAGCGTCTCGCCCTTGTCGGTAAACGCCACCACGCTGGGGGTCAGCCGATTCCCCTCGGGGTTGGCGATCACCTTGGCATCTTTGCCTTCCATCACCGAGACCACCGAGTTGGTGGTCCCCAAATCGATTCCAATGATTTTTTCACCCTGAGCCATCGTTGGTTCCTTTCTCGAAGCTGCCACCGCACCCGCGGCGGCCAATGATCATCCAGCTACCATCCGCAAAGTCCATGCCAGCGAGCAGCCATATTACCGTAACCATCTATTTATCATATACTTATGACAACAGACCGAGAAAAACTTTTCCTCGCGTTCACCTGGATCCTGCCAATCTGACACTACCTGCCTGGACCCTCAGACCATCCTGCCTTATTGGCAGTTTCTTGACACCCGAGCCGGACCCAACTACAAGAGTCAATTCAACTTTCGACACCGCTGGTCCTGTGGGGCGAGCGGTCCCATCCACTGAGCTGGATCTGATGGCCAAATCCAAGTCATCTGCCCGTCCCCGCAGCAGCGGCGGGGGGCGGAAGAAAGCCGGGAAGAAGGCGGCGAAGAAGAAGAAAGCCGGGGTCGGTCGTGCGGTCGCGGCGGGCCGCAAACCGACGCTGACGGGTCTCCGCAAGCGGATCGACCGGCTGGACCGCCAGATTCTGGAGTTGATCAACGAGCGGGCCGGGCTGGCTCACCAGATCGGCCAGCTGAAAGACGCGGTGGGCGAGACGATTTACGCGCCGGGCCGCGAGGAAGAAGTCCTGGCTCGAGCCGTCCAGCTGTCCCAGGGTCCCCTCTCGGAACAGTGCATCCGGGCCGTGTTTCGCGAGATCATCAGTGGTTCGCGAGCGATCGAAAAGATCTTGCGGGTCGCCTTCCTGGGGCCCTTTTACAGCTACAGCCACCTGGCGGCCATCCACCGTTTCGGGCAGACGGTCGAATTTTTGCCGGTCGGCACGATCGGTTCGGTCTTCGAAGAAGTCGACCGGGG
>CAYFZZ010000332.1:0-5625 GCA_964347545.1 uncultured Planctomycetaceae bacterium | reverse complement strand
GCCGGCAGGAACGGCTTGAAGTTCGGCACCCCCCGGTCCCCAGGCGGGGGATGGGGTCAGCGGACTTTAACGGTTAGGGGTTCTTGCCGCCGGTCGGCGACGGTCGGCGGCGGGCGGAGGGGGGCGGCGGGGCAGGGCGGCGGGGGCGGTCCGCGGCGGGCCCGGTCGAGTGTCCGGGTGGTGATTTTTACAATTCCCCGCGGGCCGCAGCCGGCTGCCCGCTCGGTTCGCAGGGCAGGGCATCAAATCTGGCCGACTTTCCGCCGCCGCGGCGGGGATTGAAAATCTTACACGGCCGACCCTGCCGGTCGCGATTCTGGACGAGTGGTCGGTCAGAGTGCATAATGACTCGGGTGGCGAAAAACAGGCCTGCCCCATCCGGCGCCGCCGACGCTGGAGCCGAGCGTCACGGAGATGTTCGAAATCCTGACAAATCCGTGGGCGCAAATAGTTATCCTATTTGCGGCGATTGCCATACTGGTAATGGCTGGCGCGTACGTCGCGTCAAAGTGGCGCGGTACTAACGAAGAGGACAGGATCACGGCCAGCGAACTGCTCACCAAATTCCGGGAAATGCATTCCCAGAGTGTGCTGAGCGATGAAGAATTCCGAACTATAAAAGCGAAGCTGGCTGCCCAGATTCAGCAAGAGTTAAGAGATACGGAACAGGCAGTTTGCGACAATTCCAACGACAACTAGGATCGGCCTGCTGAGCAGGGATTCCGGGACAAGGAGATCTTATGCCCTCGGGAAGGGATAACGTCAGTGGACGACGGGGCGGCAGCACGACCAAAAAGAACGCTTTTTGTTCCTTTTGCCGCAAAAGTTATCGCGATGTCGGACCCCTGGTCGAAGGACCCGGCGACGTCTACATCTGTGGCGACTGCATCGAGCTGTGTCAGTCGATCTTGGACCAGGAACGGCGGCGGCGGGGGACGACCCAGCAGCTGTTCACCAAGGTCCCCACGCCCCGCGAAATTGTCACGCACCTGGACGAGTACGTGATTGGGCAGGAGCATGCCAAGCGGGTGCTGGCCGTGGCGGTGCACAGCCACTACAAGCGGTTGATGGCGGACGACGAAGGTTCGGACGTCGAAATCGACAAGTCGAATATCCTCCTGATCGGACCCACTGGTTCCGGCAAGACCCTGCTGGCGCGGACCCTGGCCCGGATCCTGAACGTCCCCTTCGCGATCGGCGACGCCACGACGCTGACCGAAGCGGGTTATGTGGGCGAGGATGTCGAGAACCTGTTGCTGAAGCTGCTGCACGCCGCCGACTTCGACCTGGAAGCCGCTCAGCGGGGAGTGCTGTACATCGACGAGATCGACAAGATTGGCAAGACCAGCCAGAACGTGTCGATCACCCGCGACGTGTCGGGCGAGGGGGTCCAGCAGGCCCTCTTGAAGATGCTGGAAGGGACCACGGCCAACGTCCCGCCTCAGGGGGGCCGCAAGCACCCGGAACAGCAGTATATCCAGATGGACACCACTAACATCCTCTTCATCTGCGGCGGGACGTTTGTGGGGATCGACAAGATCATCGGCAAGCGGTTGGGCAAGCGGACGATCGGGTTCGACCAGCAAGCCGGCTTGGACGCGGAACTCGACCTGTCCAACACCCTGCCGCATGTGACCAGCGACGACATCCTGGAATTCGGGCTGATCCCCGAACTGGTCGGCCGCCTCCCGGTCCACTCCGCCCTCACACCGCTCTCCGAGGATTCCCTGGTGCGGGTCTTGACCGAGCCGAAGAATGCGTTGGTCAAGCAGTACGAAAAGCTGTTTGCCATGGAGGGGGCCGAGCTGCATTTTACGCCCGACGCCCTCCAGGCGATCGCCAGGAAGAGCCAGCGGCGCGAGACGGGCGCTCGCGGGCTAAGGTCGATCATCGAGGCCGTGATGTTGGACATCATGTTCGAACTGCCCGAACAGGCGACGGGGGGCAACTACGTGATTACCGACGAGATCGTGGAAGGCGTCGCGCCGCTCTTCCCCATGCCAGGCGAAAAACAGAAAAGCGCGTAATGCGCCATCGCCCGAGCCGCTTGGGCGAGAGAATTCTGAGTGGTGATTGGTGCAGTGGCAGCGGCACGCCGCCTGCCGGCACTTCAAAAATCGACATTCGTCAATCATCTATCCATCGCCGAGCCCGATGATGCCTGTTCTTTCTCAGAAGTTTCTGTTTGCGCGCATTCTTGTAGGACGGGCACTCTTGCCCGTCCCCCGCCTGACCGGGGCGCAGTCCCCGTCCCACTTGCGGCTTGCGGCCCCCGGCTGAGTCCCTCCAGCCAAGCCAACGGGCCCGCCAAGCCACGCGTCCCCGCTGTCCTACGCGCCGTCCCTCCTGCCGGCAGAAAAAGCTGGAAAGAACCACGAAGGACACGAAGAGCACGAAGAAAGAGGAGGGAGAAGAGCGAAGGGCAACACGAGGCCCGCAAAGTCAGTCGTCCCCGCCGGCCTGCCGCAAAGTCAGTCGTCCCCGCCTACCCGCACTTCAAAAATCAAAATTCGCCAATCATCAATCCATCGCAGAGCCCCATCATGCCTGCCCCTGTTTAGGCTGTCGAATCTGACCTTCGTGCTCTTCGTGTCCTGCGTGGTGAAATTCCCCTTCGCCCCAGGCCCGCCAAGCCACCCGTCCCCGCTGTCCTGCTTTTCGCGCGCCCGCACGGCCCCCTTTTTCCCCCCACCGGCCGCTGCCTACTTGACGATTCTGGCGCCGCCGCCATATTCACGGTTTTGCAGGCGGTTTTTTGGAGGAGCGTTTCATGGGACGAGCGAAGATTACGATTGTGGGGGCCGGGCATGTGGGGGCCACCACGGCTCATTGGTGCGCCGCGGCCGAACTGGGCGATATCGTGCTGGTCGACATCCCCGAAACGGGCGATATGCCCGCCGGCAAGGCCCTCGACCTGATGCAGGCCTCCCCCATCGTGGGCTTTGATGCCCACGTCGTGGGCACCACCTCCTACGACGACGCCCGCGACAGCGACGTGGTGGTCATCACCGCCGGACTGCCGCGGAAGCCGGGGATGAGCCGTGATGATCTGCTGAAGACCAACGCCCAGATCATGACCGCCGTCAGCGGCCAGGTGAAACAGACCAGCCCCGACGCCATCGTGATCGTGGTCAGCAACCCCCTGGACGCCATGGTCCAGCGAGCTCTGCAGGTGACCGGCTTTCCCCACCACCGCGTGATCGGCCAGGCCGGCGTGCTGGACACCGCTCGCTATCGCACCTTCCTGGCCATCGAGCTGGGCGTCAGCGTGGAAGATGTCACCGCCATGCTGCTGGGCGGCCACGGCGACACGATGGTCCCCTTGCGCAGCTGTGCCTCGGTGGGCGGGATCCCCGTCGCTCAGCTGATCGCGGCCGATCGGTTGGAACAGATCATCGAGCGGACGCGGAAAGGGGGCGGCGAAATCGTGGCCCTGCTCAAGACCGGCAGTGCCTACTACGCCCCCGCGGCCGCCACCGCTCAAATGGTCGAAGCCATCATCCGCGACAAGAAACGCCTCCTCCCCGCGGCCGCCTATTGCCAGGCCGAATACGGCGTGGGGGGTTACTACGTCGGCGTCCCCGTGATCCTGGGCGCCGGCGGGGTGGAACGGATCGTGGAGCTGGAGCTGAGCGCCGAGGAGCGGGCGGAATTTCAGCAGAGCGTCGAGGCGGTGAAAGCGTTGGTAGCAACCATGGACAGCCTTTTATGACCGGGCCGGGGGTGCGGCCGGACCCCCGCGGGGGCCGCGGGGGCCGAGCGGACAATGAGCTTGACTCGGCCTCGTCCCACGCCGTAGCCTTGGATCTTTGACGACCCGCCGCGGAAGCCGGCGGGGGAGATATTTTTTCCTACTAAGGGCCAACACCGGGTGATGTCCAGCCGGGGGGCAGCAGGGGTCCTGATCGTGGCGGCCCTGGCCGCCACCGGCGGCGGATGCGGCGAGGAAGACCTGACCGGCCAAGAGCGGGTCCCCCACCCGTCGCCGCTGCGGCAAGCCACCCCCACGGACCACCCCTCTTCCCCCGCCGCCAGCTCGACGACATCTTTACACTCAGCCACCACCGCTTCTTTACCCTCAGCCACCGCTTTACCTACAGTCATCATGGACGAACCCACCGAATTTACGCGGCCGAGTGTGTCGCTGGATTGGAAATACCTGATCCTGCATCACTCGGCCACCGAAGGGGGCAGTGTCGCCAGCTTGGATGCCGAACACCGCCGACGGAAAGACCAGTTTGGCAACGCCTGGCTGGGGATCGGTTACCACTTTGTGATCGGCAACGGAAACGGCATGCCCGACGGCCAGGTCACGGCCACCTTTCGCTGGCAGGAACAACTCGCCGGGGCCCACGCCGGCAGCCGCCGCCACAATCGGCAGGGGATCGGGATCTGCTTGATCGGCAATTTCGAAGACAGCTCGCCCACGCCGCGCCAGTTGACCGCGGTGCGGCAGCTGTGTGAGTGGTTGGCCGCCGAGTACGAGATTTCCTTTGACCGGGTGCTGCGGCATCGGGACGTGGCGGTGACGAAGTGTCCGGGGAGGTTGTTTCCGTACGAGGAATTGCGTGACGAGCTGCGGGAGGTCCCCGCCGGCCTGGCCGCCGAGGTCGATCGCGATCCGTTTTGAGTGCCACCCTAGGGGGAGCTGCTGCCCATGAATCGCCTCATCGCTCCAACTTCTCCTCCCCTGGCCGACCGGCGCCTGCCCGCGGCCGCTCCCGCATCACCCGACTCCCTGCCGGGCGTGGTGTTGTTCACGCCGCTGCACTACGAGCCCAATTACGCCTACCCGCTGATCGTCTACTTGCACGCCGAGGGAGGGGACGAACACGACCTGACGCGGATCATGCCGCAGATCAGCCTGCGGAACTACGTGGCGGTCGCTTTTCGCGGCACGTTGGCCTTGCCCGCCAGCAACACCAACGCGGTGGAACAGGCGTTTGGCTGGTCCCAGCGGCCGGACCACATCCAATTGGCCGGTCGCCGCCTGATGGCCGCGCTGCGGCAGGCCAGGCAATACCGGATTGACCCTCAGCGGATCTTCCTGGTGGGCCAGGGTTGCGGCGGCAGCATGGCGCTGCGCCTGGCCACCCAGATGCCGGACGTCTTTCGCGGGGTGGCCTCTTGCGAAGGCCCCTTTCCCGACGGCGACGCTCCTCTGCGACGCTGGTCCGAACTGCGGCACCTGGAAATCCTGCTGGCCGCCTCCCGCCGCGGCGGGCGGTACCCGTCGTCCCGCGTCTGCCGCGACCTCCGCCTCCTGCACGTGGCCGGCCTCAACATCTCGCTTCGCCAGTACCCCGACCCTTCCACGCTGGCCCAGCAGATCCCCGCCGACCTGGATCGCTGGATCATGGAGGTCTTGAGCCGCGAGCCCTTGGCCTCCGTCGTCGGCCCCTGACTGGCCACCGCCGCTCTGGCACCCTAGCCCCTCATTTTCAGCAAAAGGCCGCGGACGTCGCCGAGCCGGCCTGGCGGGGGAAGAAAATCCGGATTTCGGATTTTCCTCCGTCAGGGGGTCTGTTTATTTTTGACAGGATGAACAGGATCGACGTGATGTTTTGGTCAGTTTGGGAGGCTAAATGTCCGTCGTCCCGGCTGTCCTCCCCCATTTCGAACAGA